>CAZZHQ010000120.1:0-7397 GCA_964654015.1 uncultured Dehalococcoidales bacterium | reverse complement strand
ATAGATTGCACCAAGGTCCTAGCTTCATTCATCGTAGAATGGTGTGGAGTATAAAAGCTTATCTGCTTAAGCATTAAGGAAAGAGAGCAACACAGTTCATGACAGTGCATGAGGAAACTTATCTTGAGGCAAGTAAGAAGTACATAGTTAAGCCGCATTCAGAGCCGTCAAAATGGGAACGGGTCGGTGGCAAAATTATTGTTGAGAGTCATGGCATAATGGTAAAGGATTCTGATAGCGCATCGTTTTATAAGCCGAAGATAATTCCCCATCTTGAAATTTGGCGCGATTGGAAGGTAAGGGGTACCATAATTAATCCGTGCTCTCTGATTACCTCTGTCCAATACTCAATGGTTATAGCCTAAGACCGATTCTGATGCCTTAGCAGAGACGCTCAGCTACCTAGGGTATCTGTTTCCTTAGTAGCAAGGCTAAACATCTGTTCACAGATACCCAGCCACTTCGCTAACCCTGATACATGCAATGCTGGCTTCAAGCTTTCTCTACTCGAAACATCTTGGGGCAATGGATTGAATGCCACCTCGGCTATCGGTATGGCTCCCTCAATCTCTATTGTTGCCGTCAACCCATACTTTGATAATGAGAGCCTCCAGAGCCAGCCGCCTATCCTCAAAGGTGAACTCGCCGAGGTTTTGCCTTACCAGTTCACAGAACCGCTCTATAGGCTCCATGTTAGCCTCGGTCTCTCTTGCCTGCTCTAGCCTCGCCCCCAATTCAGCTCTGCGTAGATGGATAAAGACCAGAACTGTTCTTTGAGCCCCTTCCGGGAGGGAAAATCGTACGCATCTTGGCCGACTTTAAGACAGGCCCTATTCGGATATACTTCAATAGCCATCTCTTTACCAGGCATCCGGCTGTGCAGAATATTGGCGAGAAGCACAGACTTCTCGAGGCCGTCGCCGCGGCCGTAGTTCCACACCTCATCGGGCTGAGCAAGGCGTCCTGGCCCGTCATAGATCGATTCATCAGGCATCGCTCCTATCTCCCGCCTCAGGTCGTCGTTCCCCAGCTCTCTCGCACCTCCAATGGAAACCGGGTTACGCTGCATCGCAGCAACCAGGAATGGCCACGGTTCGGTAAAGTTCAGGTCACGATAGGCATAGAACGCTATATCGGCAGTATCGTTACCTCCTCGGATACCCTCCATCCGGTGAATAATTTCCTCCCGTTTCATCTCAAAACTGATTCCTAGAGGTTCCTCACCAGAGACAAAATTCTTCGCTTCCGCATTGGGGAGCCTGGGCTCGGTATTACAGAACTTCGTCAGCCTCTCCAAAGCAACCTGCGCTTCCAAGCAATCGGAAGCAAGTTTTGCTTTAAGCAAGGCCAGATCATCCGGAGTATTACACTTCATGTTCTTCTCCCGCACCAGACTCTCAAGCTCGTCAATGATAATACGATCTCGCAGTGGGGCAACTTGAAATTCCTCAACATCAATCTCGGCCAGCAGCTTATCTCTGGTTCTATCATTTATACGATAAGGACTGCCGTGCTCATAGGCAAATACTCTCTCAGCGCTTATGTAGTTATCTACTCCGTGCAGCGGCCATCTGACCTGAAAGCACTTCTGAAGGTCACGGCTGTGCCTCAAGAAGTTAACAATAGTCTTATCGTCAAACGAGGCCCTCAGATAGCTTCGCAGCCGCTTGACAAAGTGAGCGTAGTACTTCTCATCCATAGTCGCCATATCATAGATGGTGTGAACATAACCAGTCGGGTGGGCGACAATTGTAATTGCCTCGTTCTCCAACGCCCGACGTGCCTGTGCGGACAGCGCAGTACCATTGAACCACATGCTCTTAGTCACCAGCCGGCGGTTATTGGTTAGAATTCCTTCATCTAAATCTATGAAGTTCTGGGAATGCAACGGTGTCGCCATCAAATAGATATCTTCGAGCGGAATTCTGGCCACGATAAAGAGTGCTGCCGCATACAGTGCTGCTAAGGAGACACACTCGCCCGCACCACTTTCATAGTTTGGCTTAAAACGGAAGGCATCCATCGCCTCGACCGTTTCGGTCTTCCAGTAAGGAATGACATTGGCATTAAACTTATCCAGCCCAAATTGGTTGCGAATGTCTATATCAAAGTAGTATTTATCACCCTCGTACCCGAACAACGCATTCGACCGCTTAAGTGTATCCTCACTGATAAAATCGCTAAACCTTGCTAGTTCTCGCTCCTTGGTGGTAAGCCCCCACGTCTCAAGATCAAGGTTGAAGATATAATTGTCCATAATATACTGTTTCAACTTCGAGACGCGGCGGTAAGGGCTCATTCCTTCTAGACCGGCAAACCACTGGTTGTCACGCCATAGCCATATCCGCGGCGACATGATATTGGCCAGGACCAAACTGTACATCAACTCAGGGAAGATAAATATCTCCATATCAGAAAGCGTTACTGCGGATGACCTCCGCTCCATATTCATCCTATCGAACTTACTCATCCTATCTATCCTATTCTATTTGTGAAAACCATTATCCGGGCCGAAGCTTTTAGAGTATCTTCTAACTTCCCAGAAGCTCCGGTACAATACTTCTCACTCACGTTGGTATTTCTAAAGTAATATAATTTGAGTATAGTCAGGCATGATAGGTATGTCAACAGTTAGGGATAATGGAGACACATCAAAGGGTGTTTAATTTACTTTGCTAGAAGCTTTTTGATAGGATTGACTGTGAAAACTATTGCCACTGGACAAACATCAGCATGACAAGTTACGAACGGTTCTTACTGTAAACAAAATGCCAGATTGTGCAACGGTTGTCAATCGATTAGAGGTATTGATATATTCCGTTGTCTATGTCCATCTATCCAGGAACACTTAAATAGCTTGACAAAGATAGCATGCACCCATAAAGTATTCCTTAGTGAAGAATCAGGGAGGTCTCCTATGAAAGCATCTGAAGGACGCTTTGGACGAGTATTCGTTATTAGGCTCGAAGATGGTGATGTCATTCCTGACTGCATCGAGGATTTCGCAAAAGAAATGAAGATTTCGATGGGAGAGGTTATCATCATTGGTGGCATTAAAAATGGTCAAGTGGTGGTTGGCCCCCGATGCTCAGATGAAATGCCTCCTGAACCAATGCTAGTCCCCCTTGATGGTGCACATGAAATTGTCGGCGTAGGGGTAATTGCTCCAAATGAGCAAGGCAAACCTATATTACACATACATGCTGCACTAGGAAGGTCTGGAAAAACCACCACTGGCTGTTTGCGACCCGGCGTGACTACTTGGATAGTCGGAGAAGCAATTCTATATGAGATACTGGAATCAGGCGCGGTTCGTGTTCCGAATGAGGAGACGGGATTTGATCTTCTCCAGGTCGCACCCAGATTGAGAGACTTTTATCTATAACATCCAGTCAATCAATAATGAGTAACAAATCGTCATGGAGTTGCCCCTTTTTTAGGTTCAAGTAGTATGCGACTTTTTCGGTTTCTTAACGGTTTCATCTAACCACTCCAGCAGCCTCGGCGAACTCCTTGGGAGTCAAGTTGCCCAAGGCCCACCACTCGTAACAGCTCCCGAACCTTTAGCGCTGGCTGCGATAAGAGCGAAAGGCGCGTTGAGTTCCGCCCTAGTCACTCTACCTTCCTCTACGTAGATACGCTTAAACACTGTCTCACAGATTAATCGCCGCTCATCAAAAGTACCTTTTTCAAAGAGAAAGTCTAGCTGGGTAGCCAGCTCAAGAGCGACTTCAAAGTCGGCTTGCACTAGATGCTGTCGTTGTCTGATAGAGTCAACCGTGTTTTTAAGCCTTGATCTCTCAGCCTCAATCTGTGAGCGATGCTCCTTAAAATCTTCAAATGATATTTGCTCCTCAATTACCAGTCGCTGCAGGTTCTTTCCCATCCTTTCCAGCTTGGCTAACCGAGTTTCCGCTTTCTTTAGCTCACCGTCACCGCTGACTTCTGCTTCAAATAGAGCTATTAGCTCTTTGCGTAGATTCTGGCGGGCTTTCTTAGTGATTGTAATGTCCTTGAAGATAGCAGGGAGCTGATCCTCGATATCTCGGCTGTTATAGAAGACCTGGCTGCCATTTACCTTCTTACGACTGCGGTAGTAGCTTATGTTTTTCTTATTATTTGTCTCTGCCCAGCAGGAACTGTCAGCATCCATAGAATGCACTAACCCACGCAATAGATACTTATGCCGTTTAGTACGCTGCTTATTCTTATCATGCTGTCTTAAGACCTGCTGGACTTGAGTAAAAGTATCTTCATCTACCAGTGGTTTATGAGCCCCTTTAATTGGCACGTCACCTTTTCTGACCCAAGTCTCTCCAAGGTAGAAACGGTTATGGAAGATATCACTCCACTTTGACCTCGCTATCTGGTTGCCGTACTTACTTCGATAGCCTCTTGAATATGCTTCCTCTGCCCAGTTCTGCAATGTCCACTTCCCGATTGCCATCTCTTTGAAAGCCTCGGCTACAAACAGCCCATTCTTGGAGTCAACTTCTATCCAGGCCGAAGTCTTGTCATGTTTGTTGATATAGCCGAAAGGTGCCTGTTTAGGCCAGCCGCCATTCTCTACCTTCTTTTGTAGGCCCTTCTTGACTTCGATAGCAAGGTTCTTGGAATACCAGGTGCTTATTACTTGCATCATCCTGCGGCTGATATAGCCGGCTGGAGTAGAGGCATCACCCGGCTCGCTAACACTCTCTACAGTTATCCCCAGGTCCTCAAGCTCCTTCTCATAGACAATAAAGTCATAGTCATTACGAGCAAACCTGTCAAACTTGTGTACCAGGATAATATCAAAAGCTTTAGTCCTGGCTGCCCCGATCATCTTTTGGAATTGCGGTCTCTTATCTGTTCTGGCGCTCTCGCCAGCATCAACATACTCACTGACTACTTCCCACCCCTTACCCTGGGCATGATAGCGACACCTCTCTAGTTGAAAAGGGATAGAAAGGTCTCTCTCCGCTTGCTCATCGGTAGACACCCGGGCATACACACAGCATCGTAACTGTTTACCACCGGTTTCCTTAGACATACGATCCCTCCTGACGTGAATCTATACAATGAACTTATCTTCTCTCGTCATTTGCCAATGATAGACTTCTTCCTCAGTAGCAAATTCACCGATTCTCTGGCACGCGAGCTCCTCAGGCACTCCAAAATACTCAGCGATCTCCCAGACTGATAGGTCGATTACCCTGTCCATCTCCGCCCCGGGCATCAAGATATGAGCCGCGCATGCTTCCGCCTCACGCTCCTGCCTTGCCGGCATTTCCTGCTGCTGGGAGTGAAAAGAAAGCTGATTACCGCAGTGCAGCAGATGATGCGCCAGAGCATGAGCAATCAGGTGTCGCCTTTCTCTCGCCCCTATCCCTTGTGCAATACCGATCCAGCGACCTTGCTTGACCTCCTTGACTGGCTTAAGAAAGGGCCAGTCAATCAATTCACAACCCTCCGCTTCCGCCATCTTCTCCATATCCACCGGTATAGATATATTCGGGTGACGTTTGTGTAGTTCTCTCGCTTTCTCTGCTGCCAGCCTGCTCATTCTCAATCTCCATCGTCTCGCAATTCATTGTACGCTACTTCTTCTGCTTTTCTTCCTTTTCCTGCTTCCGTCTCCGTCTTTCTTCATTGAGGGTAAAACGGATGAAGGACTTCACCCGATCCTTTGGCTCCCCCTCCAGCAGGCTGTCTACCTGCCGGAACATCAGCTCCAGTTCGGCGTCCTTCAGATCGATATCCCTCGGCTTTTCCCAGGGATAATCATCGAGGGTGCCGGCTATGGCCGCATAGATATCTTCCACCGGCAGATCCAGCGCTGAGGAAAGACCGGCAATAAGTTCTGGGCTGGGTTGAAGGTTACGTCCGTTCTCAATAGCGGTTACATTTTCCAGGCTTGTGCCGGCTGCCTTACCAAGGTCGCCTTGCGTCATATCACCCAAGCGTCTTCGGGCGGCTCTGGTCAACTGGGCCAGGGTTACTGTCATTACTGTTTTCTCCTCTCAGAATACTGTGCACTATGGTAATCATATCACCACTAAACAGGCTTGTCAAGCACTCCTTGTCACCTTATTTATAGGTAGTTCAAGGAAGCTATGAGCGTAATATCAGCCTTGTTTGTGGTAATATCAGAGCGACATTACTGCCTTGACAAGGCGGTCATGCAATCGTAATATCGTTACTATATAGCGCAGGAGGAAATCATGGATACTTGTAAGCCTAATACGCCGAGACAGAATAAGGTTTCCATCAGGGTGTTGTTTCCACGGGACGACTACAAAGAGCTGAAAAAGATAGCCGCGATGGAGCGGACCGATGTCAGCACCCTGGTGAGACGCGCGGTAGCCCGCTATTTTTTTATACCTCCTGATAGTAATACGGTTAACCACTAGCAGTGACAATAATACTCATGCCTGTGAGGAAAGCCATGACATTACGCGAGAAAGATACCCCAAGGACACAGGAAGCGCCGCCGGTTGAAAACAATCCCATGGTGAGAACAAGGCTACGCACTCTTCTGGAACTGGCCGTAACCATAGGCAGGCGAGAAGGATTACTGGGTAATAATAGTGATTTTAATGTTGAAGGAGGCCAAGATGTCGCCGATAAAGGGAATATTTGTGGTTGTAAGAGTCTCCCGGCCGGGAAGGACTAAGCTATGGCCCAAGAAAGCGATAGATGTTGGTAAGACCCGTGCTTTACCGACCGATCACTCCGTCCGCCACGATGAGGAGCTTCTCGATATCTGGGCCAGGACAAAAAGCAAGATATGGCACTTCGAAGTCCAAGATACCCAGATCGCCAACTGGTTTGAAAAGAACTACCATCTTGAGGTCGGAATCCTGGACTTCGATCCCCCGGTGCCGCCGATAAAGTTCACCGCGGATATGCTTTCTCACTTTTGCCAGTCTGTGGACCGCTACTGCGGCTGCTAAGAAAACCAGTTAGGGGAAGAACATGCACCAAGAAAGTGACGCCATTTCCGTCTTTTCAGAGGCTTTCCCGGAGCTCCTCGCCGATCATTCCCGCCATCTCACTGAGGGGAGCGGAATCAGTGTCGACATTATCAAGGAGCGAGGATACCGTAGCCTCCTGGGCAAGTCAGAACTCGAGAAACTGGGCTTTACGCCCGCCCAGCAGCGAGCTCCCGGTATCCTTATCCCTCTCTGGTCGGTAGACGGCAAAGAGGCTGGGTTCCAGTTCCGGCCTGACCGTCCCCGGACGAACGGCCGCGGCAAACCGGTCAAGTACGAGTCTCCGACTGGCTCCTCGAATCGGCTCGACTGCCCGCCGAGATCCCAGAAAGCGATAGGAAATCCCCAGGTTCCTTTGTGGATTACGGAAGGCTCGAAAAAGGCCGATGCCCTGGCATCCAAAGGGGCCTGCGCCATCTCCGT
>CAZZHQ010000119.1:0-7413 GCA_964654015.1 uncultured Dehalococcoidales bacterium | reverse complement strand
ATCAGTTAGTCACAGGTTCGATTCCTGTACGGCCTACCATTTAACAGCTACACAACACGATCACAAAGATGAGGCAGAAGTATGGTAGATTTTTCCCGCAAAAAACTCTCTAACGCAACTGATAAATCAGGCATTACGATTACTCAACCTGTTTTAGCGCAACTGACTCGGAAGATTTCTGTCTCCGAGGCGATCAAAGACTTCCTCATGGATAAGAAATTAGAAAGGAAATCGCCGCGTACTATAGAACAATACACGGTTTATTTAACCAGGTTCGATAAACTTTATCCGGGGAGAATGATCTACGAAATTGAGAAGCCTGACATCAGGGGCAGCCTGGCTCAGAACTTAGAGAAGGCCTATGTCAATCATGCTAACTTCCGTACATTGAGAGCATTCTTTAACTGGTGTGAGGCGGAAAGGTATTTAATACAAAATCCCATTTCCCACATGAAGGCGCCGGAATTGCCAAAAAAGGTCATCGCAATCTACACTGATGCCGATGTCAAGAATATGATCAACGCCCAGTCCAGGGATTCATTCCTCGGTCTGCGGAACCGCGCCCTCACATGGATACTCTATGACACGGGCATCAGGTTGAAGGAACTCATCGGCTTGACATTAAAGGACGTCGATTTGGAATCCGGCATATTGAAGGTTGCAGGTAAGGGTGATAAAGAAAGGCACGTTCCATTTGGTAAAAATGCAGGGAAGGCATTGTGGCAATATTTGAGAACGCGCAGGGACAAATATGAAGAGATTTGGTTGACGGAAGAAAAGAGACCGTTGGCCTCCCGTGGGGTTGCCGAGGTGTTCAGCCGACTCGGTGAATCGTTGAAACTTGGGAAGCGATGCTCCCCTCATACCTTCAGGCATACATGGGCCGTGAATATGCTGCGGAATGGCTGCAATATCAGGGACCTGCAAATCTTAGGCGGCTGGTCAAGCTTGGACATGGTAATGAGATACACAAAAGCACTAAATACAGAGGACGCTATCAAGGCACATAAAAGGTTCAGCCCTGGAGACAGGCTATAAAATGAAAGAGGCTTACAAATGTTCATAAAACACAATTGCTGTATATGTGGTTTCAGTTTGTGCATTGAACGCCACCATATTGTGCCTAAATCAAAGGGGGGCACAAATGACATAGCAAACATGATCCGGCTATGTCCCAATTGTCATACTGCTGTACACCGAGGTTCTTACAGTGAAGAGGAATTATTTAATTTAAAGGAAGCGAAGGAATCAAAACGCGGAACATCAACGCCAGGTCACTCAATCCGATCCAGTTTAACAACCGAGGAAAGGTTATTCCACAGCGACCTAACGCTAGAACAAATCAACCTCATTGTCGTGCATAGTAAATTCAGCCATGGGGACAAGTTCTTATAGAGGTGAATTATGGACGGATTAAAATGTCTTTCTTGTGGTTGTACCATCCCGCCGGACTCCAACAAATGTCCTAACTGCGGTAATAAATACGCCGAGGTGAGGCCACATAATGGCAGCGCAAATGGGAGCAGCGCAAATGGGATTAAGCTCGGTAAAACGGCTTTTAACCTGGACTGTGATACACACGGGCATATCCATATAACCGCTAATGTGTCCCTGCCTCCTGTCCGGTGCCCATTCTGTTAGACCTAATGATATTACTGTTAACCTCAGGTTTGCTTTTTAGACAATAAAAAAAACCGGTGATCTACTGCGGCTGCGCGAATGGAGCAGTCCCCCAATAAAATTTGCCGGCAATTCAGTAACGGTAAGTTTTAGCGGCAAAGAGCTTCAGTCAAGTAGCACACTAATGGTAGATGTGGTGGTGTTGCGGTACTGTGCTACTCAGCCCATGACCTTTGAAATGCCTGACTCTGTTTACGCTAATAATACGCTTGTAGGAGTGTGAAATGATTGATCTAAAATGCCCAGAATGCGGTTGCACCGTACCGCCCGATGCTGCCCGGTGCCCCAACTGTAGTTACAAGTATACCGGTAGCACAGTTAAAATGCCGCCAAGAGCAATGGGGTTGGGAATTAGCATTAACGCGAGCGAACTAAATACATGCCAGCTATTAAGGCAACAAATGATACTATCGCAAAAATTGCGTTAGCCGAGATTAGTGAACCTATCAAACCTACTAATCCTACAATTCCCAATACCCAACCCAAAAGGAATTTTAAAAATCCCATCGCCAAATGCCTCCTATTAAGCTGTTGTGTGACTATATCATGCTGAATACGGTGCTTCTATTAAATTCTCAAAACTGAATCTGGTTTATCTCTGAGCTGGACTGCACCGCTAAGGCTGGACACAAAGGGTTAGAAGTTCCTGCCTGTCTTGGAGATTGCTCAATTGCGGTAATTAAATACAATACCTATGATCCCAGTTTTCTCTGATACTTCCCTGTATTCCGATTACGTCTGTAGGTGAAAGTTCTTGCGACTATTTGTTTGCCGGAGTTCAGAACTGCTATTCGTTCTTTCACCCACGCAGATAAATCTCTAAAGTCTATGTCGTGCCACTCATAGTCCTTGATAATAGCAAAGGATTTCTTTGGAGCGCGAAATTCGGTGTTGGGTGTTACCGGCGGTGGCGGCGGTGGCGGCCTGCCTGTTATTGCGTTTAAGAGTTTAGGAAGATGATTTTGGATTGGCCCTGGAAATACATCGAGCCAGTGTGGCGCACTCAGAAAAAGAGCCAGTCCATGGGGCTTTATCTCCTCAATACGAACTGGAATTATTCTCCGATTACAACTTTGGGCTAATGCAATCTCATTTTGCACAGGTCCTGAAACGTCAGAATTCATTGACAAGATTATAACTACAATATCGCTTTCCTTGATTGCCTGAGTCAACTGTGTGGGATAAGGAATTCCTGCGATCAAGTCTCGTTTATCCATATAAGGCTCAAGGCCGGTGCTTTTTAGATAATCATAAATAATATCAGCAGCTTCCTGATCTTTATCCTTTACGGAATGACTAATAAAAACCTTCGCACTCATAAAATAATCTACTCAACTAATAATTGGTTAAATCAATTAACTGAATAAATAGCTGAAGAATTTGTTAATTCTATCAAATATCGATAGCCGTTGCTGGTAAGACTGCCGGCCACTCAACAAGTTACGAAGCCCCTGCAATGTCTTTTTTTGCTCCCAATGACTAAGGGCTTCGCGTCTCGTCAGAAGGCGTTTCTGAATTAAGTCATACTCACTATGAATTTTTCCATGCCCGTTAATAATCGCAATACGCAATAGAAATTGCTCAATTTCCGGGGGTGACCAGTGCCAGACTGTATGACGTATTTTGTTAAAAATGTAAGCGTCGGTAGTTTTCGCAATTGCAACATGGAATTTATATTGGGGCTGCGCGTCCCATGGTTGCGGTGGGGCCATCTTACACAACGCTTGATGTAGTTTATAACGCAAATCCTCCAGTTTCTGGTTGGGTTTTATATGTATATTAACCCATTTTTTATCAGCATTATCAAAATAGCTGAAACCGGCTGCGGTAACTTTAACCAATTCAAATTCCTTGGCTATATCACGAACTCTTCGTGCGATCTTGTCTAAATCTTCCGCATCCGATGGGCCATATAAAGTCATGTGGGGTACATTTATTTTCTCACTGCCTAATTTAGTAAGCCTTCTATTGGCACCTTCAGCATATTCTCTGATAAAATTATTTCTCCATGGGCGGAATTCAATGAAAAATCGTTCAGTCATTTTGACCACTCTCCTCCCAACCTGGAAGAAATATTCTCTCCAGAACCTCTGATAGACACGGGTACTCTTGTTTTAACTTTAATATGAAAACTTCCCAATTTAATCGCAAAATATTTGAGTGGCATACTTATCCTTATAACCGATCCCTGTTCTCCTAAAAGAAGGATCAAGAATATTTTTCCTGTGTCCAGGTGAATTAAGCCAACCGTTGACCAATGAATCAGCGCCATAATAACCCTCGGCACAGTTCTCACCAACACTAAAAGCCCCCAGCGCACTGGTGATTGAATTTGCTCTTTCATCAAATCCGTCGTGGCTTAAGGTCCCAGTGTTACTCATATTTGCACAGTGCTGCCGTGCGAGTTCATCCATGTAATTGTTGCGTACTAAAGCTGATAGACCGTTTAATGCCCTCGCTTTATTTACCTTAACTAAGACATCATTCTCGATATCTTCTGCCGAAAACCCGAAAGTGAGCCATTTAACATTTTCTGTTTGCATGTTTTGTTTTGATCCTGCTGCTTGTTTTAGCGCGGAGACGCGAGTGCCAATAATGTTGAAAATATCATCTTTATATCCCAGAAAAGGTTGGACACCGGCAAATGCAAAAATCAGGAAAATCACTATTAGGGAAAGCAGAATGAGTTTGAAGCTAGGGTTTCTCCATGCATTTCTCTTTAATTCCTTTGCTATCCAGATAAACAAGGCGAGTTCTGTCAGGAATAGAATGCTGCCTGTAATCGGCGTGAACGGGTATGGCATGTCATGATTAAAAAGCTTAATTGCTGTCCATACCAAAAATCCAATCAATGCCAATAGGAAAAGGCTCAAGAATAATTTGTAGGTGTCTATGTTAATAGATCTAAAATAAGGCCATTTCATTCGCAACCATCCCGTGTCAATATACAATACATTGATTGTTTATCTATGGCAAGATACAATAGTGCGATGTTCAGAATGGTCAACCATCGGCAGTAAATTTAATCATCCTAATTGGGGTTAGAGGCTGTAAGTTGGAAGTTTTAAATATCGCAGCCGTGTTGAGGAACTCAGCAGTGAATGGCCCGGGGAACAGATATGTGGTGTGGACGCAAGGTTGCACGTTTAAATGTGAAGGATGCCTTAATCCTGAATTCCAGCCATTAATTAATAGATGTCTCGTACCTGTAGACGAGCTTGCCCGGAGAATATTATCTACCGAATGCATCGAAGGTGTTACATATACAGGTGGTGAACCCCTGCTGCAGGCAAAGGCACTTGCAGCGCTGAGTGAAATTTTAAGAACACGTGGATTAACACTCGTGTGTTACACAGGGTTTACTCTTGATCAACTACGGGAAAGTTCAGACCCTGATATAAAGACGCTTCTTGGATTGTTGGACGTACTCATTGATGGACAGTACCTCAAAGCGGAGAAAGCTAACCTGCTCTGGAGAGGAAGTGCAAATCAAAAAGTGCATTTCATAACGGATATTTATTCTAATTACGGTACACAAGTGAATACTCAGGTGGCAGAAATGGAAATGGTCTTTGATAATTCCGGCATGGCCATCACAGGTATTCTGCAGGATACTATAGTTGCCCGCCTTACAAGTCAGTTAATGGATAAAGATAAGAGCAGATAGCATGCAAAACGAAATATTGAGGTTGCACATTGCGCTATTATGCTTGCTCACGTCTGTGATAATTGGGGTCTACGTCGGCAGTGTAGTTATCTGGCAGCTAAGCCAGGGCTTTTTCAATCCCTGGTACTGGCAATGGCTTGTATATACCCTATTGCCGGCTACGTTGCTTTGCGTGGCGGACAGCATCTGGGATCTTGGTAAGAAACGTCCTGCCAGCAGGTTCAGGGGTGGTTACATATGGTTGGCCCCGCTGGTATTTGCTGCACCTATTGTAAGCTTAGTGTGGATTTTTCGCAGTTATCCAGGTAGCCTGAGCGGAATCCGTATCAGAAACCCTATGAGTGACACAGGAAGTGCACAAACAGATAGGCTAAGAATAAAAGTGATTGGAGCATATAAGATGGGAAATCAAACACTTTGTCCGTATTGTCTGTTAAAGGACTCAATCAAAGCTGTTAGCAAAAATGGTAGCCAGATCTATACCTGTTCAAATCCAGCTTGCCCAACTATCCCACTTGAATATGCGAACAATCCCAAGGTGCCGCGTAACGTGGTCAGCGCTGTTGGATTTCTTGGCCATGGTAAAACCGTATATTTTGCGTCGCTATTCTATGAGCTTAATGAATTAGCTAACTATTGGAATAATTTTTTCACATTTGCCATAGATGAAAAAAGCCTGGATACAATCAAGGAGAACGCAAAGATGCTAAAAGCAGCGCACTTACCCGAAATGACTCCAATGAATTTTACACAACCTACGATAGTGCGCTTCTGTAAGATGCCTTCCTTCGGAGATATGTTTTTTCTATTCTATGATATAAGTGGAGAAGCCTTTCAACGATCAAGTCATTTGATCAAACATGCTAAATTCGTCAGCCGCAGCCGCACTGTGCTATTTATCATCAGTTTATCTGATCTTGACGAAGAAAAAGAGAAAATAAAAAATGGGAAACCAGGTGAAACTTATACGATGAACGACCTGCTATCCACTTATGTTACAGGCTTAGCCGGTTTGCAGGGTAACACAAAGCACCAACATTTGATAATCGTATTAAGCAAGGCCGATAAATTAAAAGCAAAGTTTGAAAAGTATCCGGATATCTGGAACTACCTGGAAGAAGGAGGGATCGATAGACTGGGCAATATGAAAATTCAAGATCATATTAAAGAAATGAAACAAGTCTCCCAATCGTTGAAAAGATTCATGAAGCAGGAATTAAGGGAAGGGCAATTCCTGAACTTTGCGGAAAACCGGTTTAAAAGCGTTGAGTTTTCCATAGTATCCGCCCTTGGTGCCGAGCCAGATGGCGGATCTTTGAGGCAGGAATTGCTGCCTAAATGCATTCTTGACCCTCTGTTATGGGTTGCGATTAAATAACAGGTTGTTTTATAGTCATTCAGTCACAAGGAGGGCGAAATGAGCGGATACAAATATACAAAGGTTGTCATCGACAGGAGCAGGCAGCAAAGAATCGATAGGTTGCGAGAGATAGAAAAAGCTAATCAGCAGGTTAAGGGAATTGCCGCCAAAATCACTGGTTTATTGAATAATACGCATAGCGGTTTAAAGAGCACTTTCAATGATGAAGTCCGCCGAGCCGAAGAATGGGGGCGCGGTTTATCACGCTCACTGGAAAGAGATATAAACGCTTCTGCATCGCTGAGTCAGCTTGATCAGAATTTATCCAACTTGAACACTGAAATTAGCAAAGGGAAATCGATCGTGGAAAGGTTATCCTCTAATTTCAATCAAAAGGCGGATGCAATGGAAAAGTCAGCTCTATTAAGGCATGCTGTTGCCGAGTCCGCTTTAGAGGGCCACAAGGAATTGCTTAATAATTGGTATGGACAGAGTGCAGTTTTGGGATATACAGAGGAGATCTCAGGGATTCAACATCTCATTGATCAAAAGCAGCTTGGCATCGCGGGCAAAAATCTTGATAAACTTGAGCCACTGTGATATATTATCGCGTAATAATATTATAGCGGCGGAACATTCCAAAAAGGATGACTTACCTGAATATATAGACAATATAATATTATATAAGCGGAAAAAATTCGGCTAT
>CAZZHQ010000118.1:0-7432 GCA_964654015.1 uncultured Dehalococcoidales bacterium | reverse complement strand
CTGATTGGAGCGGGAGACGGGATTCGAACCCGCGACACCCTGCTTGGAAGGCAGGCGGATATAGCTAAAATGGTCAACAAAATGACCATTGCCCAGATTGCAGTGTTGACCGATTTCGATAAATCCTATATTTCGAAGGTCGTCAATGGTGAAAAACCGGCCTCTTTGAAATTTCTTGAAGCGCTAAATAAATTGTTGCCGGAGAATAAAGTCCCGGATTACCTGCAACTGTTCTTGCAGTCACGTCAGGCCATGGGTGTCAGTGGCAAGACCATTGAATTTTACAAAGACAGGTTGAAGCCGTTTATTTCAGAAGTAAACTATCTGAAAGCGGCATCGGTCTCAATACAACGCTATTTGAATTCCATACCACCCAATCAAAACGGATTGGCCACCCGGCATGCCAGCTACAGGGCAATCAAGACTCTTTATAGGTGGCTCAATAGCGAGTTTGGTTTTTCAAATCCCATCAGTGGTATCTCCGCGCCTATATTGGGAAGACCAATCATGCCAGCATTGGATGAAAGCCAGGTGGGTCAATTGATTGAAGCAGTAGATAACATGAGGGATAAGGCTATCATCGCGTTGTTTGTTGAAAGCGGTCTCAGATTGTCGGAATTAACCAATATCAAACCTGATGATATCAACTGGCCGGGTCACTGTATTAAAGTGTCAGGAAAAGGCCGTAAGACGGCATTCGCGCCGTTTGGAGTGATGTCGGATAAATACGTTAAAGGCTGGTTGTCTGAATATAATCCCAGCGGGAATATATGGGGAATGACCAAGTCCGGCATAGCTATCATGTTGGCACGACTTGAAAAGCGCACCGGGATCACCTGTAACCCTCATACATTCCGGCGTACCTTTGCGGTGCTGTTGCGGAAGGCCGGGATAGATACAATGACAATCAAAGAATTGGGCCGCTGGGAGAGCCTTGAAATGGTGCAGAGATATACCAGGTCATTCAGCTTTCAGGATAGTATGAAGTTTTATATATCACCGTTAAATCAACATAACTCATAAAAACTATAATTGAAAAGTAGAATGACAAATAGGCATATCAATAGCGTGGTATTAACAGGTCTGGATAACAAGTCCCATTAGGACGACCACAATAATTACCTGCAATTTGACTTTCTCGCCAATTGATTGAAATCGGGTAAGATGCTTCAAGTGGCATTAGTAGAGGTATATGAGAGCCAAAAAGATACTGCCCCGGTTCAATTATTGTTTTACAACTAACAATAAAAAAGAAAGGGCTACCAGTACCAACTATAGGTACAACCTTTTTATTGAAATACATCTTATCTTCCCTATAATATGGAGGTAACGCAGAGCACGTTAATTTATTGATCGGACTGACACTACCTTGCCATAAAATGTCTGTATCAGGCTGATCCGTATATATTTTAATAAACAAATCCGGCTGCTTTTCTACTGCATTGTTTGTTGATATTGGATATTTGTCCAAGGATAGACAAATTCTGTAGATTTCGAAGCCATTCCAAGGTGGGTAAAATAGCGGGCTTTTATTGGCTATAAACCTATCATAGCCCAAAGGTGATCGCTGTGAATAATTGTCACTTGCTTTTATCCAACAGAGGCCGTATTCCTTAACGTCAACAGAGACACTGGAATTACCAATAGATATCTCGTAAATGCCAAGTTTGGGTAGATTCAATTTAAATGATACATCTTTCCCTTCGCCAGGATTAATTATCAACTTTTTTTCATCCGTAATTACCCCATTCACACGCAATACTGCATTATAGGTTGCAAAATTGACGCCTGAATTATATATGGTTGTTGATATTTCACTTTCAGCTAATGCCTGGATGCCATTCTCAGGCAAATTAATTATCCCGGCATTTAAATACGTTGCTTGTGTTTCTGCGCTTGATATAACGAGTTTCTGTGAATCCGATGAATTTTCGGTTGCGGTGGAAATACATCCAACTAGAAGTAGAAGAATGAAAACAAATATCAAATTACGCATAATGTCCTCCACGTGTCCATCATCTCCGATTTAGGAGACGATTATATGCCCGTACGAAAATAACGTCAATAACTTCGTATTAGATGGCAACCATTAGTTAAATACCAAGTTGAACCTATAAAGGGCAGAATCCAAGCGAAGAATCTTAAATAGTGAGTGTCTATATAGTATAGTCGTCTGTGGAATTGCTAATAGAATTTGAGTTATCCATTGTATTAGATGGGTACCGCCTCGGTCTGTTTGGTGCTTTGTGTTGTTACTGAAGATACCCTTCCGGATTCTATGAGATATAAAAAGACACCGTGTTAATGCGTAGCTTGGGTATTTATTACCTATTATTTCACCCCCATAAAAAGGGGTAGACATCAGAGTGATAATATTTCCAGTTTTTCAACCCATAAAAAGAAGCTTCTACGGATGCATGGGAATTAATAGCATTTCTTTCGTGCCTTAAAAAGGGATTTATTGGGATTTATTCCACCCTATAAAAAGGAAGACCTGGCAGGTAGATTTCGCTATATGGAATTATATTAAATCCATACTGCGGCAAACAGAAGTGGCTTGGTCTTGGGCAAGTGTCAACTATATATGCATAAACTCGTAGTGAGATTTTAAAGTAATTTCAAACTTAATATCCGCCTATTCTGCGCTATTTTAGCCGTTATCAGCCTTCAAAGTATATTATTTTTATAAGTAATTATGGGGAAATAATATGCCATCAGCCATTTTGTTATAGCTAATATGCCCATTTTATCACTCGTAAATGAGGTTTAAATGGTTAGTTTCGGGTGGTTATTAATCCTGATATATGAGGGAAACTGACGTGTCCTGTAACTGTTATCTGGTAACGCTGACGCCTTTGGCTGCAACACTATAAAAAAGAGAAGGTTTATCATTACGATCAGGCACACGGGTCACTGAATGTAAATCGTCAGTTAATATATCCGGTTTATGCCTGTTACGAGGCAGTTTATCAGGGATATGGCCTGTTTGCTACCTCGTTTTCGTTCAAGTGTGAGTTATTACCAGGATCTAAAACCACCACAAATCAAAAGGGGTTACACGATGGTTACAGCTACACTTGCAAGCGTTACATTGAGCGTGACATTCATTTGATACAGAAGCGGCTTTTACAGCCTTGAAGTAACCTGACAATTTGTTATCCGGTTAAAGTTATATAACCATTGACATATATGTTAGAATAAAAGTGACAGAGGATGGGGAATATAAGTTTTGTGTCCACGAAGAACAATTAATTAGAATTAGTTTATTGTGAGTATAGCCGTTGGTGAAAGCGCCAGCGGCTTTTTTATTACCCAAAAATAAATAATTGGAGGTATCTACGTGACTAAAATCAAGCAAATGCGACTGGATAAGGGAATCAGTCAGCGCCAACTGGCCCAGGATGCGGGCGTATGCCAAAGCCTGCTATCCGCAGTGGAAAACGAGAGGATGCGCCTGTGGCCGGCAATGGCAAAGAAACTGGCAAAGGTGTTGAAGGTCGATGTGGCCGACTTGGCCGACTTGGCAATCACCGATCAAGGGGGTGATAGCAGCAAGAATTAAATAGCCTAACTATCTATTTTACAGGGGGGTACTGCATAAACAGTATCCCCTTTTTTATTTCCGAATAAAAATTCAGGAGAAAAAGAAACCCCGTCTGTCGTAAGCAGAACGGGGTCTTTTTATTAGAAAAATGAAATTATCTAATTCCTATTTTGCAACAAACGCCATCCTTGTCAAACGCAATAACCACAAAATCTTGGGCCTTTACCCGGAAGAAAAGCTTGCCCGGAAAATGACCCAGGCAAAGCATGTATTACAACGACCCCCCGGTTTAACAATAGATGCAGAAACGTATAACCAGCACCTGGCCGATAAAGACGACTGGCGCATCATCTTTGAAATTGATGACGGCAGGGGTTACTGGATCACGGTGCCGGAATTCAACCAACGTAAGCGATGGATTAACCGGGGGCAAGGGCCGCAGTATGTGATCGAATTCAAATACCTACACCATGACGGTGACACTGGGCCTTTTACCCCTTTCGGCGGTACAAGTAGCGCTATGCCACCTGTAAAGCCAAAGTCACCACAATTAAGCCTGTTTGGGGGTGTAGCATGAGTAACACAAAGCGGATGCCACAAAGCCACCAGGAATTACTTGTTATGACAGGCAGACCCGATGAGGCCCGACAATTCATAGCCGACCAGAAGGCCTACAGTGAACGCTGTAAAGCCGAGGAATCCATCAAGGAACGGATAATGCAGTTGACCATTGATGATTGGGTATTCAGTGATAACGGCACGGCATACTCTTTTGCTTGTGAATTACTTAACCTGTGCTTCATATTTACCCAGTTGCGGCAGCACAAGTCCAGCAGTGACCTAACCGGTCAGCTGCTTATCGAAACAATTAAACCAGTACGTACCCTGCACTATCAAAATATAAACTTAATGTCAGTGAAGACACGCAGCGATTTAAGCAAGTTTCTTGAAAAGAAGCTGGGGGCCATAGCATGGCAATATCAATCTGTACAATGGGAATACACCATTGAAGCAATTTGCTTCAAAGTTATACGAACCTTTACAGCGGGCGAGCCGGTACAAGAGATATGGGGGGATTTAGATGACCCGGAAGCGATCAAACCTAAATACCTGATAGAACCACTGCTATACGAGGGCGAAAGCAATGTTATCTTTGGCCCCGGTGAAAGCGGTAAGTCGTACATGGCATTGTTTTTGTGTGTGCTGGCAAGGCTGCCATATGCAAACAATCCTTTTGGCTTGAATGTCAAAGCGGCTAATCCGCTGTACCTGGATTACGAACGGTCTGAAAAGTCATTCAAGGCAAGGCTAACAGCTATCTGTAAAGGATTGGCTGTGGCGGCGGTACCGATAGCATACCGGCGCTGCTACATACCCTTTGCCGATGACATAGCCAACCTGTTAAGGATTATCAAAGAGGGCAAGTACGATTTGGTAGTAATTGATAGTGTTGGTATTGCCTGTGCCGGGGAATTAAACTCAAGTGAAACAGCCACCCGCTTTGCAGCTGCGCTTCATACACTGCCTGTAACATCGCTGCTAATAACGCATACTTCAAAGACAGAGGAAGGCAAGAAAACACCAATAGGATCAGTTTACTTCACAACGGCACCTTCAAACATCTTTGAAGTAAGGAAGGCACAGGAAAACGGCAATAGCAGGGCCGATATTGCACTGATACATTACAAGTGCAACCTGGGCGCAAAGCTGGACCCGCTGGGATTCAGTTTTGAGTATAAGCCGGATAGAACGCTGATAACACGAAATGATGCAATCAGTTTCACGTCACCTGCCGATAATATGACGTTAAAGGCACGTATTGTGAACCTAATAGTAAGCAACGGGCCTATGACGACAACAGAGATTGCAACCGAAGTCGGCATTACTGAAAGCACTACACGCACAACTTGTAACCGATATGGCGATACGTTTTCAAAACGGGGTGATAAGTGGATACTTACCGGCAAATAAACTTTACATAAACAGCGTAACAAGGTGCGTAACAGGCACCGTAACAAACAACCGTAACAAGCCTTTCGAAACAGCTAAATAGTTACGTACAGGTTACGTTCACCGTAACATGTTACGTAACAAGCGTAACAACAGCGTAACGTAACAAGGGGGGTACTATAGGTACCCCCTGTTACGGTTACGGTGTTACGGCTTACAGTCAAAAAATAATAAAGATTATGAGGAAATTACGATGAAAACAGATACAAATTGCATTGCAAAGTTACCTTGCCAGGATAATTGCCGGGCACCGCTATGCCCGCTTGATTGCCATGAAAAGGCTGTCTGGTACCCGGATGATGACATTTGCTATTCAAAGACAATCAGTAAACCTTCATGGGTGAGCGCACAGCGTAAGATACAACGCCTGCACCGGCAGGGATTGATAGACAGCGGGGAATGTTTTACCCGGCCAATGCTGGAAGGATTAAAGCGGATCGTCAAGGGATTGCACGGCATGAGGCCGGAAAACCTGCACAAGCATGAGAGTTATTGACTGTCATTGTGGACATATAAGTTAGCCAAACTATATACTATGAGACGAATCGTATTAGGGGTGGTTGTAATGGCAATTAGATGTATTTGGGCGGGCGTATTATTAAGCATACTATTAGTGCCTGCAATTTCTTCATGTACTAAGCCTGCGGAATTTGTACTCAGTAAAGTTGTGACTTCGCGTACTGTAGTTGCGCCATTCGAGGCCATTATTATTTTGGCAGAGATTACTAATATTGGAGGAATGTCAGATAACTACGACGTTGTTTTGAAGATAGATGGAATAGAACGAGATAAGCAAACCGTACAAATTAAACCGTCAGAAAACAAAACCATTTCGTTTACAATATCAGAACCCAATGCAGGCGAACACGAGATAGATATTAATACAGTTAAAAGACATTTTACAGTTTATGACCCACACCGCTTTGATTCATTTAATACCAGAGTAACCCTTGAAAATAAACCTGCTTCCAGCGGGGAAACGATGGAAGACCTAAATAAGAAAGTGATATGGAAGGTAGAACAATATTGGTATTGGTATACACCTGGTATAGGGTCAGGACCATGCCGACAGACCGGTTCAATAAAGAATAGTCATGACAAGTTAAGTATGACGGACGTATCTATAAACAATACCCCTGTTACTTCCGAAATAAAGCCAGGGGAAACATATTTCTATAATAGCTTAGATATCGCATGTCCTGATCTGATGAATCAGCAAAGTGGATCGAACGCGCAAATTAAATGGCAATGGAAAGAAAGCAAATAATAATGTTTATTGATAACCTGGAAGGTCTCGTAGAGTAGGTCTATTTTGCGAAAAAAGGCCTTCTAACAAGGCTGTATAAAAGATTACAGGCAAAACATGGCAGATTGTACATGCGGCAAACCATAGGTTTTATTCTAAGGCTTTAGGGCATAGACTGTTTATTACCACATTTCAGACAAAGCTAAATCACTATTAGAAAGCGACATATTTCGCTTGACCCATCACGAGGCCCTATGATAGCTGCAATGCCAGGGATATCTCCGCTTGACATTATGTTTGTATGCGTGTATAGTAGATACAAATGGATAACATCTACAACACAAAGGAAGCGGCAGCCCAGCTAAACCTATCAGAAGCGCATGTCAGGCGTTTACTGGAAGGCGGTCAGATAGCCGGTAAGAAGTTAGGGCGTGATTGGATTGTGTTTAACCTTGACTACAAGAGGAAAAGGAAGCCAAAGGGATATCGGAAACAGGCGTTGTCCAAATTGACCAAAAATAACAGATAGGGAGTGTAGCTAAAGTGTTGACCAAATTTCGCATTTCAAGGAAGAACATCAGGAAGCTCAAGGATAAATCGTCAAACGTGGGTTACGATGGAGCGGGAGACGG
>CAZZHQ010000117.1:0-7472 GCA_964654015.1 uncultured Dehalococcoidales bacterium | reverse complement strand
GAGAGCGCTGCGTTCGCATCGCAGAGGTCGGGGGTTCGAGTCCCCCTATCTCCACTTAAGGGGACGATACCTAGAACTCCTCGCCATTCTAAGAAAGACTGGTCAGTGAGAGTCTTTTCGATAACCTTCCCGTGGATTCATTAGATATATAGCTCTGGAATTAAGTTTCGCCATACCTATTTGTCGTATTCTAATGATCACGTGTCTGTAAAACTGTCACAACTGTCACAATGTTTCTTTGGTTTCACTTTTAGATGAAATGTGCAGCGGGCAACATTTTAGATGTTGTTAAATCTATTTTCATAAATTGTTTAGAATAATTATAGTTGATTCCGTGCTTAGTTCCGAAGCTGACACTGGGAAAAAGTACAAGTTTATTTTAATCAAAGATAGGTTTATAATGCTTACTAACAGAAAGTTAAGAGTAGGCAAATGAACGCAGAGATCAATCCCTTAGATGAATTCTATTTTCAGTGGCATATTACGGAGCGATGCAATAAGCATTGCCGCCACTGTTACCAGAATGGCCATCCTACGAAGGATTTACCCTTAGCCAAGCTTGGGATAGTTCTTGATCGTATGGAGGAAGCGCTGGTTAAGTGGGATAGACAAGGCTCCCTCTCCTTCACCGGGGGAGAGCCTTTTGTTCGTCAAGCAGAACTCTTCGCCCTGATGGATCGAGTTGACCGGATACCCAGTTTTACCTATTATGACATCCTGACCAACGGCTCCTTTATCTCAGGTGATGTTCCCACTGCTCTAAAAGACCGGCGTAAGCTGCGCCGAGTGCAGGTTTCTTTGGAGGGGTCAACACCAGTAATTAATGATGCTATTCGAGGTGATGGCAGCTACCGAGAAACGTTAGCTGCCATCCGAGAAATGAAGAGACGTGGTCTTACTGTCAGTGTCATGACCACTATAAGCCGGTTAAATTACCAAGATATTCCTGCGCTCATTGAGGTTTTGAACGACGAGGGCGTAGATACCTTTGCCATGGAGCGGTTGATCCCTGAAGGAGAGGGTGAATCGCTACGAGATCAACTCCTCTCTTCCGAGGAACTCAAAGAGCTTTACGAAGGCATCTATGAGATAGCCTTGCAGAAAAAGAGCACCCGCATATTACTGTATCGTCCGCTTTTTACACTAGTCGCTCCGGAGGATTCAACCGTAGGCGCACTTTGCTCGGTAGGCAATAATGCTTTGACGGTAATGCCAGACGGGACGGTATACCCCTGCCGCCGTTTACCTATCCCAATCGGTAATATTCTAACAGATGGCCTGTTTTCTATCTGGTATGACTCGGAGGTTCTCTGGAAGATTCGCAACCCGGAGAATCTAAAAGGTAGATGCTACGAGTGTGAATATTTAGCAAATTGTCGAGGTTGCCGGGCTATGGCTTACTTTTGCTCAGGCGATTATATGGCGGAGGATGCCCAATGCTGGCGCTAAAACCCGGTGAGAGTCTTGCCATGGAGCCTGGAATAGTGCTACATTCATTACCAGACCAGAACTGGTATTATGCGTTCAGTGTTATAACAGGTGACCAGTTCCGGCTCAATCAGACGTCATTCTGGGTGCTTGAGGCGATTAGAAATGGTATTGAGTGGGTTCACCTCAAAGAAGGCTTTCTGGCAGCCTTTGAGGTATCTGCCAAGCAAGGAGAGGCAGACCTGCGAAAGCTCTTGGATGAGCTATACGAGCAGAAAATCATTGGGAGGCAAGGTCATGGAAAAGAAAAGGATTAGCTATGAACGCCCTGTGCTGGTCAAAGAGAAGAGGATGACTTTCCCTACTCAGATTATTGAAGCAAATGGTAAGCGGCTGGTCTGCAAGCAGTGCTCTTCATGCCATGGATGTAGGTAATGGTCTTGATACGCCACATTTTGGAATACACTAAATTGAAATCCTTTGTCGAGCATGAATAGGTAGTGAACTATGACTGAAGAGTATTCCCTTACAGATATGGTTAACAAAATCAAGGATTACTATAGAACACAAGATTATGAACCACAGGACTATACTCCTCGACTATATAATGTTAGGTTACCGATTGATTGCATAAAGTGGAAGTCACACGATGCTGGGGAGAAAGAAATAGATGAAGAAATTGTCATAGATATTATTACCGAGTCTCATATTAGCAAAGATACTTATATGCCTGATAAGGAATTTGAGGGCTGCATGGTACTAAATGCATCATCAGTCAAATTTTTCCAATACTATTTACCTCGGGCTAAAATATACTGGGCTTACGGATACTACATAAATAAAGATGATGAGGATTTTAAGAGATTCAAGCAAGCATGCATTCATAATGGCATTGGCTTGTTAGAAGTAAGCGACAATGATGACATAAATGTCGAGCTTGAGGCGATTCCGCTTTATAAGATTCTAAATAGTCGGTTGGAAGAAGGTATCAGAGCCGCAAGAGGTAAAAAGGGATCAATTATTGCGGCTTCGGATATAATTGCCGAACATGAAGATGAATACATACGGTATTTAGTATATTTTGGAGAACCCCTTTTTACACGCCGTGCGATCACTGAACGAGAGGACGACTCAAGTCGTTTTCTAAGCATGCTGCTAGTAAACAAGCTAGCTGATGTTAAAAAGATCGCTTATGCTGAAGATCTCAGAAATTTCACCAGTAATTACCGGTATCTCAAAGACAGTGATCACCTAATTGCTTTCAATCTCATCGCTGATCTATGGAAGAAGCGGTTTGATATTGAATATCCAGACATACAGAGGGATTTCGAAGTGGTTTTACGTCTAAGTCCCTATTATCGAGATCACTTTCTCCACCAATTTCAAGTATTCATTTTAGGGGCAATTATCATTGATGCCCTTTACGATGAGGATTGGGTTAAAGAATTCGAGCATATTTCAGGTTCAAAGATTGAGGACGCATGGCTTGCATGCTCGGCCTATCACGATTATAACTATCCTGTCCAGCAATGGGACGATTGGATGACAAGATTTCTTACCCGTAATTTTCACTCCGATGGTCCATCTGGTGACCGGCATATTAACCAAGAAGAATTGAAGGGGCAGATTGTGCAACTCAATTTGGCGGAAATTGCCGTCCGCGATGAGTTTATGAACAAACTTAAGAGGCTAGGTGAAGGTTTAGGTTGCAACATTGATGATTGTTTCCAGAGGTTCTTTTTAAGACGTATTGCAATTGATAAAAATCATGCCATATTAGGTGCATTTACCTTTTTAGAAAAGTTTCAGGAATGCAAATATCTATCCAGTTACGCAGTCAATGCGGCTGCCACTAGCATTATGTTACATGATGATTCAAATTGGCTATGTTTTCAAGGGGATCAAAAAGCACTTTGCGAATGCTGCCGAAAGGACAAACTTAGCATCGAAGAAATGGAGATATGTAAGAGAAAAATATTTACTCACCTTTCGCTTGATTCGATGCCATTGGCATTCCTCTTGGCTTTTTGTGATGTAGCACAAGAATGGGGTAGACAAGGACGAGGATATGATATTGATGAGCCAAGACTGGATAATTTGGAGACCAATGCTCACAGGATTCATGTACATATTTCCGTATCTAATCACACAAGCTGCAAACGTAAAGAGGAAGAGGTAGTGAGGTTGGGGCATTTTTTGAAAGATACTAGATTTGAAATACGAGTAAGCTCACGTGACCAGCTGCGAGACAATACGATGAAAATGAGCGGTAATTAGCTGAGGTATTAACGATTATCATGGATCTTGTGCCAATATTACAAAAACCTTCCAGAACAGTGATTAATTCTGTTACCGGGTTAGCAGTTTTTACGCTCGATTCGCTGTGCCGCAAACTTGAACCTTGTAGATTGGCTAGAATTGGATATGCCTTGCTTACGGGAGGCTGTTCTATAAACTCACGTTTTCCTGGAACTACACTAGCTTCTTACTTAGTATCGAGTCAACAAGGAGATGGCGGTTGGTCGGATGTTGAAGAGACTCTATGGTGCCTAGCATATTTGACAGCCTTCGGAGATACATATAACAGCGAAATATCCAATGGTAGTAGATGGCTTGAATCTGTACGATTACAATGTGGGGCTTGGGGCAAAAGTCAGCGTGACCAACCTCGTGTTCCAATTACTGCGCTGGCTTCTTGTGTTATACCCGAAGTGGTTAATAAAGCGAGCTTAAAGTGGTTGGCCCAGCAATGGGAAGCGGATTTAAACAGCCAAACACAACTCGCTTACAAAGGGTCCTACTTCTTACTTGCTAGCGCGCATGGTGAAGCATATTACAATAGCGAGTTAATCAATCGGACTATAGAATACCTAATAAGTGAACAGGAAGAAGATGGCGGTTATGGTCCATGGAAAGGACATCCGGTTGGCAGCGATCCCTGGTGTACGGGAATAGTACTATGGGGCTTATCAGTAGTAGGGGCACAAGCTCCCAGAAGCACTATTGAAAGAGCTGTTTCCTGGCTAGAATCAAGGCAACTTTCTAATGGCCTGTGGCCGTATCACTATATAGACGATGGGACTGCTATGGCTCTTATTGGTATATCAAGCGTCTTACCTCTACTATCGGAGCGATAAGATATGTGTGGAATTACCGGCATATGGAATCAATCAGATGAAGCCTTAATTGCCAAAATGGCTCAAAGTGTTGCGCACCGAGGGCCGGACGGTCTTGATTGGATGATTGCAGGTAACAGTAGTGTGGGTGCATCCCGTTTGGCGATTGTGGGTGATCCGAATGCTTCTGCAATTATTCGTGATTCGGAAGCCAATATTTCCGTCATGCTGAATGGTGAGATTTATAACGTTGGAGATCTTCGCACAGAATTAATAGCAGCTGGCTTTACATTTCATACAGATTTAGAGACTGAAATTGTAGCAAAACTTTATACCAAATACGGCATTGATTTTGCTGAGCGTCTAAAGGGTATGTTCGCGATAGCTGTCTTGGATAGCGATCGCTTGATATTAGCTCGTGACCGGTTTGGAGTTAAACCGCTCTATTATAAAAAGGCAGGTAATAAAGTAATCTTTGGGTCCGAAATCAAATCTATCCTGGAACATCCGGATGTTAAGGCACACCTAAATATAGCGGCACTCGAAGAAATCACTGTCTTTGGATATGTTTATTCTTCTGACAAAACCCTCTTCGAAGGGATTATTCAAGTCGAACCAGGTACAATAGTTATATTCTCAGAGGATGGTCAATCAATAAAGAGGTATTGGCAAATACCTGAAGCAAGCTACTTGAACCCAGAACGTCATCTAGATTACTCAAATGCTGTAATTCAACTACGGCGACTAATCATAGAAACCATGGACTTACTTCTTAAGCACGGAACTCATCCCGTGGGCATTTATCTCTCTGGGGGATTAGATTCAACCATTCTCGCTCTGGTTGCTCGAAAAATATTGGGCTATCCTGTTACTACATTTACATTAGCCGACGGTTCCGAAACTCCAGATCTTCTCGCAGCAAGAGAAGTGTCTAGTAGATTAGAAACAAAACATATTGAGCGTAGGGTAACGGCTGATGATTATTTTAATAAACTTAACCACTTTGTTAAACATTATGAGTCGCTTGTAGCCGGAGGTGTTTTCGATATTCATGGTGGGGTAGCCTTCCATCTGCTGTCTGAGACGGTATCAGAACATGTTAAAGTCGCCTTTTCAGGGGAAGGTGCCGATGAGCTGTTCGGAGGTTATTACTGGATTTACACACATCCATTAGGCTTTTCTGATCGTATTAGAAACAGATTGCAGTTCATTCCGAATATTAATGGCACGCATACACTTGTGAATGACCTTTTCCCTCTTCCTGAAGATGAGCATGTTTATCGGCGTAACGTATTCGATGCTCTTATAAAGGGAGGGCTTGCTAACTACCACCTGCAAAGTGTAGACAGGTCTGCGGGTGCTTTTGGCTTTGAAATTCGCCCGGCTTATTTGTTTGATGACCTGGCTGCTTTCGCCCTAAATCTACCCATTGAATATAAGGCTTCAGATAAACAGGTCACAAAGCGGATTCTCAGAGAAGCGTTTAAGCCGGAATTAGAGCAATTGGGTTTAGACTGGGTTCTCACACGGCTGAAAGAAGGCATGCCCGCAGCTGTTTCTAGCCTGGCCCCACTTATTACTGAGAGGATGGAAGCCACAATAGATGATTCAGCCTTTTTACAACACCCCTTAAAATCCTATCTCCGATGCAAATCCGATTTATACCTCTTCAATATATTCGCCGAGGCATTTAATCTTGGAGCAGAATATGCCCTACAAGATTGCGTTACTCAGTAAATATCCTCCCCTAGAAGGCGGTATAGCTGCAAAGACCTATTGGCTCGCTCGTGGTTTGGCGGAACGTGGACATGAGATACACGTAATCACTAATGGAATCTCTGCTGGTCGAGAGTATCAAATAGAGGGTGGCGACAAAGCGCCTGCCATAACACCAAATTTGTGGGTTCATCGACCTTCGAATGAAATCCCGTGGCATATACCAGATGATAATGAGAATTCACTCGCGTTACTGGACCTCGCTATAAACATAGTGCGAGAATATTCAATACAAATTATAGACACAGGCTACCTCATCCCATATGGCATCTTAGGGCATCTGACAAAATGTTCGACTGGCGTGTATCAAGTAATACGACACGGCGGTTCTGACCTGGAAAAGTTTCTAAAAAGACAAATACTGGGAACATTACTCAATGAAGCGATCACTCACGCTGATATGGTAATTACCAATTCGCAATGCCGAAATATACTGGAACGAATAACTTCTCGATTGGTCATTCAGCCAGCATATGTTCCTGATGATAGGGTATTTACTTCAAGCGACATGCAACACCCGCAATATCGCCTAGCTGTGATAGGAAAAATTAATTATCATTGGCAGCACAAGAATCTACATCTTATTGCCGATATTATGCGACAGCTTAAAGACCAATTTGAGTGCTGGGTCGTCGGCCAAGGCGATGGTATGGCTGATTTTCAACAGAGTCTTAGCTCTAGGACTATTGCAGGTTTTAAATGGTATCCATTCGTTGCTCCGTGGGGAATGCCACCGATGCTAAATAAGTTAGATGCTATCTTCATATTTGAGTCTGGATTACCTCATCCTGTTGTATCTAATCTAGCATTGGAAGCCATAATCTCAGGCATAGGTATAATTACTGACCGAGCAGATTTTGTCGAATCATATCAGGATATTGTAGAAATAGGTAAAAATCAGATTGTGGTAGTTTCACCGTCCGAGTCAGCTTCGTCTGCCGCGAAGATTATGCAATGGATCAAAGACAGAGAACATGATAAGAATCTTTCGCACCCACTCGTTAACTTTCGGGAATATTTATCGGCTAATGAAAACTTATATGCCAGTATTTTAAGCGCTCACTAACCTTGAGTATTTAGTCTAAACTCCAACATTCTGACGTTTCGTCGCCTTTGTAGAATTCTCTAAAATGGTTATGTATTGAACGAGCA
>CAZZHQ010000116.1:0-7666 GCA_964654015.1 uncultured Dehalococcoidales bacterium | reverse complement strand
AAATAATCCAGAAAAGGAAGGAGGCAAAGAGCAGGACATTACAGGTAAGAAGGGATTATAATAGAACCGCCAGGGAGCAGGGTAGTGGCCTCTAAAGTGTCCGTTACTTCAAAGGCCCACTTAGTCCCACTTTCGCTGACTACATACAGTTAAAGAAGATTAGTCATCTCCATTTCACAGACCAACCACACATATTACATGACGTTGGTCTTACTCGATATGCTATTCCGCTCTACTCCTATGGTGTTTGATTATCGTCTCCCATGTATAGAATTAGCGTCGCCGCCCTCTTCAGAATACGAGGTAACAACATAGCGCTTTGTTACTTAATTATACAGAGTGGTGAAATGTTCACAGTGGAGAGGAGCTAAGGCAGCACCTCGATATATCCACACTTTACTCGCTAATGCTTCGTAAGGTTCAACCATTCAATATTGTGATACTTGACTGGCTTGGTATGCAAAAACGTTTCTATGGAGCTAACTCCTTTTATACTCGCAAGCTCCGTATGGACAAACGCGTTGAGTAAATTGATATTATGAAAACGGACAGCTATTACTATGTTAAATCGACCAATGGAATCTGAAGCAAGGTACACAGCCGGGTTTTCGATTATAGCGTCTATCACTTTATGAACGAATTGGCCACTTGTATTTACTCCCATCGTTGCCCAGGTCTCATATTCCGATACTTCTGGGTTAGGCACGACCTCTATATTAAATGCCCTGTGTTCCAACATTGTCTTAATACGTTTGCGTATTGTATTCTCCCCTAGGCCCAGCCTTGATTTCAGGACTTTCATGGGAGTGAGCCCATCTTCCGCTAAACAATTGATTATCTTACGGTCTGTCTCATCAATTTGATAAGCATCGTAAGTAATAGAAGCATCATGCTCGCTTCGATTATTTTCTCTAAGAGCAGGCCCGGGCCAAGAAAAATTGTAGTATTTTCTGGGAGACATAAATATCATTGTTTCCGTACTTAGGATGCCTTTAACATTGGGTAGTTCTGAATTAACGAAGTACGTTAGCCTATCCATAGACTCAAAACGTACCGCAATTATAATGTCGAATCTACCAAGGGAGTAGGCCACAAAGTATATTGAGTGATACCCAGTAAGCTCCTGAGCTACCTGAAATAAAGAGCTAGGCTTTACTTTGATTCCAATCTTGGCCCATGCTTTGTATCCAAATACTACGGGGTTGGGCACTGCAACTATTTTGATAATCCCTTCATTTCTCATAATATTTATTCGCCGACGTATAGTCTTCTCTGTTACACCAAGGTAAGGACCCAGAATACTACTCTTTTGATAACCTTTACTTTGTAATTCACTTACAAGCTTTTTGTCCAGATCGTCCACTGTGCCTCCTCTATATTGCCATAACACAGCATTATAATAATATAAGAGAGAGGAAGTGTCAAACACATCGGCTATCTGACGCCAGTGAAGCCTACAAGGTGATACTATGAACATAATCAATCAAAAAGGGAAGGACAACCAAGAGAAAAGGTAGAAATCCTCTCATTCTAGGTGGTACTAAAAATGGGGGCACCCCAATCGCAGCCTTTTATTCGGGAAGAGATGTAAAATGGAGTGTTCAAAAAACCCAAGGTCTCTTAAGGCTGCCGGGTAGAGCTTGTCTCTTTTCCCTTTCATATTGCCCTCCTCTCTTTCTAGTTCTACAGGATACTAAGATGCAAGCTGAACCTGTTTTCAAGATGTAGGTCACTGTCCTATGGCAACAGACAAACAGGGGTATTGTAAACACCCGTCACCGGGCCTTTGTTATCTTCCTTACTTTAGGGGCGGTAGCTTTAATTGCTGTTATACTAGTGTTTCATATTAGGTAACTTTAGAATTTCACAGTGTTGTCGCATCTTAGGAACTCCCAATCTTTGCTCGATTTAAAATTGGAGATGGAGGTTATCTGAAAACTTGGGCGCCCGTTCACGATTTTCCCGCCAGTAGAGGTTCATTTACCTTTCTTTATAGTCGAATAGAAAACCTAAAAGGAGAAAAATAAATGAACTGTTGGACGGCTATCTCTTTCCATTTACCATTATTTGTCTGAACTGTGAGGAAAAAGGCAAATAATGGGGTTGACATATCCCAAAAAGGTGCTATGATTACAATATGATGTCATAATAGGTAATGTGCCTTGCTCAATAGAGTATCCGAGCGGGGTTCAGATACTTTGACTACAGTGGCTCGGGAAGACCAAGGAGATTGTGAAGAGTAAGCGGGGAGACGCAGAAGGGGGATGAGAAATGAGGTAGTTAGATACCGAGGCTAAAAATCTATTGAAAGAGGAGGAAGCTCACATGAAAAAAGAGGAAATATTCGAGGATTTGCTTAGGGCTGTTGTAGACCTGGATGAAGAGAAAGGAATAAGAGCTGGGACTAAGCTTATTGAGGAGAAAATTGACCCCATTGAAGGCATCGAAAAAGGACTGTCTAAAGGGATGAAGGTTATAGGGGAGATGTTTAATAACTCTGAGATTTATTTACCTGAGATGATAATGGCGGCAGATGTCTTTGATTCGGTGATGGAGATATTGAAACCTCACATCTCAGCGGAGGGTTTAGATAAGGTGAAGCGAGGGACGGTGGTAATAGGCACGGTGAAAGGGGATATTCATGCCATAGGGAAAGATATTGTAGGCATGCTCCTAGAAACAGCAGGATTCACCGTCCATAACTTGGGCGTGGGTGTAGCTACTTCTACTTTCATTGAAGAAGCAAGAAAGGTTAAAGCAGATATTATAGGGCTGTCATCTCTTTTAACCACTACTATGCCAACCCAAAAAGATGTTATAGACATTTTAAAAGAAATGGGAGAAAGGGATAAGTATACTATTTTGATAGGGGGTGCTCCTACATCTCAAGACTGGGCTGATGAGATTGGAGCTGATGGCTATGGAGAAACGGCTGAAAGAGCGGTCTCTCTTGCCTTAGAGCTTGTAGCCAAAAAGAGCATAGCTTAAAGGAGGAGAAATGGTCAGTTTTATGGAGGTTATTGATCGAGCGTTGAAGGGACCCTTTTGTTCTGAGAAGGATTTCGATTTAAAGGTCTTTGTCCCAAGGTTAAAGGAGGTGATAAAGAAATACGAAATTAAGTGCGACCCAAAAAATCCTATCCCCTCCGATAATGATTTAGCAGACCGGGTATTTAAAGCCGGGGTGGAGTTTTATACTAATGTAGGGACATATTGCGCTGATACCGAGCGTATTATAAGGTTTACCCAGGAAGAGATTGAGGAAGCATTGGTGATGGCTCCATCAGCTCCTGTATTTGGAGAGGGAAAGGAGGCGAAGGCGTTGGTGGCACGCAAGCCCGAGAGTGATATCCCTCCCTGGTGTTTCCTCGGAGCCACTGGCGCAATCGTTTCTTGTGGGGAGATATTTTTAAGTCTTATACAGGGCTACGGTTTAATTCCTCTTGCAAATTCAATAACCACTCCGACCATTGCCACGTTGAATGGTATTCCAATCCGTGCCGGTTCTCCTTTAGAGGTAATGAGTGCTATCGAAACTGTCACTTTAGCTAGGGAAGGGCTTAGACGGGTGGGAAGACCTGGCTTACCTATTATGAATTCCATCTCAGTAGGGTCAGCTGCAGCCAAGATTGCTGGAAGTCAGTTTGGACTGAGGCCTTCTGATGGCTGGCTTATCGGGTCAATGGCTGAGATGAAAATTAATTTTGAGAGATTAAATGAGATTGCCTATGTATTAAGCTTAGGTGGTCGTGTAGTTGCCGAAACTTCTCCTATGCTAGGTGGGTATTGTGGTGGACCAGAAGGAGTGGCGGTGACTAATGCGGCTTATCACATCCAATCAATACTTGTGTACCGTGGGGCATGCCAAGACTCTTTCCCCATCCATTCTAAGTATTCTTGCAGTACGGGAAGAAACACTTTGTGGGCGATAAGTGTGAGTAACCAGGCAATTAGCAGAAATAGTCATTTCCCATTATTTACTATTCCTATTATAGCTGCAGGACCAATGACTGAGATGAACTTTTATGAAACTGCATCTCAGGTAATTACCTGCATAGTTTCGGGAGGTTCTATCGAAGCTGGTAGCGCCGCTAAGAATGTTCTCATAGACCATATTACCCCTATGGAACCCTTATGGGCCTCAGAAGTTGCTCATGCAGTAATTGGAATGAAGAGAACTGAGGCAAACGAGATAGTAAATAGACTTTTACCCAAGTATGAAAATAATCTAGATAATCCTCCCAAGGGTAAGAAGTATCAGGAGTGTTATGATATAAAGACTCTAGAGCCGAGTAGCGAGTGTATAGAGTTATATAGAAGAACTAAGAAGGAGTTTGCTGGCTACGGATTGAAGTTCAAATACTAGCTATAAAGTTGATTTTAAGGGGAGAATTTTTTGGAATTGACGAGGAATTGGCTATTTTGCAAGTAAGAGTTAAACAAAGGAGGGAGAAATGTAAGAAGCAAAGGAGTCAGGCAAACAAAATATGTTCTGGAGGAAAATATGAAACGGAAACTAGCAGTTTTGACTGTAATCGGAGTATTGGTGGCGCTGCCTCTACTGGCAGCGTGTGCGGCACCGACACCAACACCGACTCCGACACCAACACTGACGCCAACACCGACTCCTTCGCCGCCACCAGCAGAAGAGGTTTATGAGTGGAAATTCAGTGCCTGGGCATCGCGGGGGATGTTTCCCTGCGACGAGATAGATCGTCCCTTCATTGATACTATTGAAGCTGCGTCCGGCGGCCGGCTCACCTTCAAGTTTTACGGGGTAGGGGAGCTTATAGAGTCGGATGAACTTTTCGGGGCGACAAAATCAGGAACGCTGGATATGGCTACTAGCTGTGGCTACCACGTGGGTGAACTTCCATTCAATGAGGTTGAATACAATCTACCTATGGGCTTGCCTAACCTCATCGAGCACTATATCTTGTGGTACCAGAGAGGAGCCTACGAACTTGCGCAGGAGGCTTACCTCCCACACAATTTGCATCTTCTACCTCCTCAGATAGGGAGTGAGCTACCTCTCCTGATGTCGCAGAAGGAGATCAGGAGCATAGAGGATATTAAAGGGGTAAAGGCTAGGGCTTATGGTTCTCATGCCACCATGCTAGAGAAATTGGGGGCTACAGTGATTTGGGTACCTTTCGCTGAGCTCTATACGGCATTGTCGACAGGCGTTATTGAGGCAGTGGGTAACCCTTCTATCTCAGAGGAGGTTGACTTAAAGCTTTATGAGGTGGCTGACTATGTAATCTTGCCCATGCTGATGCCTAACTTTATGATTTCATGCTTTGTCAATTTGGATTCTTGGAACGCCTTGCCCGAGGACCTCCAGGCTATCGTTACCTCAGCGGCGATGGATGCCTCTATACTCTGTAACCAGAAATACATGTATGGAGATCAAAAAGGCCGTGAGATTATGGAAACGGCAGGAGTTGAATTTGTAACGCTCCCACCCGAGGATGTGGTAAAGATGCGTGAAATAGCGTATGGAATATGGGATGAGATGGGGGCTAAGGATCCCACCGGCTATGGCACCAAGTTCGTAAATTTGACAAATGATTACATGAAATTCTTGGGTTACTAATCAGAGTATGGCACTAGATAAAATGGAGGCATACTAACCAATAATTATTGGCATGGCAGGGCATATGCTCTGCCATGCCAAAAGGGGAGATTGCTGTGAAGGAACTGGCTAGTGTTTGCACAGTTATTGACGCCGTCAGCGAATGGACAGGCAAGATAGCCAGTAAGCTGATTTTTGCTGTAGTTGGGGTGATGGTAATTGGTGTGGTAATGAGGTATTTTTTCAACGCCCCAATCTTCTGGGCTCATCATACAAGCCTTTATATGTGCGCTGCCTTTGGTCTACTAGCAGCGGGATATTGCCTTCTTCACAGGGCACATGTAAGGATAGACATAATTTACCTGCGATTCTCTGGCCGCACGCAGGCAACTTTGGATGTGATTACCGCTGGGCTTTTCTTCCTCTTTATTATCATCCTCCTATGGCAGGGTATTCTTGGTTTTGTGGATTCATGGCAACTCCAAGAAACCGTTATAGCAGCATGGCGCGTAGTCCTGTGGCCATTCAAGTTGATGGTTCCCATAGCTGCAGCTCTGTTGCTGCTTCAAGGGATAGCTAAGTTCACCCGTGACCTCTTTTATGCTGTCAGCGGCAAGGAGCTGCCGTGAACCTGGGACTGATTGCCGCAATCAGCTTTGGTATTCTGCTGCTAAGCTTCGCCTCCGGGCTTCCTCTATGCTTTGGGCTGGGGGGTGTGGCCATGGTGATGGGCATTGTGTTCTTTGGCCCTGGAAGCATGTTCCTAGTCACTCAGGCTGCTTATGGGGTAATGCTGTCCTTCGTCCTGACGGCTATTCCTCTGTTTATCTTTATGGGAAGCCTTCTATCAGAGTCAGGTATAGCTGATGACCTCTATAAAACGATGTACCGCTGGATGGGTCCAGTAAAAGGCGGCCTAGCAATTGGCACGGTCTTAATCTGCACTGTAATGGCAGCTATGTGTGGAGTCGTCGCTGCCGGGGTGGTTACCATGGGGATTATAGCCATCCCCTCTATGCAGAAGCGCAATTACCGGACCGAGCTAATCACGGGGTCAATCATGGCTGGAGGGTCTCTGGGGGCACTCATCCCTCCGTCAATAGTAATGATGATTTACGGTCTTATCTCCAGACAGTCGGTAGGACAATTGTTCATGGGAGGGGTCTTCCCTGGGCTCGTCCTTTCCTTCTTCTATATCAGTTATATAGCTATAAGGAGTTATTTACAGCCGCAGATAGCCCCAGCCCTACCACCTGAGGAACGGGGCAGTTTTAAGGAGAAGGTTGCCGGCCTGAGGGCAGTGGTGCTGCCTATTCTCATTATCCTTTCTGTCTTAGGGTCAATATATTTGGGGGTTGCCACCCCCACTGAGGCAGCTAGTGTGGGTTGTGTAGCGGTAATAATAGCGGCTGCTATCCATCGCAGGCTCACTTGGAGATTTTTAAGAGCTTCAGCTTACTATACGTTTCGCCTGTCGGGCATGGTTATGTGGGTAGTGCTTGGAGCCTCAGTATTCAGCCGCGTTTTCTTCGCTATAGGGGGTGCTGATCTGCTTCTGGGACTGCTAGACATGGAGATAAACCGCTGGGTAGTAATAATAGCAATGCAGATTAGTTTAATCTTTTTGGGAATGGTCATGGATGACGTCGCCATCCTCATGATTGCCGGCCCTATTTACACCCCCATAGTCCTCGCCCTAGGCTTCAACCCTTTGTGGTTTGGGATCCTTTTCATTATCAATCTGCAGATAGCTTACCTTTCGCCACCCTTTGGATACGCCCTGTTCTATATGAGGGGGGTGGCTCCTGAGAGTATAACCATGGGGCAAATCTACCGTTCTATCATCCCCTTTATCATACTTCAGATAATTGGTCTAGGCTTAGTTATGGTGTTTCCTATGCTGGCGACATGGCTGCCCAGCATGATGATAGGAGGGGTAGCACCAACTTGGTGAGGGGAAAAGGAGTAGAAAAATGAAGATTGCCGTCATCGGTGGTGGTGGAGCAATGGCTCGCACCACAATACGGGATCTAAGCGAATGTTCTGATGTAAAAGAAATCTTAGTTGCTGACTATCAGGAAGGAAAAGCAA
>CAZZHQ010000115.1:0-7699 GCA_964654015.1 uncultured Dehalococcoidales bacterium | reverse complement strand
CCTTCTTGTCCTGAGCCCAGAGAGCTACATAGGGAAATGAACGAACACCACTATCAAAGCCGAAATGCGCTCCAACGGTAAAGGCAACACTCTCGGCGATGGTCTCGGCATTCCTGCGGGACATCCGAAATACGCCTTCGGAAAAGTAATGCGCCATTTCATGCAGCAAAGTCTTCAGCTGCTGGGCCCGAGATTCCTCCGGCCGTACCCAGATAGTCTTACCTGAGTACATCCCCTTGATGGCTGGATCCTGGTTGGGCCTTGATTCGAAAGTGACTTCAAGTCCCTGAAGTTTGGCTAGACTCAGTGCCCCAATGAGAAGCTCTTCATTGGCTTCACCGGTTAACGCCGGTACTTCTACCTCGGGTAGCTCCTGCCCCTCTGTCTGACTGATATCAAAAACGTGCACTACTTTAAAATATATCGGCGTTACCTCAACCAGCCCTTCATCCTCTTCGTCTTCCGGCTCGACTACCTTCGCTTTCTTCGGAGGCATACAAGGAGCCAGTATGGCGATACCTTTCTCTCCCTTTCTGACATACCTGCAAAGATCCTTCCAGGTGGTAAAGCCAGCCACCCGGGTGGCATCCGGTCTCTGCAGCATGATCAGTATCAGGTTACCGATACTGTAATCATGAAACTTGGACATGGTGAGCAGAAACTCCCGGAATTTATCGCTTTCCTGTATGCTGTCAACGCCGGATTTAAGTTTCCTTAATACCTCGTCAATCTTACGCTCTTTGGTTTCCGGCTCGATGGAGAAGCTATAATCCGGCACAGGAGAATTGAACCAGCTCACCAGGTCATAGTGCCGCAGACGAACGATCTCACACTTTTCTAGTTCACCTTTGGGAATACAGCTCTCCCGCTTCGACGATTCATTCGATGTTTCTCCGCTAAAGCTCTTGAATACATCCGCAGAGCTAGAGTACCCACCAGGGCAATACCGACAAAAGCTGCTATGGGCGTCATCCAGTCAGTTACCACCGGTTCTGATTGCATAGCCAGCAACTCGAGAGATGCAACATCTCCTGCTTTTATCCCTTCCATATCACCGGCATTGACCTCCAAGAAATACCTGGCCAGTGACTGTGAAGTCACGATGTACCCCGGCTCTATGTCGTGATAGACTTCGGTAATTGTCATATCCTCCGAAAGAAAAACTATATCGAGCGGGAAAAGCATTGGCACCGTGGTTACCTCTATGACCTGCTCATATTCGAGGTCAAATAGCATGCCGGTGCCAGACGGAAGCTCTGAAAGCCCTCCCAGACCCTGTGAAAGCTCCCAGGGGGTAACGGCGATATCGACCGCCCACTGTCTGTCATTTATCGTTACTATGGCCTGTCCTGCCATGATTATCTCCCCGGTTTACGCTTAATGCCGTTAAGTTTTCCTTCAAGATTCATCTGCTTGGACTCGGAGCCCGGCGCATCAACCTCTGACCCGCCAAACATGGCGATATCGAAGTTGCAATGCCATGTGGTCGAGGCTCTGAAGTCGGTCTTTCCCTCAAACCTTTTCCCTCGCACCACTTTTGGTCTCATTCCGGACGGTGCGATCACTGCCATTCCCTTAAGATAAGACTCACTGGTGGTATCTTCTCTATAGTTGATTGGAGCATTAGCGCCAAACTCTTCATGGTTAGCATATTTACCCACCTTGCTTTCCTCCGTTCCACAGTCGCTCATACCACTCCCGCTGCTCTTCCCCGGACAACCTTGCGGTATCTCATGGTGGTGGTAATGCTCTGGTGCCCCAGGTGCTCTTGCAATAGCCTTAATCCATCACCCGAGTCATTGAGCTTTACTGCATGGACCGCAAAGGCGTCACGCAACTTGTGAGGGCTGACGTTGTGCACCTTGCCGCTTTCCGCATTGATTAGTCTAGGGAGTCTTGCTTTTACAGCGCATTCTTTTACAACCTGCCAGGCCCGGTGCCGGTTAATGCCGAAGAGAGACCGCTTACCTTTTTGAGACACGGGCCCGTCCCGTTTGATGTAGTCCCTGAGCATGGTCAGCGTTTCTTCGTCGACGGGCAGGGTCCGGAAGCGCTGGTGCTCTTTCTCGTTAGTTATCGCCTTATCTACCTCCATACCGCATCCGGGGCAGAACTTGTGAGATTTGCTCAACCCGGTGCCGCAGTGAGAGCAGGTAAGATTTATCCTTGTTTTCAAGTGACGGATAGTAACGGTACCCTGGTTAAAATCAATGTCGCCCACGGTCATCCCCAGGGCTTCCGAGATGCGACAGCCAAGGTGGAACAGCAGCCGGATAAGGAGTTTATCCCTCAGGTACTCAGCTGCTTCCTCCAGCCTCTCTATTTCGGTTGGTTCCAGGTACGCCTTCGCCATTACTCTTCCATTCCCTCGCTGACCATAGGCATAACCATGCCCAGCATCATAATTGGCAGCATCATCCCGAATATGCCTGTCATATCCGAATTAGCGCTTCCGGCAATATCAATGACATCATCGATTTCAGCTATGACCTCGGGCTTTTCTTCGATCTTGACATAGAGGTCATAATCATCCCCCGCGGATATCCCGCCGATACCGAACCAGCCAGTGCCGATAATCTCGATATCTACCTCTCCTGTCACCGTTGTGTAATTCTCCGGAGAATCAGGACAGGAAAGCGATGCCCGGGCGCTGAGTATCTCATCAAAGCCAAAAAGTCCCCTCTGGCCGATACTGCCGTAGAGGGTAAATTCGGCTTCGGGACCTCTATATGGCACAGCGATACTAACCCTCAGCACATCGCCGGGAGCAAGCGCTACTTTCTCCTGCAAGGGGGCTAGCCAGCCCACACCGGGTCTAAATACGTCCAAGCCGCTGATCATACTGTTTACACCTTCGCATAGTCGGTTATGGAAATCTCACCAAACTCGGATTCAGGCGTCTCCGCCATTACCTCGACCACGTCAAGCAGGCTTGGTGAAATAACCTTGGGGAATGTACCGCCAATCTTGGCATAGAGATCATAGAAGCCTGCTGATATTGCTGTGGTGATGGTGATATCCACGTACTCCTCGTGGTAATTCCAACTCGCATCTTCAGGCATGCTGATGGTCTTTGAGCCATGCAATACCTCGTCAAAGCCAGCCCACCCTTCATTGCCGATAGCGGCATAAAGCGGTTGGCTGTCTGCCTGCCCGATGTGCGAGTACCGGCAGGTAATCCTGAGCTTATCCCCCGGCTTCACCTGGACATTGGCCAACGGCAGGAATATGACTCCAAACTGTGATGGTAAATATACTGCACCCATCTTTAACTACCTCCTCTGATAACTTATAATCGCAATTGAGCCAAATTCAGACTCTATTTCTTCAGTAAGATTAATAGTCTTTGTCATCTCATCATCAAAATGCCAGTAGCCGTCACTGCCGTAGTAGTAGCTGTAGGCATGTATGATTACCCTTTTGTCCGACATGGTAAAGTAGCCGCTAAAGGAACGGGTGATTCCGCCGTCAACATTGGCACTCAGATCAGGAAAGGTAATGCCGGGCCATGGTGAGACACCGTACTCCAAAGCTCCGCCGGCCATAATACCAATAGTCGAAGAGTGCTTGTTCTTTATCCTGACGGTGATATCCACCCGGCTGCCGCCGGCAGCTTCACCGGGAGCTACTATTTCTACAATATCGGCATACTGTGCCATTTGCTTTCATCCTCACTTCGGCAGGCTCATACCAAAGAGCGAGCCCAGTGGTATATAAACAAGAGCCCTACCTGCTTCATCTAGTCCCACTATGTCAAGGCAACTGCCCATTACCCAGCAGGCGATACCGACGATAATAACCAGCACGGCTCCCCACCAAGGTATTGGCGACATCTCCTTCCTCTGAGGGCTGTTACCTATCTGTTTAGCGCACCCGGGGCACTCTGCCTCGTTATTAAGAAGATATCTCCTGCACTCCGGGCAATACGTATAAGATACCGGCTTCCTGGGATGCCTGATTGCCCGGGACAGTGCATAAGCTATAAACTTGGGCACCGTTTTAATTTGCTTCATCACATTACCCCCTGCATCATCCCCATCATCGTGGTCATCATCACCATCATGTTCATCATTCCGGTCATATCACCTGCCGGCGCCTGTACCTCGGCTACCTGACCCAGCATAATCCCCATTGCCGGCAGGCCAAACCCGTAGGCGTTGTCTTTCTTAACCGGAGCATCTTGAGGCTTAGTTGAAAAGTAGGGAGCATACTCCCGGGCTTGAGTCCAGCGAAAAGACCAGCCCTCGCCATAGGCTCTCCGCCCGCTCTCCCAGAGAAGACCAGTAAGCCCGGAGAGCATGGGCGCTGCAAAGCTTGTCCCTGACTTGGTGAGATACTCGTCATCTGCCCTGTTACTGGCCATCTCAAGATTGGTGCCCCAGATGACGAAATCGGGCTTAGTCTCCCCCTGCACCGTAGGCCCACGAGATGACTTTTCCCAGATGACAAGCTCCCCGGTTGTCTCCACCGCACCTACGGCAATCACCACCGGTTCACAGGCTGGCAGCATAATGGTGGTCATCTTTGGGCCAGAATTACCCGCAGCGGCAATGACATCCAGCCCGTAGTCTATGCTTGCTTGCCGGCAGGCCACCCTTACTGGGTCGTCCTCATCACCATCGTCCTCTCCCCCAAGGCTAAGGTTGATGACATTGGGATACATGTCGTCCGTAGGCCAGAGACCATTCCGCCTGGCCTCTTCAGCCAGGTCGCAGACTCTATCAATTCCCAGGATAATGCTTTCGTCACTGCCAAGACCTTCATCACTGATGACCTTGATATTCATAACGGAAGCACCCGGAGAAACACCAGCCTTTTCGCCCAGAGCATGCATGCCCCCAACAACAACAAAGGCCACCTGAGTGCCATGTCCAAAGACATCACCGGCTGTTACTGATTCGGTAAAATTAGCTTCATAGACAACCTTGCTCTTGAGAGACTGGTGTGTCTTGCGGATACCACTATCGAGCACTGCTACGGTAAGCCCGGCACCGGTTAGCGGCGGCGTGAAGTTAGAGCGAAGCAGGTAAAAGACGTCCGAAAGCGTCTCTACCGGAGGAGGCTCCGTCACTACCTGCTCGGTCTTGTACTCCTTAAGTGGTTTCACCTTCAGGCCGGGTACCCGGGCCAGCATCTCTGCCTGAGAACCATCAAGCTCACAGAAGGCCTGCCCTAAAAGCCTGGTTGCTTCTATCTCTCTGCCACCAACTTCCCTGGCGTGAACCGCTATCTGAGATAGTGGTATTCCCTTTGATATCAAGACATATCTCATCAGCATGCCTCCTCCTAACTTGGATATGCTAGTTGAATGGTATAGGTCATCTTAAGTTGGCCAGTGTTGGGCACGGTGACGGTTGAAGCCAGCTTATCGCGAGACCAGAGCACTTTACCTGCTGTCCCAACCACTCTTTCCAGATAGTAAACCAGTGCTACTTCGTTTATGCTGACGTTGCCACCACTATTGTTGTTGAAGTACCGTTTGAGCTCGGCCGTCCAGGTTTTGGTTCCAGCATCATAGCTATAGACTGGGGCCTCAGAAGCAACATGGCTTAGTTGCCCTGCACCACTACCACTAACAATCTGGCTCTGTAAAAAATAGTCCTCAAAGCTCTCTGCATCCGTACCAGAGCCTATTAAAATACCCCTATCGTCAACACCCGCCCCAGCGTTCGGTCCGTTATTCTGGAAGTTCATCTGGGCGATAATCCCTGCCCCGGTACTTCCGTGCCGGACTACCCCCGCTGTAGTTTTCATACTCATGTAACCTGCTCCAAAGGTGTCGTCGGGACAATTCCTGGCAACCAGGTGAGAAAAGATGTAGTTATATACATCTCTGCCAAAGCTATGGCTTCGTTGTCTGTGGCTGTGGATTACTTTGCCATCTTTATCCCTAACTTCGAGCTTCAGGAAGGTTTCGGGAATTGGGATACGTAATTGTTGCCCTAGTTTTCTTAACTCCTCATATTGCCTTTCCTCGATGTCTTTCATAACCTACCTCCTATGCATGGACCCCTATCCATGCCTGTGTGCCTAAAGGCTGCACGGTTACACTCGTGCAAGATGACAATCTTGCTCTTATCCAATAGAGGTCCACAAGCAAAATAGTTGATGTTCCCCAGTCACCTGGTCTACAGAAACCTACACTCTGGTAGCCTCCATTCTTAAACCCGTTGCTAGTATCATAAGCACTGGGGAGAGAGGCCCAAGTTGAGCCATTCCAGTATTCCCAGACAATTGTCCAGGTGCCTGCCCCTGCTGTGCCAATACTAAGTGAGAGCCAATCCCACGGCGTTGACAAACCAAAATAGTAGGTGTCGTCTACGGCTGGGACAGCAGGGAGCAGTGTCATATCATCGGCGGTGGGATTGTTCGCTGCGGTGGCCTCATCTGTCTGAACACCCCCGTCATCAGCAATGGCACCATCCACTGCACCGGGCAAGTAGGTTGCCGTTGCTTCACTTACACCTGGAGTGAGGATCTGCAGGATTGATGGAATCGCTGCATACTCACCACCGGAGTGCTCTTCAGCAACCGCAAAGCCTACGCCAGGTACAGGCAAAGTCAAAGTTGGCGGAGCCGCCATTTTATTCAGAGAACCGGTCAAATAGCATACAATATCCTGTATGTCCATCCATTCAGGTTCAAATGCTCCTCCACCAAGGCTCTTAGCGTGAATGAAGTGGTAGCCTGCTCCATATTCAGCAGGTAACCGTGCCAGGATTGGAGGCGAGCCACTCCTCACCACCATGTCACCATGGCGCATACCGGAAGCCACCTCTTTAATGTTGGTGATGCTCCTACCAGCCCAGTTCTTATCGGCATCTATCTCGATTTGCGAGAGCCTGCTTATGCCTTTAACCAGAAGACTCATGACATAGCCTCCAGCATGTAGTCATAGTCCACAGCCTTTCCGTTATCGGCTGCATTATTGCTCTCTAGAGTTACCCTCAAGACACCATGGATAGCCCAGGTACCGTTTATTACCGGCAGGCCTGGCGGGTCAACTCCAGTATCAAACACCTGCTCGTAGCAGCACCTCTCAATTCCGTTTACCGGCTTATACAGTCTCACCGTTATCTGATTTCCCCCCAGGTTGTGAATGCTTAGCGTTAAGTCATGTATCTTGAACCTGACCCCTTCTTCGCCAATAGAAACCACTTCAGCCTCAGCTGCCTGCCAGCCAGCAGTGATGGAACCGGTTACTGGCTCTTCGCCATGCAGCTGCTCGATGGTTTCCTTCTCTTTCTTACCCTCGATGTAGAACTCGCCGGGCATTACTGTTTCCTCCCAGGCGGCAGCAGTTTCCTTGATTCGGTAAGCTGAGGTGCTACTTCTTCTTTCTCTCTCTTCTCATCTGGTCTCGCCGATGCTGTCACCATACCGAGCATCATGATCGGCAGCATCATGGCCAGCATCAAGCTCCAGTCAAAGCCGGTTGCCCCCGGTGTCCCGGTAGAGCCCGGCCATGTCGGCGGTAATACTCCAACGGTCGCCGGTGATACCAGCACCGTAACCACAGAATCAGCCACCTCTTCCGTCTCTCGTTCAATCAGAAGAATAGCGAGATCTCCGTCACTCTCGGCAAAGCGCAACGCACCTCTCAGCCTTACAAAGTCACCGGGTTCTACCTTGAACCAGCTGTGACCAAATACCGGCAGGACCTCTTCGCTTATCACGGCGTCCGCCTGTGAAAGCCGGG
>CAZZHQ010000114.1:0-7904 GCA_964654015.1 uncultured Dehalococcoidales bacterium | reverse complement strand
ACAGGGTACAGTCGTCATAGGCACAGTAGAGGGTGATAGACACAGTATTGGGAAATCTCTGGTATCTATGATAATGGAAGGTGCTGGCTTTAAAACAATCAATTTAGGTGAAGACGTAAGTCCCGAGCGATTTGTTAAGTCGGTTAAGGAAGAAGGGGCTCAATTGGTTGGAATGTCAGCTCTTCTCACTACCACAATGCCTTCAATGAAGGCTACTATAGAAGCCTTAAAAGAAGCTGGGTTATTAGATAAGGTAAAGACGCTAATTGGTGGAGCTCCGGTACTTAGAGCACGAAATAACACCCCTGAGTTGTGCCAGAGTGTCAGAGGATGGTAGAATTGCTCCTGAAACGTTAAGGAGGTAGAAATTTATGGACCTTTTGAAGGGCATAAGGGTGGTCGACCTGACGGCAGCTGTTGCCGGGACTAGTGGCACTATGGCTTTAGCCGATTTGGGTGCTGACGTGATAAAGATTGAACCCCCGAGGGGTGAGCATTACCGCCATGCTTTAGATGGCGCTTTCCTACTAGCTCTGAACCGGAACAAGCGTGACATAGCCTTAGATTTGAGAGCGGCGGAAGGGCAAGAGATAGCACTTAGGCTGGCCAGTCAAGCAGATGTTTTGATGGAAAACTTTGTACCCGGAACAATAGATAGGCTTGGACTGGGTTATGATAAGGTATCTCATCTGAATCCCGGCATAATATACTGTTCGGTTTCAGGTTTTGGGCAGGAGGGTCCCTACAGCCGACGCCCGGCCTATGACCCCTCAGTGCAGGCAATGGGAGGCATTATGATAGCCACTGGTGAACCGGAGGGAAAGCCTTGCCGACAACAGACTTCTCTTATTGATACAAGTTCCGGTATGTATGGAGTTATTGCAATTTTGGCAGCATTGATTGATAAGGGGAAAACTGGGAAAGGGTGCCGCATAGACATTTCACTGTTGGATACGGCAATATTTGCTATGAATTACCATTTGACCTATTATTCACTCTCTGAGAGACTCCCGAGGAGATTAGGCTCCGGAAGTGAAGGGTGGGTACCTTATGCGGCTTTCGATACTAAAGATAGGCCGGTTTGGATTGGTGTTTCGTCAAATAAATATTGGGCTGCATTCTGCAAAGCGCTGGATCTGGATGAGCTTATTGGCGACACTCGTTATACAACGGACGAAGGAAGAAAGCAACATCGTGATGAATTAAATGCTAAGGTGAGTGAGATTTGTATGCAATACACTAGCGTTGAGCTAGAATCTAAATTGGTGGTGACAGGAGTTCCCTGTGCTCGACTGGCTACTGTCGCAGAGGTAGAACATAATCCCCAAGTAAAGCTACGAGAATTGATTGAGGAGTGGCATTATCCTGGCAAAGGCAACGTTAAGATAGTAAAAACACCGATGATGATTGACGGGCATTTACCTGAGACTAGGATAAGGACTCCGCTTCTTGGCGAACATACGACTGAAATCTTAGCAGAGTTGGGCTACAGCGAGATAGAAACCCAGGAATTGCTAGATAAAGGTATTGTAGTCCAGCATAAGGCCTAATTACGAAAGGAAATGACCTAGTACTCGATTGCGTAAAAGATTAGTATTCTGTGAATCCTTTCGTCACTCCATTTTTCAAGTCTGAGGACTCCTTGCAAATACGGTTAGATAAGAAGAGGGATTTATACAAGTGAGTACTAGATACCTATTCTCATGTGGTGGCATGACCCCACAAGGGATACCGCTTTCTATGTTAGAGTTAAAGATAGTTTAGCTTCAGGAACTGGTGGCCGATAACCAAGAGCACTATGGAGCCGGAAGTAATTGTATTTCCTGCGCCAGCATAATCTGATTTACATATCCTTCAGCAATAAGCTCGGTAATCCATTTGATTTTTCCTTTTCCTGCCATAATTTCTTATACCACTCTTTCTGCTCCTCGCCTGATATCTTGCGATACCTCATAGTGGTGGTAATACTCTGATGTCCCAGGTGTTCCTGAAGCAGCCTTAATCCATCGCCAGAATCATCGAGCTTGACCGCATGCACCGCGAAGGCGTCTCTCAATCGGTGGGGGCTTACGTTATGACGACGGCCTGTTTCAGTATTGATCAGCAAGGGCAATCTGGCTTTTCGGGCGCAGTCACGCACTATCTGCCACGCCCTGTGCCTGTTGATACCGAAGATAAGCATCCTACCTTTCCGATTTACCGAGCCGCCACGTTTAACGTAATCCTTTAACATGGACAATGTTTCGCCATCTACTGGTAACGTCCTCATCCGGCGGTGTTCCTTTTCCCTCATGGTCACGGCATCTACTTTCTCTCCGCAGCCAGGGCAGAACTTTGCTACCTTGCTCAACCGGGCACCGCAGTCAGGGCAGGTGGAAATGATTCGTGCCTTCAAATGCTCTATGGTTACCGTTCCTTGGTTAAAGTTAATATCCCCAACGGTAATTCCTAAAGCCTCACTAACACGACATCCAAGGTGGAATAGCAACCGGATAAGAAGCCTATCCCGCAGGTACTCCGCGGCTTCTTCCAGTTTCTTTATTTCTAATGGTTCAAGATAGGCCTTAGCCATAGGTTGCATCCTCAACTATCCGGACTGAAAACTACGGACCCAGTGTCCGTTCGATACATTTCTTATGACCCCAACCATGCTGGGTCAAGAATTTACTGACAATCCTTTTTGTCTCAGGGCTTGTTATTGCGATAGGCTTTCCACATTCGCAACAAAGGTAAGGAACCATGTAGAGCTTCTTAGCCTCTTCATAGCCCTGTCTCTTTGCTTCCTTTTCCTTAGCTACTTTGATCTCAAGAAGACCTACCGCTATTTCCACAATGTCGGTGTTACTTGTCCCCGCTGCTTTTTTAACTGCCTGCACCCTCTCATCAAGTTCTTTGTAGGTCCGAAAACTAAACGTCGGGCGTTTTTGTTCATATTTCACTCTAGAAGGCGTTTTCTTTTTCCTGCCAATTGCCATATTGTTCCTCCGGTTATCATTTGGTAGATTCAGCTATCATTAAAAACCACCAGCTTCCTGAGTTTCATTCAACATTTTCTCCAAAGCTGCCCGCGGTATTAGTAGGCGACGTCCAAAGCGAAGCGCTGGTAGCCGGCCAGAACGGGCTAGCTCGTAGGCAAGCCCTCTTGAGATGCCTAACAACTTGGCGGCTTCCGGCACACTCAGGCATAATCTCTCTTGGTTACCCTGTGGGAGTTCATTTTTAATAGCCAACGATTATCTCCTCAGGTACCAGCAAATTCCTGGCTCATTATGTTTTTAGTACTTGACAAATAGCGAACTATGTGCTATCATTTACTTCGTATATATCTTTACAACTAATACTGTAAAGATTAAGTAGCGAATAAATATTACCATAATAACGAAAGAAAGTCAATATATGCGAATTATAAAACTTGAGCTTCTATCTATGTATTACGGACTAGGAGGGTAACTATGGCGAGGTATAAAACAGAAGTAAAGCTATTTGTGTTGGACGAACGTGCTCAGGGTAAGGGCTGGAAGATAATCAGCCAAGGCATTAAGGGAAAATTCAATATTGACCCCCCTACAGTGAGGGCTATGCAGAAGTGGGAAACGAATTTGGACCGAATGGCACTCACTGCTGAACTTATGAAGGATATTAAAGGGGAGATGCCAGTGATTGCAAAAGAGGCGCAGGTGCGCTTTGCACAGGATCTGATGCCTATATTGTGGAATGCTAGAGATGTTGGACAGGACATGGAACTTGCGGGATGGAAATGGTTTCTCCACTTTATTGATGGCCGGCTTGGTACCCAAAGATTCGAACGTATGATTAATGAATATATGGCAGAACGGGGAAAATAGAATAGGCAATGCCTATATCTCTCGTTAGGAGGCAGGGTAATGAAAGGTCATATTTACCAAAGGTCACAAGGCAGCTGGACAATCATTTACGATTTGCCAGCGGATTCAATGACGGGAAAGCGGCGGCAGAAGTCACAAACCGTGAAGGGAACGAAAAGAGACGCCCAGCGCTACCTTCGTGAAGTACTACTATCACTTGAGCAAGGCTCATACGTCAAGCCTAACAAGATTACTCTTGGTGGATGGCTAAGACAATGGCTCAATGATTATGTCTCAATCAATACCACTGACAGGACACAGGAAAGCTATTCCTCAATAGTTGTGAAGCATTTAATACCGTCACTCGGCAAGGTTATACTCACTGATTTGCAGCCTCAGCATATCCAGAGCTACTATGCAGAGAAATTGAACAAAGGCCGCACTGACGGCAAAGGCCGTCTTTCGGCAAGAAGTGTAGTCTATCATCACCGGATATTATCCAAAGCCCTAGACTATGCCGTTAAAATGGGTGTAGTGGTGCGTAACGTGACCGATGTCATCCAGCCACCCAGGGTGCAAAGAGTTACCATGAACACATTATCCCCGGAAGAAGTGACAAGGTTTCTTGATGCCGCTAGGGAAACGGACTATTACGTCTATTTCGCAACCCTGCTTTATACAGGCTTGAGGCGTGGTGAGTTATTAGCGTTACGGTGGCACAATCTGGATTTAGACAGTGGCACATTAACGGTAGTGGAAACGGCGTATAAGCTCGGCAATGGCGAATATAGGATTAAAGAGCCTAAGACACCACAGAGCCGGCGTAACGTCACTTTGCCGATTTCACTTGTGGAACTATTCAAGATTTATCGGGCTGACCAGGAGTTATTGAGGATACAGCTAGGTGTTACCTTACAAGCGGATGACTTCGTCTTTATCCGGCATGATGGCAGCCCGATAAATCCTAATGCGGTAACGCTTGCCTTTAAGCGAATTATTAAAAAAGCTGGCTTGAAAAACATCAGAATACACGATTTGAGGCATACCCATGCCACATTAATGCTCAAGGCCGGAATACACCCGAAAATCGTTTCTGAGCGTTTGGGACATGCTAATATCGGTATTACGCTGGATATTTACAGCCATGTATTACCCGGAATGCAAGAGGCGGCGGCGGAGAAGTTTGATGGGATATTCGAAGTAGAATCTAATAAAAACTCAGAACCCAATGTTAGCAAAATGTTAGCAAAATCTGAGGGTTTGAGTGATAGGCCGTACAGGTCTCGAACCTGTGACACCCTGATTAAAAGTCATGGAGTGTCAAATCAGAGAGGAAAGGAGGTGAAAACGGTATTTTCGACACCCTGATTCGCTTTGACACCCTGATTTTTCAAGCGCTGGGTCTGAACCGACAAAATACAATAATGGAGGTTAAGATCCAGCATGACAACTCATGTAAATACCCCAGAAAAGGTACACAAGCTATCTGAACTCATAGAATACTACGAGGTTTGTAACAGGGCCGAGGGTAAGAGCCCTAAGACAGTTACTTGGTATAGCTCCAATCTGAAGTCATTCCATAACTACTTGAAAAGCAGGCATCTGCCAGATTCCTTGCGATAAAATTGATAGTAAAGTCCTCCGCCAGCACGTCCTCTATTTGCTGAAGAAGAATAAATATCAAGGGCATCCCATTACTCCTGAGAAACAAGAACCACTATCAGCGTCAAGTGTCCACGGGCATGTAAGAACACTGCGTGCCTTTTTTAGTTGGCTAGTATCTGAAGGGTTTATTGAATCCAATCCAGCTAAAGATCTGAAACCACCAAAGGTATATCAAAAGGTGGTGTCAACACTCTCCGATGATGAGATACGAGAGATACTGGCTTTATTCACACCGATGAACTCCTCAAATGCCAGAAATCAGACCATCTTCATGCTAATGCTGGATACAGGGCTAAGGATGGGGGAACTCATAAACCTGAATATGGACGATGTTCATATGAATGAGGGCTTGTTGAAGGTAATAAGCAAAGGTGAAAAGGAACGTATTGTACCCATGGGCAGCAATGCTCAAAGGGCACTTCAGAGGTATCTATTTCGCTACCGTCCAAAACCATTTCATCCAAGCATTGATAATGTATTCCTCTCGGTAGCGGGTAAGCCACTCACGGATAACAGCGTCAAGCTGCTATTTTCAAGATTAGCCGAGAGGTCCGGTGTTACTAGGCTTCATGCCCATCTCTGCCGACATACCTTTGCCACCAGATTTCTTATCAATGGTGGTGATGTATTTACCCTGCAGCAGATACTGGGGCATTCCACACTGGAGATGGTCAGGCACTACGTTAACTTAGCCTCCAACCATGTGGCAATACAGCAGCAGAAGTTTTCACTACTGGATCGGTTGAATATCCATAAAGCCTGAAGGTAGGTAAGATCACTGTCGACAAGACTGTAGGAGCCACTTTATTCAACCGTTACTATTTAGAACAAAGTGGCTCTTCACTATTGCTGTACAAAGTGACGAGATAATACCAAATATTTGATATTACATGTTATACATGATATTATTATAATAAGCATGTATAACAGCTACGGGAGGCACTATATCATGTTACACAGTATAGAAGGGAAACCACCAAAGTTTTACGGTTCAGTAACAGTTGGCGAGCGTGGTCAAATAGCTATTCCAGCTGCAGCCCGCCGAGACCTTGAAATCGCACCTAATGCGAAACTACTGGTGTTTGGTGGCCCAGGCAAACATGCACTAATGCTCATGAAGGCTGAGTCTGTAGCAGAGTTTATAGCTAATGCTACGAATAAGCTTTCTCTTTTCGAGGAGCTTCTCAAGAGCGATTCTACAGAAAGCCCAGAAGAAGACCGCTAGAGTACCGCACTACGATATCACGTTAAGGATTGCAAACCAGTATGAACATAATAGAAGTTGAAAATCTGTCGAAGAAGTTTGGGCAGCTTACAGCGGTTGACACAGTCTCTTTTGAAGTAGCTCAAGGTGAGATATTTGGGTTCCTGGGACCGAACGGGGCCGGCAAGACGACCACTATCAATATACTCTGCACTCTGCTTACACCTACCAGCGGCAGGGCATCAGTCAAAGGATATGATGTAGTAAGGCAGCGCAATGAGGTAAGGCGCTCTATTGGTCTTGTCTTTCAGGAACCTACTCTTGATGAGTACCTAACTGCTGAGCAAAACTTACGCTTTCACGCCTATGCTTATGGTGTCCCCAAGAGTTTAAGGGAAGAACGCATTAGTGAACTTCTGGAACTGGTTGAGCTGTCAGACCGTCGTAAGGCTAAGGTACGCACCTATTCGGGCGGGATGAAAAGAAGACTTGAGATAGCAAGGGGCCTCCTGCACCGTCCGCAGGTTCTATTTCTGGATGAGCCTACTTTGGGGTTGGATCCCCAGACACGCCGTCATATCTGGGACTATATCCAGTCTTTACGATATCAGGATAACTTAACTATATTTTTAACTACACACTATATGGACGAAGCAGAAATTTGCGATCGTATTTCTGTCATTGACCAAGGCCGGATTATTGCTCTTGATACGCCAGATAAACTTAAAGACGCTTTAGGCGGAGACGTAGTGACTCTCACCGCAGAAGATAACGAAGCTGCAGCTCTTGAGTTGAAAGAAAGGTATAATCTATCACTCGTCATCGAGAACGGAACTATCACTTTCACCATTCCTAAAGGGGAGAGGTTTCTGCCCAAATTGATCGGTAGCTTTAAGAGTCAACTCGCGTCTATTAGTTTACACAGACCTACTCTGGACGATGTATTTCTGAAGCTAACCGGTCATGCTATTCGTGATCAGGAAGCAGGTTTTAAAGAACAGATGAGAGTAATGCGTGGTCCCAGACATGGGAGATAAGTTATGGTAGAAGTATTTCGGGCAACGTGGGTCGTAGCATACCGGGAACTGCTTCGTTTTGTTTCGGAGCGGTCACGCTTATTATCGTCTTTTGCTATGCCACTGCTATTCCTGGTTATTTTTGGCGCTGGTTTTAGTCGCATAATAGGGACGATGACGCCTGGAGTTGACTTC
>CAZZHQ010000113.1:6458-7931 GCA_964654015.1 uncultured Dehalococcoidales bacterium | reverse complement strand
TTGCCAGAGTGTCAGAAGATGGTAGAATTGTTCTTGGAACGCTATCATTATCACCAGCCTCATATGGGACTAAGAATGAGAACACTACTCAGAAGGGAGGGTGAGTGTCGGATTTCTACGGAGAACTAAGCGAAGGATTGACAAGATTCTTTATATTGCCTAGAATTGCCCTACTTTAAGGAGGTGACAAATGGGAGAGCTAGGTCCGGTTGTTCCCTATTACATCACTGTTTTGCTCTGGCTGGCTAGGACCGCCTTTTTTGCATTCGTGTGTGCTTTTCTGCTCTGGCTCGGCGTGCTGATTCTGGATGCTCTTACTCCCCACATACACGAACGAAAAAAGATAGGCGAAAACAGCATTGCCACGGGTCTGTATATCGGCGGATTCTTAATCTGCATGGGGTTAGTTATACATGGAGCATCAACTCTGCCAACACTAGTGGGGGCTTCGCCATGGTTAGCCGTGTTCAATCCGATAAGGCTAGTTCTTATAGCCGCTGGTTTTTTCCTGAGCCTGTTGGTAGGAATTGTTATTCTGAATAGTCTCATCTGGTTGTCACCAAGAATATCATTTAAGACTCTAGGGCAGGAACCTGTTGGTGCCGGTGTATATGTTTTTAGCTATCTGGTATTTTTTGGTCTCATAATGCATGCCGCGTTGACGACACCCCTCTAAGGTGGATAATGAAGAAACATTCCCTTTTTGCCGGTAGCGTCATAGCTCTTGTGGCAACTCTGGTCACTTGCCAAATATGTTTCGCTTGGTCTTCTAGCGAGTTTCACAAGGAAGAGGATGAGATTTTTGACGACTGGCATATATGTCGCACGAATTCCATAGGCGATGACGGGTTCTTCCAAGTAAAGGAGACCGAAACCGAGGTGTCGTTCCGCCCGGTGATTGCCCTAGAGAGTCTGGGCGAGTATGTAGATGTGGCTTATGAGATGGGCGAACAGTTTACCGAGAAATATCCCGACCAGATCCAGAGGGCAGAGAAGATATTTGAGTATGTGCGGGATAGCATACAGTACACGACAGATTTAAGCCAGTTTGGCATGCCGGAGTACGCCCAGAATGCCGATGAGCTTGCGAGTATTCTACATGAGAAAGGAACCGCCTTGGCTGACTGTGAGGACTATGCTTTTCTCCTGGCAGTAATGTACCAGGGTGCAGGATACCGGTCTGGCATTATCCTCTGCCCGGGCCATGCAGCGGCTATACTTTATCTGCCTGAGTACGAGAAGGCCAATATGGTCTTCTCGCTTAACGATGCCCGGGGGTGGATCTGGCTTGAGGCAACGGGTAATAATAACCCAATGGGCTGGTTTCCTAAAGGGCAAGTAGAAGAGCCTATTCTCGGTTACGAGCTGTCTCCTGATGAACATCTGCCTCTTAATAAACCGCAGCCTCCGGTACTTGCTCCAATCGGCGATAAAGAGGTAAAACAGGGTGAGAGGCTCCGCTTCAGTATATCT
>CAZZHQ010000113.1:0-6358 GCA_964654015.1 uncultured Dehalococcoidales bacterium | reverse complement strand
GATGAGGCAGGCATCTTTCCCAGTATTCACTTTGAGGTATCAGACGGCAAACTAACCGATTCCGAGGACATTACCTTCACCGTACACCTTATCAACCAACCTCCGGTACTTGTTCCAATCGGCGATAAAGAGGTAAAACAGGGTGAGAGGCTCCGCTTCAGTATATCTGCAACTGACGCCAATGACGATCCACTCACCTACTCAGCATCAAATCTACCAGAGGGGGCTGATTTCAACGCGGAGACAAGAACCTTTTCCTGGCCTCCTGATGAGGCAGGCATCTTTCCCAGTATTCACTTTGAGGTATCAGACGGCAAACTAATCGATTCCGAGGACATTGCCATCACCGTAAAGGGTGGTTCCAACCTCACCATAATAGTCATAATCTCCGGTATAGTGGTAGTTGTCCTGGTAGCTGCCGCTATTCTCTGGAGAAAGATACGTCGTGCTTAGGCAGCGGTCTATTATTCTTGCTCTTCCCGGAACCGGTAAATCTGGAAGCGTGCCTTGGCCAGGACATCAGAGAGCTGCCGCACCGAATTTCTATCCTTTTCCTTCTCCAAGTCAGGAAGTTCTTGCCACGGTACGAGAGTAGGGCTTTTTTTCTTTGCCAAGTCTTTGGTGGGGGCGTATGTAAACCCTTGTCTTAGACGTTCTGCGACGAAACGCTCGTGCTCCATTTGGGACATTAGCTCTGCTTCGTCAGGAGAAAACCGGAACGGTGCCACCTCCCACTCGTTGGTAACAGCAATGTCACATCCAACAGCCTCCAGTTTGACGCGAATATGCTCGACCTGATTTCGGTTCGATTCTCTGAGGTTTTCCGGCAGGTCTTCCCAGGATACCATAGATGGGTCCGTCTCCGGCATTGAGCCTTTCTTTCTCTCGCTGTCCACATACTGCTCATGAAATGCACGCGCCAGAATCTCGTAGGTGCACCCGGATACAAACTCAGGGGTACAAGTATGATCCAAGAGCCCGAACGGTCGTAGGCTAGCGAAGCTATCATGTTTTATGTTTCTTTTTTTGAGCAGTGCGGCCAGCCCGGATTCATGTGCCGTTCGCACCACTATGGGAATTGTTGTCGCCCTGAGCCTCTGTCGCAGGGTTAGAGCTGCGCTCAAGGCATTGGAATCGTCATCAAGGCAAATATAAACCACATTCACATCGGGGTCTCCCTGACTGTTGAAGAGAAAGGCGGCTCGCTCAAAATCCGGCCCTGTAACATCTATCTCCTCAGGGATCAGCTCAGCGGCTTGCTCAAGCTGTGGATAGCGCAGGCACAGCAACTCCTTTTTTGTTTTCGCCTGGCTGTCTATTAAAGTAATGCGGAGCCGTCCAAGACCTTCATCAGTACGTCTTTCCCACCATGTCCTCGCTGAATTCACCACGATACTTTCCCCCAGGCGGCCAACCCCAACGACCAAAATGTGAGGCACCAAGTCACAGGCATCGCTAGTTGCGTTGAAAGGAGAGTATTCGTCTAGCAGCAGTCTGGAGCCACTTTCGAATACATTGAATAGTTCCAGTCTGAAGGCGTCTAATTCTCCCATCGCCATTTCCCGCTCCCGCACCAGGTTATAGAATTGAAGGTCATACATGTGAACCAGGCATGAAAGTGTCTTACCTTTGCGGCCGCTAACCAGATTGTGAACAAGTGCCGCAATTTCGGCATTGGTACCATCATTACCGCAGACAGATATGACGTATTTAGCCCGGTCTACTCTTGCCTGACGGAGCAGTACCGAATCAGCTGCATTGCCTAAGAGTATCATTATGCCATCCTGCTGACACTGAATAAGGAAATCATTTTCGGTACCCTGTTCAATTACGATAACCCCTTCACCCCGGCTGCGGAAAGCCCGGGACAAGAGATAACCTTTACGGCCCAGACCACAGATTACAATGTGGCCCTTCAGAAAACGCATACGGAGCATTTGGATCTGCTCTCGGAAAATACTGGCTACTGCCTGTATAGCGGTGTAAACCGCCAGGAGAGGGGCCAGAAATCTGGCCGCCTGTAATTCCCAGCCAACAGGCCCTGATAACGCGCCGGATTCCAGGGTAAAGAGCTGCAGTGTAACATATAGGATATCCCAGACCGAGCGTGTCTCGCCTGTACTGGCAAAATATTTGGCAAACCCGATATATCCCAGAGCTATCGCTAGAATCCACATCACCCCAATAAATGACCATCTATATCGGCTGGGCCATTGCTTTAATCTTTTGCTCAGTACTATCTTTTCCGACACATCTTCTCCCCTACGGTTATGATATTCTATCTCCTATTATCCACCACAAACGGGTTAAACTTTAGTGGCTTATGGTAATTGTTGCATTCTGAAAGAAGTGGTGGAGTTCGTCCAGATTCCGCACCAAAATTATGACATTTTCTTGGCTATTTTCCGTCATATTATGTCCTCGCCTCATAGGCCGTCAGGTGCGGCGGTTGTAAACTCGGCATGCTGCCCTGGCATCTACGATTTGCCATATCCAGAGCCCCCCAAACCCGAGGAATAAGACGATAGCAGCTATCAGTAAAGCCGGTGCAATAACAGGTGGTTCAACTTTGGGATAACCCGGCGGTGGGACAACCATACCACTCATACTCGAGAAGGTAAGGAGGATGAACCCGGCCCAAATTACCAACCACCCTATTATAATCAGAATAATTCCCCGGCGAATTCTGCAGGCATAGAAATGTCCCGCTCCCAGAAAACCGATGACACCTAATAGAGCGGCTAAGATTACGGCTATGTACTCCTTTTTGATCTGGGCACCTTCCGTTGCCTTCCCATAGTTTATACTCTATTATAGACATATTATTGACAAATGCAATACTGACCCAGCAACTATAAGATTAGTTGTAATTTCGGTAAAAAGCACTATATGTGCGGCGAAATATGGCTGGTAGGAATAAAACAGAGAAGGCGAATCGGGTCGTGATTGGCGTTACCGGGCATCGCAATTTGGGGCCGGATGCGGTGTTTGTGGAGGTGGTCCGTTCGGTAATAGAAGACATCAGGGTGAGGGCATCCTGTCCCAATGGGAAACCGCCAGCCCTAGTAGTGCTCTCCGCACTCGCTGAGGGTGCCGATCGTCTGGTTACTCGGGAAGTGTTAAAGGTTCCCGGCTCTTCCTTGGAGGTGGTTCTCCCTATGGAGAATGACGATTACATCAAGGACTTCAAGACGAGCCAGTCAAAGGCGGAATATGAAGAGTTGCTTGCCAGAGCAGTACACGTAAAGCAGTTCCCAGCTAAAGACACCCGTGTGGAAGCCTACGAACAGGTGGGGCAGTACATCGTTGACCACTGTGACGTGCTTATTGCTCTCTGGGACGGCAGGCCAGCCGCTGGTCGGGGTGGTACTGGAGAAATCGTACAGTATGCTAGAGAAAAGAAACATCCTGTTTTCTGGATATACCCTGATAAAACAAAAAGGGTATCATTTGTGTTGGGCATGAAGACCCAGCCTTTTAAGCCTGACGCTTAAGATGATTGACAGCTGCTTGAACAGGCAGTAAAATCATTCCCATCAGAGTATGTTGCTGTGGCAGTACTCAGAGGCGAAGCAATGGGAGTTATAGCCACCATATTTTATAAGATTACGGGGGTATTCCAATGAGTGAAACGCATTACAGGGAGACTGTTATCGTTGCTGGAGATATTACTATAGACTGGAATATTGCTCGGGTGCAGCGTACGGATAGACCTTCCTATGTTTGGAGCCTGGATAACCTGACACACGCTTTCTGTCAGAGAGGTGGCGCCGCACTGCTGGCGGATCTTGTGGAAGCAGCCTCCAGTGTTCGTGGCCAATCTAAACGCCCTAGGTTTGAAGTACGAAAGATGTCGGCGCCTAGTGGTCATGTGCCTCCGGATGACGCTAGATTCCATCACTCATATGCCCTGTGGACACCTTTCAAGATGGACGAACACGATATGGCCCGTGGCAAAAAGGTCTGGCGGGTATCTGAATTTCTGGGCATACACAGGGCAGTTACCGCTTCCGCTACAAGTAGCGATTATAAGAAGGTAGCTAATGACTTCGTAGAACCGGCACTCATTGTCCTAGACGACGCTGATCTGGGATTTCGCGACCGTCCTGAGTGCTGGCCACAGGCGCTACCAAGCAGAACAGACAAGCCTTGGATACTGTTAAAGATGGCACCGGCTCTAGCAACAGGTAATCTATGGAATAATCTGAAAACAAACCACCCAGAGCGGGTTTTAGCACTCATCAATGCCAATGACCTACGCCGTCACCCAGGGGTACACATTAGTCGCCAGATATCATGGGAGCGGACAGCGCAGGACCTATTCTGGGAGCTTTTGCATAACCCACAAATTAACGGATTTACGATGTTTGCACACACCGTTGTCTCTTTTGGTACGTCAGGTGCCATGCTCCTCTCAAGAGAAAAGGGTGATAGGCTGGAAGCTACCCTTTTCTTTGACCCCACTGCGATGGAAGATGAATGGAGCCGCAGTTATCCTGGCGGCATGATTGGCTATACCTCCTGCCTGGCAGCAGCGATTGCAACGGAGATGGTGGCCAATGCTGCGGAACCAGACCTCCACCGTGGCATACAGGCTGGTGTCAGCGCCATGCGGCTTCTCCATAAAGAGGGGTACGGTTATGCCAGTGCTGACCTGGAGCAGAGCCCTATTGCATTTCCAGCATCCAGCATTGCGACAAAAATAGTGGAGGGAGAGAACTGTCTGGCCACAGTCACTGTTGGCAATCCAGCTGAGGTGAAAACGACCAGGGCTGGTGGCTCTATGCCCGAGGCTGTATCGCAATCATGGACAATACTGGAAACACAGAGCTTGGGTTCACTGGAACTGATCGCGAAACAGATTGTACTTGAGGGACTGGAGTTGGCACTTTCTGGAGTACCGATTGGGCGCTACGGAAAAATGGTGACTGTGGATCGCAAGGAAATTGAAGCCTTAAACTGTGTGGGAGGTCTGATTCGAGAATACTTCCAGCAACCCCAGAAGACCCCTCTTTCCATCGCCGTTTTTGGCCCGCCTGGTTCGGGCAAGTCCTTTGCCGTAAAGCAGGTAGCGAATTGGGTACAGCCTGGTGAATTTGATACCTTGACATTTAACATTTCGCAATTGGGTAGGCCCAGTGATTTGCTAGATGCCTTCCACCAGGTGCGCGATAAGGTATTATCGGGCAAAATACCACTCGTTTTCTGGGATGAATTTGACACCACTCTTGACGGACAGCCATTAGGCTGGTTACGTTATTTCCTAGCTCCCATGCAGGACGGTGAATTTCAGGAAGGTCAAATAACCCATCCCATTGGAAAGAGCATCTTTGTCTTTGCCGGCGGCACCAGTCACAGTATGGAGTCATTTGCTGCCAATCTCGGGGACGAAAAGTACAAGGCCAGTAAACTTCCCGATTTTATTAGCCGACTGAGAGGCTTTCTTAATATCATTGGTCCAAACTGTCAAGGAAGTAATCCGGCTGAGGACCCGTACTACGTCATCCGCCGTGCCATTCTCCTGCGTTCTATTTTAGAGCGTAATGCATCACAACTACTGCGTAGTAACCAAGGAAAGGTCATTGTGGATATTGATGAGGGAGTGCTCCGGGCCCTTTTACTGGCAAGGGAGTATAAACATGGGGCACGATCAATGGAAGGAATTATACTGGCCAGTCAACTTGCAGGAAAAACCAGCTTTGCTCGTTCCAGTTTGCCTACCGAAGCACAGTTAAATCTACATGTAGATGGCCGTGAGTTCTATAGTCTAGTGCATATTATGGAGCCTGACTATGACCTGCTGGAGAAGCTTGCTGAAGCAGCTCATGAAGTATTCTGCGACCATTTGAGAGCGGAAGGTTACATATACGGGCCAGAAACGCGGGAAGACGAGAAAATACACAGTTCACTCAAACCCTATCGTAAGCTATCTGAGAACGAGAAGGAGCAGAACCGTAACAATGTCCGGGACATTCCCAATAAGCTGGCAAGTATTGGCTATACTATGATTCCAGCTCGCGGTAAAGAGCTGACAAGTGAATTCAATGATGAAGATGTCACTCTATTAGCCAGAATGGAACACGAAAGGTGGATGCAGGAAAAACTTGATGCCGGCTGGAAATATGCTAAAGAGACTGATAAACCTAAGAGACAGCATAAATTGCTTGTACCCTGGGGAAATCTTCCCCCAGAGGAACAGGAAAAGGATTACATTATGGTGAGAGGTATTCCCCAGATTCTGGCAAAAGCAGGATATGCAATGGTCAAATTGAGCCAAAGATAATGAGTGATGTTTTCATTTCTCATGTGGAAGAAGATGCCGAGATAGCACTGGAAATCGCTGTTGGTCTGGAAGAGG
>CAZZHQ010000112.1:0-7954 GCA_964654015.1 uncultured Dehalococcoidales bacterium | reverse complement strand
TTGTGGCCCTGGATATCGAGGGTTCGAATCCCTCCACTCACCCCATCCCTTTTTCCGTCAACCTGCCCCAATTCACATGCGCCTGTAGCTCAGCGGACCAGAGCATCGGTCTTCGAAGTCTGAGCCTTATGTAAAGTTCATCTCAGTACATAATGGATTACCCCATTTTACTGCAGCCAGCATGCCACTATGCATCGCGGGCCACTCTCGACTGTGCCTAACGGCGGGAGCGTCGCAGAAAGCGTCAGGCCGAATAAGAAGCTTAGGATATGATCCAGGTGGCGTGCAGAGATTAAGAGTGAATGGGTGTGATATCCAGATAAATATAACGAATTTACCGCGGCGCGTTTAAATGCAGGTTCCGGTTATGTTCCGATATAACTATCGTCAGGAGTATAGATGCGCGCCGTCACTGATAGTAGGCGTATCGATGCTGACCGAAATGTTCGTGACATCCTGTACAGATGTTGCGGGCAAAATATATTGTGTATCAATCAGTTTATATGCCGGGAAATTACTCTGCTGCGTGCACGCCTCAATTAGCTCGTCCGACCACCCAATCTGCTTTAACAGATCCCTCGTTTCCTCCATATTTTTATCTCCTAATTTTTAGGTTCCTGACGTTTTGCCTTGAATAGCGAATATTGTTGGGATATGAATACCTTCATTATAGCAGAATTGTCACATAACCAATAGAACAATGCCCAGAAGCGACGTATGCTCCTTTCCAATTCAGGTACATCTTCGGGATGATTAATCTTGATTTTGAGCTCTTGCCAAGCCACATCGCGTGAAATCCCGTGACTATGGACTTTCCACTGCTCATGTGAACAAAGCATATTTGCCACTTGTTCTGCCCTATTGAGTCGCTCCTGAGCCGTAACCGGAGTGCCCTTACTGTGTTTTATCCAATCACGGAACTTATAGTTGTTCAAGTATTCTGTAGCCAGTTGGATCGAGTACTTGCTTAAAGAGAGTGCATTCCCGATTTCCTTTGCGTCCATATTTTGTAAAATTAAGATATCCGACCAATCGGGACTTTGTGCGTTCGCTATATTTTGCTGTCCCCTTTCCTGTATTCCCTTTATGAGTGTTAGCAGTGCTTGCGCTGGTATTAATCTACCATCTTTGCTAACCACTTGCGGATCAATCGGCCCGATAAATGCTCTTTGATCCATCCATATTTCATTTCCCGAAAGTGCCCATATAGTGCCCGCACTCATTGCCATATATGGGATTATCATTGCGATGTCCTTAAACCGAGGGCGGACACGGCTAACGAATTGTGATACCTGTTGAGCTAAACCACCAGGTGTAACAATAAGAATGTCAATGGCTTCCACTTCAGGCGGGATTGCAGACACCATTTCTGAAAAGGGTAGATCATCTATATAGCTTATTTCTGGCGATAATCCGGCGTCCGATTTAATCACATTGGCAGCGTATACCAACAGTGGACGTTTTCTTATTGATTCAATTTCCGCTATTGCCCTTCTCAACTCGTCTCTGATATTCATGTTTTGTGGTGCCAGATCGATCAAACTCGCATATTCTGTCCCATCTTGCATCTCATCCAGTAGTGAATGCACAGGTCTTTTATTTTGCATGGCATGTGATACGATGAATTTTCTTTTATCCTTTGACACTTCCGGCCTCCCTCATTTGTACACGTGATTACCGGTGTAAATCCATGGATGTAATGCTGCGAACTGTTATTGGATTGTCAGATAATGACTCCCCTTGTTCGCCTTTAACCAGTCGCCTCTCTTAGACCCGAGCAATATGTGTATATCAGTCATCATATACGCTTTTAGTTATGATATCACATTAGGATGCCATGATACAAGCATTTTTATTTCACAAGTGACAAAATAGCAGTTCACTTTCTCTCCCTATGTGCCGATATGCAGTCTGATTACCTATGATTTTATATGAACTAAGATGTGAGAGAAGCCAGGTCGGGGTGGGCTAAATCATGGCATTAATTGTTACAAATCATAACTACCCAAATCACAAGCACGGATTATATCAACACCATAGACAGTGTAGACGCTACTATACGCCCCATATTACCAGGGCTGTCGTCTAGTAGGTAGACAGCAGTGGACACCTTTGAGGGCGTTGTCTACATCGTCCACGTTGTCCTCAAACATGGCAACAAAAAAGAAATGATAATCGCTCAGATCACAAATATGGATTATATCGACACCATGGTCGGGCGGGCGTTACAGTGCGGTCAGGGGACGCGTCAGGGGAAAAGAAGCTAGGGAGATGTGCGTCCGGGGCTGCTCTTTTTATGCTTGGCACTGCCATGCCCCGTATGCTTGGATAAAGGTTCTATGCACTGGTGAATAATCTGTCCTGTATCAGGATCGGTTATCACCTCAATATAAGAGTCATTATCTTTATCTATAATTCTACTGAGCTCCATCCACTTGCCTAATTTACGATATAGGTCATCTCCCGTGACTTCTATTATAAAGGGCTCCTTTTGCCCTGCATGCTTGCCTTTGATGCCTGCTTTAGTTTTTATCGATATATGTGCATGCATTGAAACTTCGAAAGCCCTTGAAATGGAACTACACTTAGGACAGGGAAGACGTTGGGCAGGCTGAGTATCACTGCTTTCTTTCAGCACTACCTTACACTTCCCGCACTTTACGATCGTATCTTCGGTTGTCATGCTATTATCTTAACATAAAAGCTATCGCATGCGCCAAAAGGCGAAGTGATGTTAGCCAGGGTAGGGGTGGCCTAAATCATGGCGGTAAACATATAAAAGAATAACTGGCCGAAACACGGGAAAAGATTGATTGGCATCGCGATGGAGTGTTGAGGGGAGAAGCAAAAGGAACAAGAGCCAAGAGGAATTGGCTGCGGAAGTAATTAGCCGTCAAGGGTGTTGTGGTTAATCATTCGCTGGCTCGTGCTTTTCGCTCTCGAATGCTTTTGAGTAAAAAGGGAGCCGCATCCTCGTAGCTCTTGCCTGACTTAATGCTGTTACAGATAATGCAACATGTCTTCAGGTTGGCCTTGCTGTTGTCGCCCCCCTTACTTTGCGGAATGAAATGGTCTAATGTGGCGTTGTCTTGCTTTACTGGATCGCCGCAATATTGACAAACCCAAGCATCACGTTCAAACAAGATTCGCCTTTTGGCAGGCTCTACGAAATAATCATCTCCAGCCGAAAGTGAATCATCGGTCTGCATTTTTGCGGCAATACCTGGAATATCCAGGGGCAGGTTTATCACATAGAGAGTGCCTTCTCTGTTTGTATCCCCCACCTTGATGCATTGTTTTTGCTCTAAGTGCTTGAGTATCTCGGTTACGTGGGTATAATTGGTAGTTTCGCCGCGGCTTCCCTTCCCAAAGCCAGCTGCTATTGTCCTCTTACCAATTCTTATCTCCTTCGAATTATCTTTGAATAACGAATTGCGCAGCAAATATAGGTACATGGATGTCTCGTACGGAGTTAATTCTGGCATAAGATAATCCACAAATTCTTCGATTGTCTTTTTGAATTCTTGCATCGTAGTCACCTATGGTGCCATTATATTGCAAAATACCTCGTAATGGAATATTAACTGAAATTTGGTGTGTGTCCATCTGGTTTGCCCTAGGTCTACCAGACCGGTGTCACTATAATTAACCAAGTTTGTGACGCTGTGCTGCCGCTGAGGAAGCGATGGACTAACCTCAGGAGTAATCGGCCACGCCTGCCGGATGAGTGTATAATTATTGCCGATTCAATATCATGAAGGTAAGGCAATGGAAGGATCATTTTCTGCCTGGGAAAAATGGATTGACAGAGATACCATAGAGGGTATCAATTTCCCTGGAGTATATGCCCTTGCAATATCGTCAGTTGACATGTCCGGTTTCTCATTTGCTTGGCAACGAGAGATCGTTTACATCGGGGTGACCATTTCCAAAGGCGGCCTCAAATCTCGCCTGAAGCAATTTGATAATACTATTCATCATAAACCAGGTCATGGTGGTGCCCGGAGGTTTCGTGGAAAGTATCCTGATCTCGCATCAGTGATGAAGCAGTTATATGTTTCAGTATGCTCGGCAAGACGTAAACTGAGCTGGAATAATGCTCTGGACTTGAGGCTAATGGGCGAAATAGCCCGTTATGAATATGAAAGCTTCGCTACGTATTGTGATAAATTCGGTCAGCTTCCGGAATTCAATGACAAACAGCGCTCCCCGAAAGAGCGATGGAAGTAGATCATCGCTGGAGTGGTCGCTGAGGAAACGACGGATGCCACCCTTTTGCCTACACCCTACCCCGCTACTTTAATGGCTGGGATCGATATATCCGATCCCGATTTTAGTCTGGTTCATTTAATACCTTTTTTAGTTCAGCGAGGAGTTTCATAGCTTGCTCCCTGGTAAGAAATGGGGGCTTCATTGTCTTTGCCCAATAAAATCCAAATCCCATCGCCTTTTCGACATCCATCGCAGACATTGCCTTTAACTGCTGATCCCTCTTCGGTACCGGCGTCAACCATTGAATATCCCGATAACGTGCATCCTCTTGCTTATCCTCTTTAACATCGCTCTTTACCTCGCCCGCTGCTACGATCCCCTTCCCTTTATGATATAGAAAAACAATATCTTTCCTATTCAAGGAATGGACGATCCCCTTTACACTACCGAAAGCGGCAACACGACTCCCCTCGCACATGTACCAGATGGATTCGCTGTTATAACTCTTATTTGTGTCGAAGATTACACCTTTAATTACAGCAGGATTAGAATGCTCATCATATGGCCGCGAGAAGAATTCAAAGTAGTCCTCCCCCGATATGTGATAGATTCGGTACGGAATGAAATCCAGCGATAGCCCCTTCGATTTCCAAAAATCAACATTCCGTACTAACTCTCTATCTCCAGCGCTTCCAACAATGATAAGGTGCTGTTTAGTATTAAATTTGGATTTATCCAATGGGTTCTCCAACTGAAATTCGAGTTTATGCTCTGTTTGCAGGTCGAGTTCTTTATTATTTCGATAAGTCCTAAGCAGCTTCTCCAGATCATCGTAACGTAAACGTCCCGCTTTCTCGCAGTATCGTAGAGCTTGATGCACTGCTCCGGCCTGCGCTTTAGACCTCTTTAGCTCGAATAGAAAGACATCACCCTGCTCATTTAGCGCACAAATGTCCGCCTCCGGCTGCAAGACATGTTCTTGATAAATAGGCATCAACGAACTGCTCTCAAAAAGCACATCCCACAGGTTCTGTGCCATCAGGTCTTCGAGTTCTTTTTCCAAGGAGATCTTCGAAAAGGGAAGAGGATCCATGGCAACAAATTTGTTACCGGTCTTCTTAAGCTTATAGAGCATAGTCAGATTCCTCCGTTGAACGCCCAGCTCAATAGCGCGTTCTTCAATTCCTCCAGCATGGCAAGCTCGCAAATGATCAGCGGTTGTCCCTCATTATACGCTTACGTTGTGCAGGATGGTATGGCAATTGTGACCTGCGCATCGCTGATGCTTCGGCAAGGTGTACATCCCAAGATAGTCAGTGAGATGTTGGGGCACTCGACCGTGGCCATCACCCTGAACATCTACAGCCACGTTACACCGGACCTTCAGGAGGCCGCCGCCGCTAAGAAGCTGGACGAGATACTACCTGAGGGTGTAAGTCTAACATGAAGTAGCAGCAGGGCATGAGGGTTTTATTGTCGGTGTGCCTGTTGTTTGTTAATTAGAGCTATTGTTCCTTACATAATTTAAATATGAGTAGAGAGTGGCGCGGTAGAATGCTTTTCTTATACTTGGTTGATGAGGAAACGGGAATATCTTCTGATTCAGTTTGTTTTCTTCAGGCGGCACATAGGAAAAAACAGGCTGGTTACTGATCCAGCCTTGAGTATATCCCCAATAATCACGCAGGAGCGCCTTTCGGGGTTTAATTAAAATAGCACGCAGAAGTGGTTCGCCCAGCGTTATTATGGTGCAGTCAGGGAAAAGAGATAATTCTTTTCGAAGTAGAGGAAGCCAGTAGCAGCCAGTTTCATCAAGTAGATTACACTCCTTTATTTGCGTAGGTGGGCGGATGAAAAAGTTCTTTGCGTAATTTGTGGCGTATACCTGCTGGTGAATATTTAATCCGAGGCCATCACAAATTATTGACAAGTATTTAGAGATGCTCCCGTTTGGTTTATCTAAATTCAAGACAGTAGTGATTGTTTTACGACTCGCTTCATTTTTCACAGTTGGATCTTGCCCTATAACAATCAGACGAATTTTTCTAATGTCATCGGTTTCAATGAATACACTCGGGATTTTATTCGTTGTGACGTATGTGCTTATCTTTGGATCAGCTATTAGCTTTTGAAGTATTTCAGCAGATCTTCTTGTAATCTCATCTTTGATATTATTTGTCATGGTGTTCATATTTCCTCCAATTAAGTCTTGAGTAAAGTAAAACAGCGAGATTCCTCAGATTATCAACAAATTATTCTGATAGCACTATTATTTATACCTCCCACCATTCGCCGTCATCATGCATATCCACATTGGGAAAAAGCTCAGGGTAACGCCACGGCATAAAACTGTGGATCGGAACCACCCTGCGGGGGTTGATAGCTGCAACTAATTTCTTTAAATCTATCGGGCTGGCATGCCCCGAGGTGTGGATGCTATGTTTAGGGATGCCGTGTCGCTCCAACCAGACCTTAAGCGTATCGAAGGCACCCTGTTCCCAATATCCTTCCCATTGTGAATAGACATAGGTAGCCCCTCTCAGGCATTCCCCTCGTTCAAGGTCAGCCTTGTGTAATGGCCGAAAAAGCAATGTTGATTTTCGAGGTGCTTCTTGAAGTTGCTCAATGTAGATACGATTAGTAGCATGGCGTTTTAACAGGTCAAACCAGGCATGCTCTTTAATTTGGATGCGTTGACTTTGCGGAACGAACAAGGCAACTTCAGGCCAGCTCGATTGGGGGATATTCTTATTGCCGGTCGCCTCCATGATGGCTGCAGTGTAAAGATCGATAACCAGCTTTCTGCCTGTTTTCTTTGATGCCCTCATAATGGAAACGATGCGATCGATGTTTTGAGCAGAAGTATGAACAAGTGCGAGGCCTTCTGTTGCGGAGAAGACTTGCACTAATTGCGATTCGATATCACTTTCTTTGGAAAACTGCTGACCATCACCGATGCGACCGATTGAAGAACCTTCCAGCAGCAGTACGTCTATGTTCTTCGGTGGATTATTCAGCAGGCGTTCAAATAACACAGCCTTGCGGCCATGAGCACGAAAATCACCGCTGTAAAAAATGCTTTTCCCGCCGCTTTCAATTTTAAGTGCATAAGCATCATAAGCTGAGTGATCCATGAGAAAGGGGGTCACACAAAAATGGCCGATATCGAAACTCTGCCCTGATTGATAATTCCATCCTTTTGGTGATGTAGTCCATTTCTCCGGCAGGAACGGAGCGGCAACTTCAAGAATTTGGCGAGCGGCGGTTCCCATACCGACCGGAATATCTGGAGAGATGTGAGCAAGTAGACCGAAATGATCGAGATGGGGATGTGAAATAAGTACGCCCAGTAGGGAAGGATCACTGCCATCCAAGCCAACGATTTTAGGCAGATATTGTTTACTATTATCTCCTGCAACCAAAGGCAAACCAAAATCAATAAGTAGCCGCTCGCCATTGCATTCAACCTCAACACAACTACCGCCTATCTGTTTGCTGCCACGATGAATACATACGCGCATGTACTTTTATCCTTCTGCTTGTTCCAAAATGGCTATTGCATCAGAATATTTAAGTAACGTTCAGCTGTCCACTGGACTAAGTTAAACCCATCATCACCAGCAATAATTCTAATATATTCTAAAGATATGACGGGGCATGTCTTTTGTCAATTTAGCGAACACGTTTGTTACTGTCTCTGAATTGTCGGTTTTGAGTTAGAGAGACCGTGCAAAACATTATA
>CAZZHQ010000111.1:0-7978 GCA_964654015.1 uncultured Dehalococcoidales bacterium | reverse complement strand
TCTGTACCCATAATACAATAGCCCTGTTTCGTCATCGGTGTATTTAGAAGAAAACCTAAATGGGTTGTACGCAGCCTGGCCACCCGTCGCGCTCAAGGTCTCGCCAAAGGGTGAATACTCATATTGCGCGGTCACAGAGCCACCGGAGGCCGCGACTAAGGCCATCACATTGCCGTTCCCGTCATAAGCGGGAAAGTGATAAGTGGGGGTCTGGGTATTATTCTTAAACAGGACCAGACCGCCCACAACGCCCGCCCCTTGAGGACTGCCGCTCAAGTCCAGACCCCAGACATAGCTGCGCAGCAAATCATTATCATCGTCCAATTCGGCAATAAGATTCCATCCGTCGTAAAGGTACTTAATATCGGTACTGGCTGTGGTTGCGTAATCCTCATCATCCCATACATAAACCTTCTTGCGAATCCGGCGACTCTGCCAGTCGTATTCGAAGGTCAGCTTCAGTCTGTATTCCTCAGGCACACTTGTCTGCGACTGCATCTGGATGAGCCGATTCTCAGCATCCCACGTGTAAGTCCAAAGGCTGTCCGATTCAAGGTTCCCATCATCATCATGCGTGAATTCAATCGTGCTTCCGCCCGTGTAACAGGAGACGTACTGATTCAACAGATTAGGCGTGTAGTAGGTCGGCGTTCCGTTAACGTAAGTCGAATTACGATTGCCGATGTTGTCAAAATAATATTCGTATTGCCGGTTAGTGATCGCAACATCGTCACCATTATATTTTTTGCTCGACGTCATTTGGCCCAAATAATCGTATTGATTAGTCCAGTAGTAGTTGCTGGGCTCCAAGCGGCGAATCCGCTGATTTGCATCATTGTAAAGATAGCTTGAACTGATAGTGCTGTCACTATAGGGGACTGAAGATATGTTGGTCAGGCGATTTAATTTGTCATACGCTTTAGTCGTAGTCAGCATTGTATCGTCATCGTTCTTGAAGGTGATCTGGCTTACCAGAGGCGAATTCTCAAGGTAGGAATACGTGGCCGAATAGTCGCCACTGGAAGCAGTCAGCAACCGTGAAGAATTCTCCTCGTATTCGTATGTTTGACTGGCCCGTGGTACAGCGCTGTAATAAGCCGTTGTCTGCTGACGGCGTAAAATGCTATCATAGACATTGGTAACCGATAAAAGGGCCAGGCTACCGCCGGAATAGGATTCCCTAAGCAATTGGCCGGCACTGTTGTAAGTGAGTGTGGTGGTAATGCTATTGCGCGCGACTGTATTCATACGGCCGAGCCGATCGTAAGTTAAGGAAACGTCTGGGGTCGAGTCACTGTAATCGATGGACTCCAAGTCCCCTGAGTTGTTGTAGCTGTAGGTGGTTACAATTTGGTTTTGACCTCCTCTTGCCCAGGTCCTGGTAAGTAACCGGCCACCGGCGGTATAGGTATAAGACGGTCCAGCCTGTTCATCATCGTATATTTTTTCAGTAAGCCAACCTCTCTGGGAATCGTAAATCCAAGTCGTTACCGCATAACCGTTGGTGTTCTGCCAGGTCTTCATGCTCGTCATCCGCCCCTGGGCATCGTACTGGTATTCAACCGGGTAAGTCCGGGAGCCGTAAGTCTTCTTTAGCGCACCATTAGAGTAATATTCATAAGTGACGGTAGTGTTATCTGGCAAGTCAACATTCAAGAGCCAGCCCATATCCGAGTATGTATTAATGGTCGTTTGGGCATCTTGATCATCGTCTGGTTTCGGAGTGGTGACGGTGGTGATTTGATCAGCATTGTTGTAGCCGTAGGTGGTAGTGCCATTGCGGGCGTCTGTTACTTTCCATAGGCGGTTGTACTCGTCATATTGTTTAGAAGTCTGACCCATTTGGTTAATGTCTGAGCTGTAACTGGTCGTGGATAGGAGCAGGCCGTTTTGCGATTGGTTGACAATAAAAGTGTTATCAGGGGCGGTGTTCTTCACGGATACAGTAACAATGCCGCTGTTGGTGGTGAATGTGGTTTGGCTTTGGCTGACCAGGTCGTTTTGTGTAGACAAACGTATTAAGCCTTCAACTGCGATTTCCTGGCTGGCAATCAGGTTTGAAGAGTTTACGTTATTTGTCGCCCAAACGAACGTCCGAGTGCGTAGGAAATTAAGGTGGTAAGTGCTATTCGTCACCACGTCGTTGACGGTCTGCGTAATCCGGTCACTTCCGCCGAAATCAATAACGCTGTTTGTATTTACGTCGAGGACGCTATATTCCAGTTCTCCTTTACCGTTGTATAAGTAAAGGGTGGTAACGCCGTCGGGATCAACATGCTTTGACCGCTGGCCATAGGGGTTGTAATAATCCTGGCTGTAAACGCTAGTGCCAGCGCCATAAATCGTTTTATAAGGCCGATCCACTCTGTCGTAATAGGTAGCGATTTTCTCGTTCGTGTCCTCGTAATCTGCATCCAGCTTTACCTCCAGGTGCACCATCTCATAGATACCGTCGTCCACATAATTGGTGTAGCGCACGGGTTGAACCGCAGTGCCAATCAGTTCCAGCAGTGAACCGTCCTTGGCGTAATTCTCTATCCTGGTGCTACTGTTGGTATAGGTAGTGGTAACGGTTGTGCCATTGGCGTCAATGTTGTAAGCAATGGTGCTGATGGCGCCTAAGGCATCACTTTTCGCTGTGGGCCGGCCGGCCAGGTCGTATTGCGTTAGACTGAAGGTAATTACTCCTTGGCCATTGGTGTTTAGCCGCGAGGTAGAAATCACCCTGCCAGCGGCATCAAAGGAGGTAACCTGGTACGCCCCGCTCCGCCGGGTAGAAAAAATACGTCCCAACTCATCATAATAATATTCGGTTTTGACTCCCATCCGGTCGGTCTTGGAGTCCAGCCCGCAACAGGCGTAAGTCATTTGTTCTTGCGTGCCATCCAGATATGTGATTAAACCGGGCCGTTTGAAGGCATCAAAATCGCTGTAGGAAACGTTTTCAATAACGATTCCCGTCAAATAATCGGTGACGGTCCGGGTAAGGGTTTCACCAGCAGTGCCTGTCATGGTAACAGTCACGGTTCCATCGGAAATATCCGTTTTCCCTTCATTAGGTTCGCCAGACGAGACAATGGTTGTGCGTTCAGTGCCTTGCTCATTGTCAGAATATACGTAAAAATCCATCGTTCCATCCGGCCGCTGTATGCTCTGCACTTTACCAATAAAGGCACCGCTAGTGTAGGTTTTGGTGATCGTGACCAAATTATTCGTATTATCCCAGCCAGCTTGCTCGGTCGGGCAACGGATTTCCTGCTCTTCGCCCGCCAGAATGACATAATAGGTGCGACTGATTTCCATCCCCGCTGTTTTTTCAAACACTTTACGCGGATGGGAGGGCCTAACCGAGCCGTCATCCCCCGTGCCCTCAGGAGTGTAGTAATATTCCACGGTTCGGCAAAGCGAGGAGTTAGTCGTCGGGCCCTGGTTCCCGTATGTCGAATATACTGTGGTCGGGCAACCTCCTGTATTGTAGAAATAATACTCCCAGGAACCGTCCGGGCGGAGAATCTGTTTTAATTTGCCATTATCATAATAGGTATTGGTCGTGGTCAATGCTAAACTGTCTGGATCCTCGATCTGGGAAATAAGGCTTTCGATCCCTCCGAAAGTCTGATAATATTGTGTAGTCTTCTTTACCAGGGAACTGCTCCCGTCTAGTATTTCTCTTGTTTCTATTCGGATATCCCCATCCCACTGCTTCGTTAACCGTTCTTTCTTCAAATACGATGAGGGGTTCGTTGGATTTACCCCGGTTTTTAAACTCCAGCGGCTGTTTTCTGGATCCCATTCAAATAAGCTCACCTTAGTGTCGCCACCCACAATATGGCTCACCTTGAGATTATTAGTGCTGACGCTGCCGTCCGGATTTTCAATGACCGTTTTAGATACCATATCGCCTATTGGTGTATAAGGACCTCCCGTTGAGCCGCTCGCATTGGTGTAGATTCTTACCTCATACTTATACGAATCTATTGTCTGGATATCAGCGAGCCCTTGAGGAACCTTCACCTGGCTTAAGACCCCATTAACGTATACCACATCCACACCATTTCCCTGAGGTTCCCCCTCATACTTTAATAAGTCCGGGGTGGCAAGGTCCGTACTTGGCTGTTCTTCGTTCAAATGCAGAACCCCAACTTGCATGGCTTTAAGTTGCTTCATTCCTAAGGATATTACAACGTCCACACATTTATTGCGTACAGTCGTGTCACCAGGGTTCTCCGCACAACCACTATTGCCGCAGTCGCAGCAGGTAACGTCGATATCTCGTGTATTTGGTTCAGGATCACCGAGTTGTTCATTACTACTATCATATCCCGTTAAAGTAACCTTTACGGTATATTTGCCAGCTTGGTCAACGTCATCTAAAAAGCAATCATCGGGACCTGCTATGTGATAATGGGTAATGGCAACCGTAACCCCGTCGGGTTTAGTCCACACGTATTCATATGTGTAATTGTCGAAATGGGTAACATTAGTAGAGTAAAGGTCACAACTGTTACAATGGTATATGGTGCCACCAGGTGTTTCCTCGACGGTGGTAGTAACAGTGAGAACCTTGTCAACGCATTTAGTCTGAGCATCGCTTATTGCAATGCTAGAAATAGTTGGATCATACTCACCATAGTACTCCATTACATGATCATTGCACAAAGCAGCCTGCTGGCTTGCGGTGGATGCTATGAGGAACAAGAAGGCCGCACAAATATAATGGGATATGAACTTATTCATAAAATAATCTAAAAGTAGATTGTGAAGTGCCCAATCGGCGATTTAGACGATTCAATGCGGATTTAATTGCTGGTTGAAGGAAATCATTGCCTTCGGCTGAAAGCATTTCTAATAACATCCTTTCGCGCTCTTCTCCTAAGTAACCTAGCGCGGCAATGGCTGAAATACGCAATGGAAGACTGACGGCATGCTGAGCCATATTTGTGACCGTGGGGAGCACATCATGAAGACGCCGCTGGGCGCAGACCTGTAAAGCGGTAATCCGGGCCAGTTCACCTGTTGCGGCATCTAATGTCAATTGCAGAGCCACCTGGCTGACCTTATTTGAATCTATGGTCGGATCTACGCCGCACAGCCGATGTAGACCCAACAACGCAGTGCCGACAGTGCTACTGTTGGTAACGCGCAGGGCATCCCATAATAGCTCTGGAATCTGGTTGACTATTGCATTCGTGGGGCTTTTCTCATATTCGGCCACTAGATGTTGCAAAGCATAATCGCGACTCATCTGGTTCTGCTGGGGATCGCGATGCAGATAACTTAACACGTCCAACAGATCAGTTGGAGGAGTCGTTTGCTCGCGCAAGGCATTGATCACTTCGTTTTGTAGCGAACACTCGAGCTGGCCAGAGGAAAGTAAAAGCGCATAAAGGGCTTCTATCTCAGACCTACTTAAATTATTACCCAAGGCCTGTAGTGCTTTCGAGCGCTTGGTATAATCTTCCCCGTTCAATCCCATAATCGGACGAATGGAATCCGGAATTTCGGAGCCGGGCACTATTTGAAAAACCTTGGTCTGCGGGGCACTTTTTCGCAAAGCCTGAGAATTAATCTTGGGGCGAAAAGATGGCTGAACCTGGTGGCTGCTGTGGTACCCAAGCCAAAGCCAACTCCAGCCCAGGACTACCAAAAGCGCCAGCCCTATCCAAGCTATGATTTTGTTCTTCATGGTCTTTTCAAGTTCCCCAACCTGAGCATATATTCGGCGGATAAATGCTTCAGAACTCGCCAACCAATACGCCTGCCCGATAAACCCTGGTCCTATGGCATGTGGCAGTTCGAGCCGTAGCTGGTTGGATAAAGCGGACCGCGCACTGCCCTAACGCATCAAAGTCTGCTGCCGTCAATTCTTTCACAATCGTTCCATCATCAAAAGTGATGCCGGCCACAAAAATCTCTATGCGAACAAGAATATCCGAGGGAACGCCATCCAAAAGCATCTTCATCTCGATGATATGGCCACCGTCGGGAAGATGCTCGACCACAATTACACCCAAGTCTCTACCCGAGAAAAGATTGAAACCTTTAATGCGAGCGTTGGCCATGATCGGCCCATTGGTACCCAAACGGGCCGTCACATAACGCGGCTCGGCCGCATCTATAGTCAACCGCAATGTGCGCCCGCCCTGAGGCAGAATGCCCGCCGGTTCAACCTTCAAGAGCGGATCATTCTCCACGACGGCTTCAGGCGGCAAGTCCGGACATTCCCACAGGTAGGGCTTGCCCACCCAACAAGCGGGATTACCGTTAAAGGCGGCTGAAACCACCGATACGCTTATGTTTCGGCTAATCGTTTCATTATTCTGCCCTTTATAACTCCCCCGAAGGGTAAATTGGCCGGTCTGATCAAAGCGGTGAAACACATCTTCTTTGAGCTTGGTGATGTAGTTGGTCACCCCCACGAGCTCAATCTCCGCCTTGACCCCCTCGCCTTCCGGCTTTGGCGCAATCAGCGCCATCCGGAGTGTATCCCCCTGGCGGATCATGAGATCGCCGGCTTCTAGTAAATTAAGCGGTTCCCAGATGATTTGGTTGGTCTGTTTAAGCCCGCCATTCTGGAAAGAGGCGCTGACCGTCGTGGCTTGGTCAGCCATTAACGGCACGTTCACATACCACCGGTTGCCAGCTCCCGGTTGGGCCTTGACCGCGCTCTCGTTCACCGCCTGGGCTGAGAGGACCGACTTTTTCGCCGAATCCACAGACTTTTGGGCTGCACTACCCGGTTGCTCGGCTGTACTAGTCTGGCCAACGGCTAATTGCATCATGCTCAAAAAACCGCCGCGGCCTTCCAAGCAGTAAGGCGAAACAAAACTGGGAATGGGGAAAGGCATCGTTTTTTGGCCGACCACTTCCATCCCGTTTTTCGACTTGAGATAGTTTTCAACCCAGTCTTTGATTCCGTTCTGGTTGGCATCCGCCGACTGCAAGGCCTGCAACCGGATAGCCTGCAGCAACAGCGAATAATTGTGCGCATAAACATTGTCCCAGAAAATCCGCACGCGATGTTCACCCACCGGCAGCCAGGGGGTAAAACAATGCACCAGGCCATTAGTGCCGTTGCCATAAGTCAAGCCCAAACGACCTAAGTTTTCACCATCGATGGACACCTGTAATGGCTGCGGGATCACTGGGGTCCTGAAAAACCGTTCCCGGCCTTCAATCTCCAGCCGGTACACATCGGCCTTGAGCAGGGTGAATTGGTACTCGACATAACCTCGGGGACTTACTGAATAAATTCCCAACCGCTGAGGCCTCCATTCCCCCAGTGTCGCCACAGTAGCTACACAGTTGATCTTCAAGACATTCTGAACACCAGTGATGTCCATCTCCACCGGGTTCGTCCTGGTTTCATGGACTTCCATCCCGTCGAGCAAACCATCCCCGTCCGTATCGGTATTCTGGGGATTGGTGCCAGACTCAAACTCTTCCCCGTTCGTCAATCCATCCCGATCCAAATCCCCCATCGCATCGCTGGGATAATACGCTCTCAGCCCATATTTTACTTCCCAAACATCCGGCATCCCATCCCCGTCGGTGTCGGCTTTAGTGGGGTCCGATCCTGCCTGATACTCCTGCAAATTGGTCAGCCCATCCTGGTCCAAGTCCCCCTTCGCATCGGCTGGATCCTGCGGATTCAAACCGTATTCGGTCTCCCAATCGTCCGGCATCCCATCCTGGTCCTGGTCCTTTATTTGCGAATACAACCGGGCTTTTGGAATGATCTCCACCACGGTCGAAGGACTGCTCCAAGCCAGCTTGATCCCGGCCCGGCCCCCTTTCTCCGAATATTCCAATCTCAGGGCATGGCGCCGACCGGCTTTGAACTCTACCGGCTGGCTGTCAAAGACGCCAAAGGGTTTGTTCCCCCACGCATCGACCAATAGCCGGTTGTCCAGCCAAAGCCGTGCTCCATCAATGGCTGACAGATGAAAGGTGTACGGTTCGGTGAGCGGGGGTATGA
>CAZZHQ010000110.1:0-8010 GCA_964654015.1 uncultured Dehalococcoidales bacterium | reverse complement strand
CCTCGATAACAGGTGTGCCCGACTCTGCCTGCCTCAGCGCAAAGGCGATTTGCTCCGCCGTGTACCTGGACTTTTTCATGGAATGATCCTCCTTTACGTATATTATCATCCCACAAAACTAACATTTTGTATGGCCCAGTTTTTGGGGAGAGGATCAATATCTCGAGGACTCTAAGACAGGGTGCAGCGGTTTTACGGGGGAACGTCAGGACAGCAACAGCAGATTCAATTCTGGAAAAAATCAAACGACTTTGTCAATGTATTTCCGAGACGGGACACTAGAAGGGCTAATGATTTCTACAGTACCAGAGCCTATGACCTTGGTGGCTCTGCAAATCTATGGTTAACATAGATCTTCCGCGGAGGAAGATAAATAGTATCGCGGCAGTCTTGCTGGTAATCTCGTGACTATCTCATAGTTAATCATGTTGGCCCACTTAGCCACTTCTTCAGCGGTTATCTGCCCGTATAATTGACTGCCAATAAAAGTTACTTCATCCCCCACATGTGCTTCGGCAATGTTCGTGATATCTAGAATGCACTGATCCATACTGATTATTCCACGAATAGGCACGCGACGACCTCTTACCAAGGCTTCACCCCGGTTTGACAGTGACCTCGGCAGACCATCTCCATAACCAACGGGAACTAGAGCAATCAGAGCATCATTTGGAGCCTTCCAAGTCAGACCATAGCCCACACCCTCACTAGCCCTCAGTCGGTGGATACGGGCTATTTGTCCTTTAAGGCTTAATACAGGTCTTAATGGGATGTCTTTTTCCATAAACGGATAAGGCTTTAATCCATATAGAGCTATGCCTACCCGTACGAGATTCAGATGCGTCTCTGGAAATCTCAAGGTGGCCGCACTATTGGCAGCATGCAAAAACTTCACTGTCGGAAAAGCTTTAGCCAAGTCAAGAAATCTTCTAAGCTGGGTCTCAGTTGGTGTTTTGTCTAGCTCATCAGCTGATGAAAAATGGGTGTACAAACCGCCTACTTCAATATGATCAAGATTGAAAAGGAAAGATAATAGGTTTGCCGCGTCCTCAAAAGAAGCTCCCGACCGATTGAGACCGGTATCCACCTTGACATGTACATTGACTTTGGTATCCAACTCAGCGGCAGCACTGTTTAATGCGAGAGCTAACTCGGGTGTCATAACTGTAGGGGTTAAATGAGCGCAAATGACTATTTTGGCCACTTCGGGCGGGATAAATCCAAAGACCAGTATAGGGACAGTGATGTTGGCACAACGCAGTTCTAATGCTTCTTCCAAGGAATAGACGGCGAGATAATCCACGCTGGTAGATACCACGCTTTGAGCAATTGGTACTAGACCATGGCCGTAGGCGTTTTTTTTAACGACAGCACCAAATTGAGTATTGCCCCGCAAGCATCGCTTTATTACTTTTACATTATTGCTCAGTGCGCTCAGGTCTATTTCTACCCACCCTGCTACGGTCAGTGATTCCTTATTCACGGGCTCCTATCGCTTATCCCACTTTCTGACTTCTTTACGCTGAACTTATAGTAATGCCTGATTCAGCTAGTATATTCTCAACAAATTGCCGGCTACTTCTAGTATCAGCCACTAGGAAGTCTAGTTCAATTTCAGTGACAGTTTTACCGGGCAGCTTGGCAATGGCGTTTCTTAGGTATGAGCACCGGAGATCTGCCATGGACATATCTTTAACCTGAACTTGACTGGGGTGTTCGGGTATAATTATGTTCTTTCCGGCTGACTCTTCTTTGGGATCACCACGCTTAATTTCTATACCATTTTCTGCAGCAAAATTGAGCTGCGCCCACGGGTGTTTCCCGGCACCCGTGTATTCGGTTTCTTGAACGACGAGTATCTCATCCTCATCCATTTCTTGAGCAATTGCAAAAGCAGCGGCAAGGGATGAATTGCCTGCCGGTCCCCTTTCCAACCCTTCCATTTGTGCCAGCATTTCTGTTACATAAAATACGGCTCCCTGTTTCACGGTAACGAAACGGTCCATATAACGCAAGGTGCGAGCGGCGTTTAGAGGTACATCCGCCCTATCTGGCCAAGTGGTAAAAGGCACAGCAAAGCCAGTGTGCGCCGTAGTAAATGATTTTCGATTGAAGTCGCGGTCACTTGCCATGTGAAGCCCGGTGAGGTCAACACTGGCACCAATAACCTTAGTATCGGGACAGTTTGCTTTCAACAGACCCCGCGCTGTCCCAGTTAGATTGCCACCTCCAGCATGAGCAATGACCACTGCGGCTGGAGCGACACCTTCTTGTTTCTCTACCTGGGTGGCAACTTCAAACCCAAGGGTCTCTATACCAGCAACAGCGAATGGTGTATATAGGGAAGCACTAAAGAACCCAGTTTCCTCAAGGAGGCAGAGGAAGACATAAAAAAGCTCCGGACCAACAGATAGCTGATGCACTTCCGCTCCGTAAGCCTCACATTTACGACTCTTCTCAATAATCTCTGGCTGACCGACACCGCGGCTGTCGAACACCTCTTGGACTACTATGCATTTTAAACCGCGCATAGCTGCTTGGGAGGCAACCGCAGCACCATAGTTACCACTGGTAGCCGCAATTACTCCGGGAGAGCCTTTTTGTTGAGCAACATAGACAGATAACGAGGCACGCCGGTCTTTAAAACTTCCTGAAGGATTAGCCGCTTCATCCTTAACAAAGATTCTGGCTCCTTTGCCCTTCGGAGCTAATTTACGCGCCAGGGCAGTAATATTGCGTAGTTCTAATAGTGAGGTCTGACCAACGCCGGTTTCCTGCTGGATGCGCTGTACTTCGTCCAGCCTGTAACCGACGCTTTCCATCATCCGCTCATAATCAAAAGCAAGCGGGCCGATTTTAAAATCGTCGTAATTTATCCCTACCGCTTTTTGCAGAATCTGGTTACTCCTCCCCATTACCGCAGCGTAGCTCAAGTCAACAGGCATTCTTTAGCATCCTTCTCAGTTCTCCACTAATATTCATTAAGCCCGGGCGCGGGGCACCAAAACCGTGGCTATAACCCGGGTTGACGGCAACCAGCTTGCCCTTAATCTTCCTACCAATTACAGTGGTTATGGTGACTGTATCTCCCAGATTAGCATCCTCCATCAAGAAACCTTTCACTAGACATGTAAGCGCAACCTCGCTCGTATCCTTTGGAACCTGCGGGACTCTCTGTCCGGGCTCAAGAATGACCTCAAAAATCTGAACCCAATCACCCTTCATTGCATCCCAACTCATTAGTACCCCCAAACTCTTTTAACCAAGTTTATGGACTTGTCAGTTCAAATAGGCTTGAGTTTCTCTTACCTTAAATTAAAGTCAATCAGTATTATGCCATAAATACCATATTTTTCCGTAGTTTGTCAATATGGCATTCTTAAAGTCAATCAACCTCGTCCCTTAATCCTCCTCTCTTTTACAAAGGAGGTGAGTTCTCATGGCTTGAGGTTAATTGATAACTCTTAGGTTGACTTTTATCAAACCATAAAAGATCAATTTCAAGAGAGTACAGGGAATTCTCGTCTCTTTGCTTCCTGATATACTAGCTTAGCGCAAATTATATCCTGAATCGCCAATCCAGTTGAATCAAAAATAGTTATCTCGCTGTCGTTTTCACGTCCTTTCTTCAGGTTAGTGACTACCTGCCCCAGTGTGCCATAGATGTCCTCAGTTGTTATCTTACCTTCATACATTGGAACATTAATTTCTCCCGAGTGTGAAGCTTGTCTGATGTCATCAACTATGACCTTCGCTGCCCTTGTCAGCTCTGTTTCCAGTTCTTGCTTTCCTTTGGCATCAGCTCCGATCGCATTTATATGAGTTCCGGGTTTAATGAATTGCTTTTTGACTATTGGTATTGTTGATGTAGTAGTTGTAACTACAATATCAGCATCCGCTGCCTCCTCCACATTTTCAACAGCACAGATGTTTAAGTTTAATTTTGCTGCCATCTCCTCAGCATACCTCGATCCAGTTTCTGGATGCCAGTCAAATACTTTTACCTCTTTTATTCCTGGCATGACTTTAGTTATAGCCATGAGTTGTGTTCTCGCTTGCACACCGGCTCCGATCATGCCGATAACGCAAGCGTCTTTTCTAGCCAAGTACTTCACAGCTACACCTCCCGCAGCACCTGTCCTTATCTTGGTAATGTAGGTTCCTTCCATGATTGCGAGAGGGCAGCCATCATTCGGATCACATAGAATAATGGTCGCCATTACAGTAGGCAGACCTTGCTCAGCATTTCCAGGATAGACGCTTACCCATTTGATACCAGCGCTTCCGTCAAGATAAGCTAACATTGCTCTAAAGTCACCTTGGTGTTCTGAAAGTTCCAGGTATATCTTGGGAGGCATGATAGTTTTTCCCTCGGCTTCCAGTTTAAAAGCATATTCAACCGCTTTCAATGCTTCGCTCATACTAAGCAGTTCTTCAACCTCGCGTCCACCTAATAATAGCACCCCTGGCATAACTGTATTTTGCTGCGAACGACTGCTCAAGGTAGCCTCCTTTTGTCAGTAAGTTAATGAGCCTACAACTTTTACTTAAAATGAATTTTCACTATAATTTTACATCAGAAATCGTATCATATCAAGCCATTTTACCTATATCTGTTACGGAAAGCGTTAAAATTTTTATATACGTTGAATACAGGATCGCAATTAATTGCTTCTTATTAGCATATTGAACGAGCAATCAACAAATTGGTTGATATTTCAGCAAGAGTTTGCTAAATTGATATTGAACGCTACTAAGGATGGTTTTAATGATAGACGAACTTGACCAAAAGCTGATACATGAATTACAAAGAGATGGAAGGAAACGATACGTAGACTTGGCTAGAATCCTCGGCGTGGCTGAAGCAACAGTGCGCAAGCGAATAAAAAGCCTTGTAAGCAGCGATATCATGAAGTTGGTTGCCGTACCAAACATGAGCAAACTGGGGTATAAATTTGTAGGTATCATTGCTTTCCAGGTTCGGCTGGCGGATCTAAGGCGGGTGGCGGATGAACTGGCGCAAAAGCCACAGATATGTTATCTAGCTTTTTGTACCGGAAGATATGATCTCATCGGTGTTGTCATAACACGGTCGCCAGAAGAGTTAGCACTCTTCATTGAGAATGAAATCTCTGCAATTGAGAGCATCTTGAGAACTGAAACTTTTGTTAACCTTGATATTATTAAAGGAAGGGGACCACTGATAGAAACTAACCAATTAGTTAATGGTTTGGCTGCATTTTTACCCGAGAGAATAGTCCGAAGAGAAAACCGTACATATTAGTTTACCTGTATTTAACGCATATAAAAATTTGACGCTTTCTGTAACAGATATAGGTAAAATGGCTTGACATGATACGATTTCTGATGTAAAATTACGCTGATGGTTCATTTTAGATAAGATCAAATCCATACAACATTATGTGAGTGAAGGCTTTCATAATTATTTTTCGGAGTAGCTGTTTGCTGATTAAAAAGGTAAGTGCGTATTTCGGTGAAATGTTTGGCAATAGTAAATCAAGAGTGTCCAAATAAAAAGTCTCACGAAAGGAGGAATGATTGAGATGGCTCTTAATATTAATGTTTCAGAATCGGCATTCTTGGTCTTGCACTATGCAAATGGTCTTCTAAAACCTAAAGGTAAGTTCGCCCCCGCCGGAATGCCTGCCCAAGTGCAGAAGCATAGGTGCATAGAGAACACGGCAGCAGCACTTGAAGCAGCGAGGAAGGCAAGCGTGACTGTAATCTATGTTAATGTCGGCTTTAGGCCAGGATTCCCAGAGATAGGTGACAACAATGCTTGTCCATTGCTGGCTGATTGCAAGAAGAATGAAGCCTTTATAAGGGGTACTTGGGATGCGGATGTTATTGATGAGCTGAAACCCCAACCAAATGAGATTTTCATCATCAACTTCAATACTAGTGCCTTCTCACACACTGAGCTTGACATGATCCTTCGTGCCCAAGGAATAAAGCATCTATTTATAGTAGGCCAGACTACAAATTACGTTGTTGATAGCACCACTAGGTATGGAGTAGAGTTGGGCTATAGCGTAACAATTTTAGAGGATTGTTGTGCTGACTATACCGATGAGATGCATAACATTGCTATGACGCAGGTGCTTCCCAGACTGGCTACGATCTCTAAATCGAGTGCCTTTGTTGCTGCCCTAGCTAACAAATGAGAAAAATGAGAAACCAATCTGTTTGAAGCCAAGTAGAATAAAGGCTTAGAAATTCTCATGGGAGTAAGAGCACATGGAAGACATCGACCTAGAGAAAATTGATGATGAAACACGAGCTTACATTGAGAACAGTTATGGCTTAAAAGGTGAGGAAATAAAGAAGCTTGCACCGAGTTGGTTGAAGCTGATTGCCCATCGTGACAAACTAGCAAAGCTGAGGACAATTTTTGAAGTGATTGATGTAAACCACTGCTCTTTACCGGTTAAAGTTGGAGATAAGTTAATTGTTGACAGGAATGTGATAAATGCAAAAGAATCCACCTTCCCTCTTTGCATTAATGCTCTTGACCGTCTACAAATCTACATGTTTATGATCTATGACAGAATAGCTGAGGGGCTTGATCCTAACGGGCTCTTTATCAAGACTGTCGACTGTGCGGATCAGGGGTTGGAGTGGGGAGGCACGGGAAAGGTTCGCTTTAAAGTTTACACTGAGTGGATTAAACGAATAACATAGGGCAAGTAATTAGAAAGATTAATTTAGGAAGAAAGGATGTAACCCAAGGCATTATTTTTGCTGAGTACCTATAAAGCTAGTTTTACATTGTCGTGCGAAGGTATGTTATTTATTTGGAAGGAGGTGTTATCAAGCGAGCATCATAGCTGTCGGGGATTCTGTAAGAGCAATTTTAGAAGGAGGTATATGATATGGAAATTTTAGGGATTGTTGCAAGTCCGCGTAAAGAAAGCAATACTGAGATACTTGTAAAAGAAGCATTAAAAGAAGCGAGTAATTTGGGAGCTAAAACGCGGTTGTGGAAAGCCGCAGGTAAAAAGATTGAAGGATGCACGTCATGTTTTGCGTGCATTCCGAGTGGAGTATGCCCAATCGATGATGACATGAAAGAACTTTATCCTCTCCTTAAGCAAGCAGATGGAATAATTTTTGGTAGCCCGGTTTATTTCTGGAATGTAACAGCTCAAGCAAAAGCGATTATAGACAGAACATTTTGCTTATGGATTACTAAGGATTTGCAAAGAAAGGTGGGAGGTTCTATTGCTTGCACCTGGACAAGAGGGACAACCACAGCATTACAGGCAATCAATACTTTCTTCTCAATACAAGGAATGTATACAGGAGGAAGTTTTGATGTTACAGCTTCGGGGTATTGTAAAACAGTAGCTCCAGGCACTCTGGTAACGACTGGGCTGGAAGCTGACGGTAAGACTCCCCATAATGATCCTTGGGCCCAGTCAAGAGAATGTGCCAGAGAAGTGGTATATTTAATAAAGAAATTAAAGGGCCAGTAGAGCGATAAACAATTTAAAGGCCAATTAGGCAATATAAGTCAAAAATGGTGGGTAAGCCGGTTTTGCAGCGGCACCAGTAAGTATGGTATCGCCGAATAATTCCTTCTAGTGTCCCGTCTCGGAAATACATTGACAAAGTCGTTTGATTTTTTCCAGAATTGAATCTGCTGTTGCTGTCCAAACAAATGGATGTGAAGTACGATTGTATTGATTTACGAACATTTCGATTTTAGCGACGAGTTCTTTCACACTCTTGAACGTTCCCCGGCGAATAGCTCTTTGGGTGATGATATTAAACCAAATTTCCACTTGATTGAGCCAGGAAGCATAAGTGGGCGTATAGTGAACTTGATAACGTGGATGGGACGCGAGCCATCTTTTAACCTTAGGATGTTTATGAGTAGCGTAATTATCGACTACTAAATGTATTTCTAGATCAGGTGGCACATTGGCATCGACTGGTCCTCACCCCTTTTTGGTACCAGCCATAATGTTAGTTTTGCGATCATGAAAC
>CAZZHQ010000109.1:0-8060 GCA_964654015.1 uncultured Dehalococcoidales bacterium | reverse complement strand
AACCTTTTTTGTGCCGCTTCTTTGTTATAGGCGTTGGTTTCATCCAATAAGACGAGCTGTTGAGTTGGCGGAGTCACTTTATCAGCCAATATATATGGTAACTTTTTCACGTTACTGTCTATTCTCTCTAAAACATCAGCGTATACTTTATTGGATTTTGATGCCATACCAATTGCTGTACTACCCAATCCAAGAGACAGTAGAGCCAAGGCTAATGATACAAGGAAAGAGTTTGTGGTACTGCTAATTATATTGAAGTTCCAGATATAATTAATAATAGCGGATGCTATGTTAAGTATTATTAGTGCCGCCAACAAATATAATCCCAACAGGAAAAAGACCGTACCATATCGCTCACCATGCTCTTTAAATTTTCCAATTAAACGGTTAATACGGTTGTTCATCTTCGATATCGCATTCTATCGCATTAACAGGACATATACAATAGGCATATATATTGGTTAGGACATTCGGCTATTAAGTTTAAATCGCTTCTGACTGGCGTTTTTTGATTATATTTGGGAAGGCAATATGTGGTTTTCAATGCTGGCGGTAAAATTAGGAATGAGTTTTCAATGGTGTTTTGGTTTAATAGGTAGTGCTTTATTATGTAGCGCAGCACTTTTCTGTTCTTCGGTGATTCTTAGGCCTTCAAACATAAATTTATTGAATTTTTCAGGAGTATCAACAACTGTAATATTTTCTTTGGACTCCTCTCTATCTCTCACAGCATCAAGGTTAATTCCCGTTAAGTAAGCATCCAGCATAATAAATTGCTCGCTCAGATAATGGATATATTTAGCGGATTCATCATACTGACCAAGAAATTGCAGAAGGTACTTTAGTGTTCCAATAGCCTTTTTACATACCCAGCCATTCTGGAAACTAATTTTGAATTTTGTATGTACAATTTTATTTCTGAGTTTATAAATGAATATTAAGTTTTCAGCCACTACTTGTTGTCCTAAGTTCTTATCTGAATAAATATTTCCCCGAACGATGCCCACAAAGTTGCTTTTTCTAGGTAATAGCCTTTGAAGATATTTCAGATAGCCTTTTGGCAAATAGCTTCTCAAACCATAAAACCTAAATGTATTCTCTGCCGAAGTAATGACCTTTCTTATGCAATCATCATAGTCTCCTACAAGATAGGAATTCCCAGCATCGATAAAATCGCGGATATGGATTTTATCGTATTTGCCTTCAAACTCTTTTAAAGGAGGAAAACTTGTAATGGTAGGCGACCACAGTATCGAAATAACCTTGTCGGTACCCTTTAGAGTCAAATTAAGTATCACAATATCAAGGGTTGAGTAAGTTTGAACAAGGAAATGTCCCAAAGAATAACGCTGCCGCAACATCTCTTGATTTATACGTGGCAGGTAGTAGGATATATATCCAATTATAAACTCATGCTTATTCCCTTCTTGCTGTAGGGTGTCCAAAAGTCTCTTTGAAATAGTCTGCTCGAAGGAAATATGTAATAGGTTGGCTTGTTGAATACCTGTTATCTTTTTACTAAAAACAAAGATTTCGAATGGCTCTAATAATGCTGGAGAATAAAAGAAAAAGTCTATTGTAACGTCGGCGGTGTTCGTATCTTCAACAAATTCCATGCCGGTATAGTATTTATCAGGTAATTCCTTCACTGAACCTTACGACTCCCATGCATGATTGCCTAATTATATCAACACTAGTCAATCGTACTTTTTAGCCTAAACGATTCTCATTGTAGCCTTCTTGCACAAAACTGCACTCAGCCCTATCTGCAAGATGCCGACTTTGCATTCTGAGTAGAAATTCTTGCCTATCATGCAGCATACGACACCCTTCTATATATATAGATATAAGTATCTCGTTTTTATAGCAGGGTTATATCGTAATAAATGATAGGGTGTTGTCCAGCTAAAAAACATACAAATATTGAAAGGTATTACCCATTAGAGTATGCTTTTACGATAGTAGAGAAGGGTAATGGAGGTAATATATGACTGCACTAGATAAGGACGTCCGCAAAGTGCTACTGGAAGCCCGCTCAATGACTGAGGTTATCAGTAAAAGTGATGAAAATGAGTCTGAGACCAGAAGGCATATTGAGCATTTCCTCGAAACCCTCATGGGTTACGGCAGACTTTCCAATTTAACAAGCGAACACAAGATTCATAATATCGGGGAAACTGATTATTGTGACCTAGCTATACATTTTGGAGATAAGACTAAGCCTGTTATTTTAATTGAGATTAAGAAAGTCAACGTAGACCTGGCAGATAAACACGTTAAGCAAGCTGCTTCATATGGTATTAATACTGGCTGCGAGTGGATACTATTAACAAATGCCCGTGAGTGGAGAATCTATCATATTACATTCGGTCAACCTCCTCAAGCTGTTCTTGTAGATTCATGGAGCCTGATGACCGATGATTTATCCAAGTTGGCAGAAAAATTTGACCTTATTGGCTTGAAGAGTGTGAAGCGTGGAGGACTTAATCAATTATGGCAAAAAACCAATGCACTGACAGCGCAAAACTTACTAAAAATAATTCTCTCTGAGCCATCGATTTCACTGATAAGAAAAGAGTTAAGACGCCGTGAGAAGATAGCCCTATACCCAGAAGAGATAGTCAGCGGAATCAGACACCTACTTAATGAGGCTGCTATGGGTGAGATGGAAAACATTAAAATTTCGTTGGCAAGAAAACAAAAACTACCCAGTCCTAAGCCAACCCAAGCTACTGAGTGTATCCCCCCTAAATCTTCCCCTTAACTATTCCCCGCTTATGAGTCTGATATCCAACCTCTCTTAACTTCCGCTTTCCGGTCACTGCCATCATCCTAAGCCCTCTGCTGAGGCTCTGGGCGCAAATGGGGCTAATGTCAGGAGCAGGCCTTTGTCGTACTCTACAGTGTAGGTATGAAATTATTAAATATATTTTTATAGTAATTTCTTATTTACCCTTCATATAGAAAACAGGGCTTAGTTTTCATGATTTCTTGCCCTCTAAGGCGTCATCTGTTTTAGCAGGTCGTCATTGATGCCCAGTTGCTTAGCCACTTCCAAAAGATGTGCCTTATCAACCAGCACATATCGTGTTCCACCAACCGTCTTGACCTCAAAGCCTTTGTCTCGGAGTATCTTCCCCACCTGCCCGGGTGGGTCAATCTACATGAAAATGGGTGGGTCAAAGCTCGTGGTTATTGACACTCATGTGGTTATAGAGTCAGAAGAGAAGATTAGAAAGATTTCTACCAAATGTGAGTTTAGTAGTAATTTCTACGATGATGTAGAGAAGAGTGTATAATAACCTTGCCTATATGATAGTCCATTAATCAATGATATTGTTCAAGGGGGGTCGTGGATGAGTCCAAAATCCTGGTTAGACCTGTTCACGTGTTTTCAAGACAGTTGAGGAGGAGGAAGATAAATGTCTCAGCAATCAATGGATAATGATAGAAAACACTACGAACTATATTTCGGATGCATTTTCTTGAACTTCAAAGACACTCGCACGCAATTAGCTGGTGAATCATTTAGAGATAAAATTGAAGCGTTGTTACTCAAGGAAAGTATTGTATCCGCAGTGTATCGCGAACCAATTCTCTTTGATGAAGATGAATTGGGTGAGATTAGCAAATTTATAGTAGGCGACTATTTATCGGATCGGATTTCTCCGAGCGAGACTTTAAATGTTTTTGCGTTAAATATGCCAGTAGTTTTTAATTTGTCATACGATGCTGACCTAATGGATCCAGATTTTCATAAAGATGATGTAGTTAAAATCCCCATGAAAGCTACCCTGGTATATGATGGTTTCGTATATTGTCTCAGCATAGCAGAACCAAAAACTACTATATCAAATGGATTACACTACAGAGGACAAGCCGCAGGGATACATAGGTGGCTACAGAATATATTATCAAAGGATGACATTTGGGATGTAATTTTATTAGAATCGGAACCGAGCTACCCACAGCTAAAGTTATTCTTACAGCCTCGGATTGAAAACAGTAAAGACGCTGCCTATTTACTCCCCATGAAATATGAGCCATCCCGAAAATATTCCCATGATATCTTTTATTGTTATGACACTCTGGAGAGTAACACATTAAATGATGCTTTACAGTACCTTTGGATTTTTGGCGCATCTGTAACTTATACTAATTATTACTGTTGCATTATATTGGCAAAAATAATTCAGGCTAAACAATCCAAGGCCATGGAAGGTATTTCGCATATTGCGGTAGACTCGTTGGAATTTTCAAGAATCAGCTTTTGGAACATGTTGAAAAGGTTTAAGAAGTGCAGACAAATGGAAAAGAGTCTTGCAGAATTATATGTGTTAATGCCAACCTTAGAGAGACTGAATAACGAATATGATCAGACTGTTCACAAGATGCACCCGAGGTTTAGCGATCTACAAAATTTTGAAGCATTTGTTAAAGAGTTAGTATCTCGTTTGCAGAACCCAAAGGCTGATATATTTACTAATAATATACAAGACATGCTAACTCATAATACATCAGAGATTAGGGAACAAATAAACTATCAACTTATTATCATTACGGCAATCTTAGCGTTTGTTGCAGTTGTACTCTCTGCTCTACTGCCAGCCATATTGCGTTAAATGGAACACTTAATCGTCTGTAGATATAAAATGATTACCGTTATTTGTAATATATATTTCTTCTCGTAAGGAGATAAAAGATGGATGAGTTTTCAAGCCAACAAGATGCTGAAGCATTACCGTTGAAAGTTGCATATCGGTTTTTAGCCGAGAAAGGGTTAGCTGATGAAGCAAATAGAATAAGACTATCCCCAGACAAGTTTAAAACTTATACATCGACATTACGTAGAAGTAAAGTAGTCCATTTGCTTCAGGAAAGCAATTACTTTGAAGAATTTATTAACCAATGTTGGCCTAATGGAAAGACTGAGAATGGTAAGAGAAAAATAAAAGGTTACGTTAAAATATATGATGATTTTATAAATAACATCGGTGAACCCAACAATGGTGAGGGTGAGGAAGAAGATATTGAGGATTCTCAGTTTGCATTTGAAGAACATCTTCGAGAGTATCTACGCAGCAATCTCTCTGCAATGGAATCGGGTTTAAAATTGTCACAGGATGATAAGGGGGAAGATGCCGTTGAATATACTGTCGATCCTCAGGGTAGGCGTATTGATATTCTCGCTACAGACCGTAATAAGATACCAGTAGTAATCGAACTAAAAGTTAGCAAAGGCTATCAAAAAGTAATAGGGCAATGCCTCTACTATCGGAATATGATAAAACATATAAAGAATGTGCCAACAGTGAGGATTATCATAGTGGCACACGAAATAAGTCCTGAATTAATAATGGCTACTGAAGGATTAGATTTTATTGACTTGTATGAATATAAGCTATCCTTTAAAGTTGAGAAAGTAAAGTAGGCGTTCTTGATTATTAAAGCTGAATTTAATTTTCTACGAGAGTGGAAAGTTCACGTTTACTCTACGATTGAAGACAGCTGTGGAGAGTACCCTCTCGGGATTCTACTCTACTTCCGACTTGCTTAAATTGGAAAAATTGAGTTGAGAAAGGATACTCGTGTTGACAGCTCATGCGATAATTATATCCAGGTTATATAAGTTTAATCGTGAGGGAGGAAAGGTGTGACCAGAGAGGATAAAATAAGGCTAATAGCTTATCAAATCTGGGAAAAAGAGGGCTGTACCCACGGACATGATGCTGATAATTGGTTGAAGGCAGAAGCTTTTTGGGTGAAAAAGCAGCGGGATATGAGAACATATGTTACTATAGCGGCGCTAGTTCTATTAAGCGCACTCTTACTCGACTTCTTCCTGGTTAACCAATCGCATCTAGCCACTTTATTATCAGTGGGTGTGCTTACTATTTTGATCCTTTCATATTTGTGGGTTAATCCAATCAAAACGGCGGGCAATTGGTTAATAGATACCTTGGGGTTCGAAGAAATAATCTCAGTACCCTATATAATAGGTATATGCGGCAGCATACTGCTAGCGTTTTATCTTCTATCAATCAAAATTATACCCAATGAATTGCAGTTTAGTATTGTCCCCATTGCGTTGATGTTAGGCGCTTTCGTGATTGCGGCTGCCAACTCCCCCAAAATTACTATAGAACAACGTTCTAAACTAATCAGGATAGCTCAAAAATTAATGATTGCCACCCTGGCATTCATTTTCTTCACAGTTTTCTGGTTCTTCACAACTTTGGGCTATGATATAGACCCAAATACATTGGGAACTGAATGGGCAAAATCCTTCTGTTTTTGGTTTGCCGCTGTGCTATTTCTTGTTGCAACAGGAACATTTGTGATAGGAATCATTGAATTAGTGATGAGCTTAAAGAATCTCCGACAAGCCTAATGCATAGCAAATAGAATCAATGGTCGTTCTATCAGGTTGAAATCAATAAGTATTACTCATTAGCTTGAGACGTGTAGAGGGGATTTATAAAACTTCATACTATCCTGAAAGCTGAAGGATCGGGTATATCTATGTACCATATCCAAGCTTTCCTTATGCCCCAATGATTGAAACAATTTTTGAATATACGTATAATCAATTCATATTGTAATACCAATGTAAAAGGGAGGTTGTTGAATGCCACAATCAAAGGGACAGAAAATAGAGGCTCTCTATCATGAATCAGAAAAATTCAGGAAGGATACTGTTCTTAAATGGAAGAAAGCTCTTGTCGGTAGTTACACTGTTAAACACATGGATCAGGACTTGCTAATAAGTATTCTGCGGTATTTGGTGGATATTTCATTTAGGATCGAAGAGTATTCGATGAAAATAGCGGGTAAATCGCCGGACATGAAGAAAGTAGAAATGTACCTTAAACTAATTGAGGAACTTCGCAAATTGATGCCGTTAAAATAATTTTGGTCTGTAGCAATTTTTTAATATATAACAGATTACCCACAGATAATAGATAATTGGCTGTATTATCAGATACTACAATATTTATGCGCGCAAGTTATTGAGAAAGTGGCGCCCTGTAAAACTTCATACTATCCTGAAACGTAATTGACCGAGTATATCTTTGCACCATCTCTATGTTTTCCCATCTTCCAAGGTCTTTTATCGTCATAGTGTCTACTCCGGCTTTCCTAAGTAGACAGGCAAATGTGCGTCTAAAAGTGTGAGGGTTGCGTGTATCCCCGTCTCAATACCAAGCTGGTCAAGCATTGTCTTGATACCCCAAAAGCCTATATTCCATATACGTGCATCAGGTTGCGGATTGTATTCGGTGAGCCAGACCCTTAGATACTGTTCAGCCAATAATCCGAATGGAGCATAACCCTCTTTGTTTCCCTTACCGATAACTCTAATTGTCTTGGATTCCCAGTTTATATCAAGAGGTTTAATATTTAGAAGTTCTGATAAGCGTAGCCCCGACTCTGTAAACAGTGCAATAATAGCCTTGTCTCTTGTGCAGTGTGCTTGTTTGATTAGTGTCTCTACTTGTTCTTTGGAAAGAGCAGGAAGTACAAGTTTTGGTTTTTTAGGGGCATCAATAAGGGCAATTGGGTTGGTCTTGTAACTAAGACCATATCCTGACTTGAGACTGTAAAGCCAGTTGTAGAAAACAGACATGGCTCTATAATAGGCATGTTTTCCACCAATAGAACATGATAGTGAATTCAGATATTGATTTATCTCAACTGGTTTAGGAGTCAAGCCCAGTATTGGTATAGCTTTGTTCAAGTACTTGCTATAGAAGTCTATAGTTCCCTGTGAAGCACCATTGCGTCTGGATTTTAGAAATAGGTCAATAGCCTTATCAATTCCATCAAGTCTTCTGTAATGGTTAGTTTGCTGATTGAACTCCCATAATACTTCAACAAGTTTCGGAGATGGTGACCTCTTCCCATGTTTAACCTGTGAAATGTAGGCTTTGCTTAAACTGCTTAACTCTGCTATCTGAGAAACAGTCAATTTGTTAAGCAAGAAATCGGCATTTTGAATACGAAATGTGGTGCCCCCAAGGGAATTCGAATCCCTGTGTCCAGCTTGAAAGGCTGGTGTC
>CAZZHQ010000108.1:0-8141 GCA_964654015.1 uncultured Dehalococcoidales bacterium | reverse complement strand
AGGCTCACTATCTATTTTTATGCTCTAACGTGTACCATCCACCGTGGCACGACGTGAAATCCCTGTTTGCCGTGGTAACTAAAACAATATTTAGTTGTAATATTTTGACCAAGTGGCTAATTTGGGGGTGAGACAAGTGGCAAATCGAGATTTCGTGAAGTATAACCTCTGGTGAGGCACGAGGCAATAGATGACAGCCATCATCATTGATAGCAAGGTTACACAGACCTATCCTAACTCAGAAGCTGGACATCTCCGGCAAGGAAGCTGATAACAACAAACGAAGTAGAGAGGGTTTATCCTCAGTCTAGCTGCCAATGGCAAGCTGGAGCAAAAACAAAAGGGAGGTGAATTACATCAATGGTAAATCTAGAAAGAAAGGACAAAGGAGGCAAAATCATGAAACGGTTTCTGAAAAGAGTTCACCAGAGCAATAGGGGTTTCACCTTAATCGAGCTGCTTATTGTTATCGCCATTATCGGCGTGCTGGCGGCTGTCGTGCTGCCTAATGTCACTGGGCTTATTGGCACCGGTGAGGAGGAGGCGGCAAAGGCTGAACTGGTAACCATCCAGACAGCCGTGGATATAATGATGGCAAAGGAAGGAATAAGCACAATAACCGGCTCACTCGCTACTGCAGAGAACGATATGAATAAGTTTCCTACAGCAGCTGTATCGAGCTACTCATTGTATCCAAACTACCTGAGGACAGCAACAAGCAAGGGTACATATTCGTGTAATGATAAAGGCTTGGTTACGCGGGTAACTACTGGCTACGAGTAGTTTGCTGGCGGATACATAAAGCTTGGTAACAAGGTACGGTGGCTATTGAATTGGCCACTAGCTCTGGTAACTATAAGTGGACTGCCAATAGTGTATTGGTCGGCTGGTTGTGGTGTAGATGGTGAGACCAAGCGGGGGGAGAGCATATGACTGAGGATGGTGAGAAATTGCAACGCCTTTTGGAAAAGGTCTACCGGGAACGGGGATTCGACTTCCGGGAGTATAAGGACACTACTTTGACAAGGCGCTTGGCACGGCGTCTACGGGCTCGAGGTGCCGAGACCTATGCCACCTATGCTCAGGTCTTGGACCAGGACCCGGCTGAGTACGACCGGCTGTTTAGCGACCTGACCATTAAGGTCACCGGGTTCTTCCGAGATGACGTCGCCTTCCATGCGCTGGAGGAGGTAGTTTTGCCAGCCCTAGTAAGTAGTCAGGGGAAGGAAATCCGGATCTGGAGTGCAGGCTGTGCCACGGGGGAGGAGCCCTACTCCATTGCCATGCTGCTACTGGAGATACTGGGCGAGGGGATCGAGCGGTGGAACGTTAATATCTGGGGCACTGACATTGACGAGAAGGTGTTAGACTGTGCCCGGGAGGGGTGGTTTGCTCCAAAAGGGGTGGCAGGCGTACGGCCAGATCGCCTGGGTACGTACTTTATCCCTGAGAGGGGTGGCTTTCGCATTCGGCCATTGCTCGGGCAGCTAGTGAGTTTCGAAATGCATGATCTAGTCAGCAATCCGCCCTATCATAACCTGGATCTTGTGGTCTGCCGCAATGTGCTTATATATTTTGCTCCAGCATTACAGACACGGGTGCTGAAGCACTTTCACTCACGTCTCAAAGATGGCGGCTTTCTTCTGCTGGGCAAAGCTGAGGCGCCGATGGGAGAAACCAGAGCACTATTTAACTGCCTGGACATCAAAGCCAAGTTATTTCGAAAGGTGGGCAGGCGAAAGTAGGAAGATGGGGAGCGTAGTTTCATCTATGACGGAGCGGCAAGTAAAGAAGACTCAGAAGGTTATTGTCTTTGGCGCATCGGCAGGGGGCATCGATGCCATAAGGCAGGTGTTATCCCAGTTGCCGGCCGATCTGCCGGCGGCAACACTGGTCGTTCAGCATCTGCGGCCAGACTCACAGACTCGCTTGCCCGAGTATCTAGCTAAGTACTGCCGGATGCAGGTGTGCCTGGCCGAGGACGGGTTGCTCGTCAAGACCGGAGTAGTCTACGTGGCTGTACCAGGGCAACACCTCCGTGTGGGGAATGGACGCCTCACCCTTAGTTCGGAAGAAAAAGAGAATTACGTACGCCCATCTATAGACGTGTTGTTTGCCTCGGCAGCCCAGGCCTTCGGGCCCGATGTTATCGGCGTTGTTCTGACAGGCACCGGGCGCGATGGTGCCCACGGTTGCCAGATAATCAAGGCAAATGGGGGGACAACTATCGCCCAAGATAGGGCAACTTCGCGTCAGTTTGCCATGCCCAAGGCAGCTATCGACGCAGGCGCGATTGATTACGTCCTACCTGTGGAGCAGATCCCCGGACAGATTATGACCCTGATACAGAACACAGAGATAAGTGAGCACGGCGACATGGGGATGGAGGGAACCATTGGACAATAATGAACCAGCAATAATCAAGGCAGGAGGTTTACCATGCATAAGGTTAAGACACTTCAAAACCTGAAGACTCGCCCCACGACGACCGGCGATATCATCTTAAAGAGGATCTCTGCCAAGGGTGCACGAAACGTCCGGCACAGTGGTTTCGCCCGGGGGTTGGGAGACGTCAATTATATCGGGTGGGAAGAGAGTGCCCAGAGGCGCGCTGAGTGGCGGCGATTGGCTGAACATCAGCGCTTCGACCATGCCACGCGATTCTACAGCGCGACGGAGCACGCTCATGCGTTGCTAGCGGTGGTTCGCCAGCGCGAGCAGGAAATTCAGGTCTCTCATGAGGAATTAGAAGCCAACTACGAGGAGCTACAATCCACAAGTGAGGAGCTTGAGGCTACCACCCAGGAACTGGAGCGCACCGGTGCCTATACTAGAAGCCTGATTGAGGCCAGCCTTGACACACTCGTGACTATCTCCCCAGAGGGTAAGATAACTGATGTGAATAACGCCACGGAGACGGCTACCGGTTACTCCCGGGAAGAACTCATCGGCACAGAATTTGCTGACTATTTCACTGAACCTGAGAAGTCTCGAGCTGGGTATCAAGAGGCGTTGCAAAGAGGCTTAGTGAAGGACTATCCACTGGAAATTCGGCATCGGGACGGACGTGTTACCCCGGTTTTATACAACGCCGCCGTTTATCGCGATGAGGCTGGTAACGTTATCGGGTTATTCGCAGCAGCGCGAGATATCACGGAGCAGAGGCATATTGAAGAAAAACTGGAGCACTCCAATAAGGAGCTGGAGCACTTTGCTTATGTTGCGTCACATGACCTGCAGGAACCGCTACGGATGATCTCTAGCTACACGCAGTTACTGGATAAGCGCTACAAAGGCAAGCTGGATACCGATGCGGACGAGTTTGTCGGGTATATCGTTGACGGGGTGTCCAGGATGCAAACAATGATTAATGCTCTGCTGGCATATTCTCGGGTCGGCAAGGAGGACAAAGTTTTCGAGCCGACTGATTGCAATGCCGTCCTTGCCGACGCTGTCACCAATCTACAGACGGCAATTGAGGAGAGTGGAGCAGCGGTCACCCACGACCCGTTACCAACCGTAGTTGCTGACACCTCGCTGCTTTCTCAGGTGTTCCAGAACCTCATCAGCAACGGTATCAAGTTCCACAGCGAGGAGCCGCCTCGCATTCACATTGCGGCCGAAGGAAAGGGGAAAGAATGGCTCTTTTCAGTTCGCGATAACGGCATTGGCATCGACCCCCAGTATCACGACCGCCTCTTCGCCATCTTTCAGCGGCTCCACAGTAAAGAAGAGTATTCTGGCACTGGCATCGGCCTCGCGCTCTGCAAGCGGGTTGTGGAACTCCACGGTGGGCGAATCTGGATCGAGTCAGAGGTGGGTAAGGGTTCAACGTTTTACTTCACAATCCCAATGAAAGGAGATAACAACCATGAGTAGACAGACCGCACAGATTATTGAGATTTTACTGGTAGAGGACAACCCTGGCGACGTACGCTTAACTCGGGAAGCCCTCAAAGAGGCCAAGGTGTACAACAACATGAGTGTGGTTGGAGATGGCGTGGAGGCCATGGCCTTCCTGCATAAAGAAGGCAAATATGCTGACGAGGCTCGCCCCGACCTCATCCTGCTTGACCTGAACTTGCCGAAAAAGGACGGGCGTGAGGTGTTAGCGGAAATTAAGGAGTCTCCTGACCTGAAATTGATTCCGGTAGTGATTTTGACCACCTCAGTTGACGAACAGGACATTTTTAGAACCTACGACCTGCACGCGAACTGTTACATCAACAAGCCGGTTGACCTGGAGCAATTCATTGAGGTAGCGAAAGCCATCGAGAATTTCTGGTTCAGCATCGTGAAACTACCGCCGAAGTAGGAGATATGAGTAGTAAACCGATTAGAGTTCTGCTGATTGAGGACAACCCGGGGGATGCCCGGCTGATACGCGAGATGCTGCTCGAAGCTGGGAGGTCTAATTTTAAACTCGAATGGGTTGACCGACTAGCCCAGGCGATAGAGCGCTTGGCTTCAGGAGACATTAATATAGTTTTGACTGACTTGGGCTTACCTGATAGTCAAGGTCTTGATGGGCTGATGAAGATTCAGGAGCAAGACGCAGGCGTGCCTGTTGTGGTGCTGACTGGTCTGCGTGACGAAGCGTTGGGAATCGAGGCAATTGCCCGCGGGGCTCAGGATTATCTGGTCAAGGGACATATAGATGGCGAGGTCCTGGTACGGAGCTTGTCCTATGCCATCGAGCGGGAACAGTTAAGTGCAGAATTACTTGAAGCTAAGAACTACACCGAAAGCATCATCAAAAATTTCTTAGACACTCTCATTGTCGTAGACACCGAAGCAAAGATAAAGACCATCAATCCCGAAACCTCTAATCTGTTGGGTTACACCGAAGAAGAACTTGTGGGGCAGCCTATTAGTGTGGTTTTTGCAGAAGAAGAAGAAGAAGAAGCGAAGCAATTTTTCCAGTTTTTCAAACACGTGGATAAGTCCAAAACAGGTGAACATAGGGAAATCCGTAACGTTGAATTGACCTATAAAGCAAAAGACGGGCGCAGAATTCCGATGTCCTTCAATGCCAGTGTGCTCACCGATGGCTATGGCAATATCACTGGTGTTGTGGCTGGGGCAAAGGATATTTCGGATATAAGGCAGGCACAGGAAGCGGAGGCACGGGCCAAAGTAGAGCGGATAGAGCAACTGGAGCGGGAGCTGCGCTCTCTGGAGCAGCTTTCCACTTCTGCTCAAACCACTATTACGGCGCAATTTTTTGGCGTGGTGCCGTTGAGTGAGAGCGTGCCGGACATGTTTAACGAATTGGCTCAGCGCTACGGGGGGCTATTGGACCTGGCCCTGGAGCAGCGAGCATATAAGGTGAAGCATAATATTTCAGGAGAGCTTCGCTCTATCGCTGATCAAATGGGCTTCCTTAAGACGGGGCCGCGCGATGTAGTAGAAATTCACAGCATAACCATGAAAAGAAAGGGTAAGGGGGTCACATCTGAAAAGTTTCAAGCCTATGTCGAGGAAGGGCGACTGATGGTGCTCGAACTTATGGGTTATCTAGCGTCATTCTACCGCGCCTATTCCTCGACGGCCACAGCAGTGAAGATGAACAATACACCGGTAAAGGAGAGGAACGATGAATAAGTTTATGCTGAAGCTGTATATCACCGGTCACACGCCAAAATCTGAGCGTGCCATTGCCAATATGCGCCGTATTTGTAATGAGGAACTGCAAGGGCAATACCAGCTGGCTATCATCGATGTTCTGGAACGACCGCAACTGGCTGAGGACGAGAAAATCCTGGCGACACCGACCCTGACCAAGGAGCTGCCGCGACCTCTGCGCCGAATCATCGGCGACCTGTCTGAGACCGATAAGGTGCTGCTGGGGTTGGATATACAGCCTTACACAGCCACATCCAAAAATCAAGGAGGAAACAAGCAATGAGTGCCAAGAAAGAAATGTCGCAAATGACCAAGCTGGAAACTTACATTCCGGGCTTTGATTTCCTGGCCAGCGGTGGTTTGCCGAAGGGCCGCACCACCCTGGTTGCCGGTACCTCTGGGAGCGCCAAGACGGTCCTGGCTACCCAATTCCTGGCTGAGGGCATAATGAAAGCGAACCAAAGCGGCGTGTTTGTCACCTTTGAAGAATCGCCGGCTGACATCCGCCGGAATGTGAAGGGCCTTAGCTGGGACATCGAGAGATGGGAAACCGAGGGCAAATTCGCCTTTGTCGATGCCTCTCCCGAACTGGGAGACCAGCCTGTTGTGGCCGGGGAATACGATTTAGGTGCCCTCCTGGCTCGTATCGAGAATGCCGTCCACAAGGTCGGCGCCGAGCGTGTCGCCATGGATTCTCTGGGTGCTATTTTTGCCCAGTTTGCCGATAGCGCCATCGTACGCCATGAGCTCTTCCGGATTGCCGCGGCGTTGAAGAAAATGGACATCACCGCGATTATAACCGCAGAGCGGGCCGAAGAATACGGTGCTATCGCCCGTTATGGTGTCGAGGAGTTTGTCGCCGACAATGTTATCATCCTGCGCAACGTTCTGGACCAGGAGAAGCGTCGCCGGACGATGGAAATCCTCAAGTTCCGCGGCACCTTTCACCAGAAGGGAGAATATCCTTTTACTATCATACCAGGGCAGGGCATCATTGTGATTCCACTCTCTGCCATTGAACTGAAGCAGAAGTCATCCGATATCCGCATCACTTCGGGAAGCCAGGAACTGGATAAGATGTGCGGCGGCGGGTTCTTCCGTGATTCAATCATTCTGGTATCCGGTGCCACCGGCAATGGAAAGACGCTCATGGCAACCGAGTTCATCGCTGGAGGGACGAGCAATGGCGAGAGGTGCCTGTTGCTTGCCTTTGAGGAAAGCCGGGAGCAGCTCTTTCGCAATGCCAGCGGTTGGGGAATGGATTTTGAACGGATGGAAAAGGAGGGGAAGCTCAAGGTGGTCTGCGAGTACCCGGAGACCGCCGGGCTGGAAGACCACCTCATTAAGATTAGGGCAGAGATTGACAAGTTCAAACCCAATCGTCTGGCTGTGGACAGCCTCTCAGCGCTGGAACGCGTCTCAACCATCAAGGGTTTCCGTGAATTCGTCATCAGTCTGACTTCCTTCATCAAGCATGAGGAGATTGCCGGGCTTTTCACTGCCGCCACGCCCACTCTAATGGGCGGAGCATCAATCACCGAGGAGCATATCTCCACCATTACCGATTCTATTATCCTGCTGAGATATATAGAAATGTATGGGGAAATGCGCCGGGGGATGACGGTGCTCAAGATGCGCGGCTCTATGCACGACAAGGATATCCGCGAGTTTACCATTGACGGTAAGGGGATGCATATTGGCAAACCTTTCCGTGATGTCGTCGGTATCCTTAGCGGCAACCCCGTGCATGTTGCCCCAGGTGAAATGGAACGCATCGGTGGCCTGTTCGAGGAGGAGTTTTTGCAGAAGAAGAAGAAGAAGAAGAAGAACATTTGAGGGTATAACAATTTTGAATTGAAAGTTTGTCAGAAAAGTAAGGAGAAATAACTAATCAACAAGCAATTTGAAAACATAGGGGGAGAGGGAAAGTTGATCGGGAGAATTATATTTGCGCAATTGCTGGAGTGGCCACTCTGGAGGTATTTCACGTTTGTGGAACAGGTAGAGAGTCATCCCCTTCTGGAGCAATGGCTCCAACACGGGTGCGTGTGGAAAGAGAACCTCTCAAAACTTCACCCGGCTTTGCGCCGTCCAGCAAGAAAGGACCGTGTGATCGGAGAGTACGTAAAGCGAGGGCATGACGAATTCGGGATACGATATTGCCATCCTTACTTTCAGCAGCACTATGGGATGGACGAGGATCTGTGGTGCCGTTTCGCCAATGGCACTGTCGAAAAAACCTTTCTTACATCAACTTCGTCGGGTCAACTCGCGCAATGCTCTCACCCATCGTCTCCTGGAAACTATTGCCATGGAACAAAGGGATTATCTTTCGACCGGGGATATCATGCGTCTCAAGCCTATGACCCAGGTCGAATTAGCAAAGAGGATGAACCAAAATATGAATAACTTAGGCACTTATGCACTACCGACTCACCACTCCTGGCTTTCCCGCCTCATCCCCAACCTGAGCATCAGGCTGCCGGGAGGCTCGGAGCAGCCGCTCAAGGTATTGC
>CAZZHQ010000107.1:0-8255 GCA_964654015.1 uncultured Dehalococcoidales bacterium | reverse complement strand
TAGCGGTGCTGGTAATAAGCCTTGTCTTTATCGGTTTTACTGTTAGCACGAGTGAGATGACATGTCCTGATTGTGGAAAGAAAATAGTGGCGAGAGTTAAATTGGGTTTGGGTTCAGGCCATCTGTATCTCTCACGAAAAAATGAAGCCTAGGTGACTGTCTACTGGGGTTTCTTTCGAGATTGATATTGAGACTATAACCCATGATTGTCTTTCGGATTGTGTTGGACTTCCATGCCTGGCAGGTAGTTGTTGGATGCTATGACCTGCCCTGTAACTGTTGTGGTATGCAGTTAATAAATGGATTATTCGGATATCATGACCGCTTTGGTTACTACTATATTCTGCTAAATACCATGAAGTATTTAAGTAAATATCCTAGTAAATGCGACAGGCATCCAATGAATGTTAAAACAAAATCACTTTAGTCATTTATACGGCAGAATAAGCGTTCAAGACAGAAACAATAATAATTGAGAATAATTCAAACTAGAGAAGAAAGCAATCTATATTCTTAAGAATACTCTAAAGCTTTAATAATCCTTTCTCATGTAGATAGCTACCATTACCAGTAATTGCATAAGCTATTTCAGCGAAACACCCGAATATTCGATATAGTTCTTCTTTGCTTCTCTCTTTATCTGCTTCCTCAAAGTAGGAGGCAAGGTCGGATGAACTTTGTGTCAGTTTGTCATAAATAAGTGACCAATCAAGAGGTAGCAAATTCATTGTTCCTGGCATTTGCATGGTGCTATTAAGTTGAGTATGAATATTTTGAGTAATCATATGTACGAGTGCAAGGTCTGTGTTCCATTCCAAATTAAGTGCACGCTGTGCTACTCCAAAAAATACACTAAAATAGAATAGCTTCTTGTTTGGCTGTTGTAATTCTTGCATTTTAGTAACAGCATAACGATACTCTTCAGCAATATATTGATTAATTTCTTTACGCATGAACAGCCTCCTTTTCAGTCACTTCTGCATATGGATACGCACTTGTAGTTATTTTCCCATAAGGGCCAGAATCAAATTTAAATTCCTCATCACTGTTAACTGTACTGAAAAAGCTATTTGTATTAATGCCTTTTATAACTGCCCCCATCGGATTAGAAGCCGATGAAGCCATTGCGACGCCATGATAATGTTCTTCTTCGTTGAAATTAAGTGGCGCAATCTCATTACTTGAAAGATTAATTGTCCAATCAACCAATGTGCTAAATGGCACGAATCGAACTAATAATCCAACATCAAATATATTTGCGAGTTCTTTTAGTGTTCCCAGTGTGTATTTGCCATAGTCTGGGTTCTCCCATTCAGAAACCATAGGTTGTTTTCGCTTATCACCCAACAATTCTGCTAGTTTAACTTGCGTCAGCTTTTGTCGATTCCGAAGGGAACGTATCTGAAAAGCAATGCCAACATTTAAATGTTCCTCAACAAATTGTTTTCGAAACTCAGGGTCACGCAGGCTTTCCCACATTTGTTTGTACTTATTAGTTATATTCATGTTCTCTCCTGTAACGTGCAGGGTCATTAGCCATTTGTTCAATTCTTTTTAAAGCTATTTTTGATGAAACATCCGTTATATATTTTTTTGATTTGTGAATCCCACAAGTTACTAGAAATACTTTACGCCCCAGCATTTGTCCAAGTAACCTATATTGTACTCTTCCTTTTTTTCCACGTATTGCTATAAAGCCATCCCATTCATATTTCAGAGTCTCTGTATAAGGTTCTTTCCAAACCGAATCTTGCATCCCTGACGGTGGTGAAGCTTCCAAGCTGGCAATCATCATTGTGAAACGTGCTTTAGCTGGTTTGCCTTCATTATTTAGCCAACTAGATATGACATTATCTCCACTTCCATCAGCGTCAATATAATCATAGAATGTAAATTCGCTGCCCATAATATCAGTTTTTTCTTATATTGTCAAAGGTAATTTGCGACTTTTATATAGCATAAGTCAGTTCCATAGCTTCAGAGTATTGCTATATATATTCAAATTATGTTTCCCAATTTCTATTTTGTGAGGGGTGTTTTTATTGGCACAGATACGGTATATAGAGGTTCTTTTCATTATTCAGTGCTATTGTAACTCCTAATAAACCATTATTGATATAGTAGTTTATCCAATAAATAAGATAGTTTTCTAACATCTTACATAGTATGTATTTATGACCTGCCCTGCAATTGCTTTGGTATGAACATTGTGATTAGCCCAAAGATGGGGGCATCTTTAATAATAAAATTAAATAATATACCTATTGGACTAGTTTTGTGGGGCAGTTCATTTACTATGACAACGACTTAAGATGTGGTACCATCGCTAGGGGTAGGCAGCTTGCTTGGTGAGTTTTATATCCTATGATATAAATGACGTTGATTTAAGGAGTAATTAGCACCATGATAAATGCATCAAAGGATAAATTACAGAGCTATTTTCACGGGAATATTCAATATAAAATACCCTTCTTCCAGCGTTCTTACGTTTGGCGTGAAGATAACTGGGAAAGTCTCTGGGAAAATATTTTCCAAGTGTATATTGAGGCTACTGATAATAAACAGAAAGAGCATTTTATTGGAACGCTAATTACTAAGCAAATTCCACAAATGAAATTGGGAGAGAACTGGCATGATTTAATTGATGGCCAGCAAAGGTTGACCACCGTATCAATACTGTTTAAGAGTCTATTTGATTGCTGCAAAGGTACTCTCCCAAACTTGAAGAATAAGATAGAGGAGTTGCTTGTATTCAAAAATGTTCATGATGAACGTCTGTTCAGGATAGAATTGTGTAGAAATGATATGCCCCACTATATTGCTCTAATTCAAAGTGATTTGGATCATATTAAGCAAAATAAAGAGAATGCTATTATCGAGGCTTATGATTTTTTTAAAAAGAAAGCTATAAATCTGAAAGATGAAGATATAGATTTACTTACGAACATAATTCTCGAACGAGTTCCTGTTATTAGCATGTTATTGTCCTCTGATGATGATGAGCAAATAATTTTTGATACCATTAATTCCTTAGGAGTAAAACTTACTACAGCTGAATTATTAAAGAATTACATTTTCAAGGATAAAAACCTTTATAGCTATTTTGACACTCTCTGGGAACCAGTTTTTGAAGCTGATGAGGAAACTGTAACCTTTTGGGATAAAGAAAAAACCAGTGGAAGAGTTATCAGAAATAATGTGGAAGTTCTACTGTACTGCTATTTGATAATTGAGACACAGAAAGAGATTAAATTAGAGCAATTATACAAAGAGTACAAAAGCTGGCTCGAGAAAAAAACTATAGATGAAAAGGTGGCGTTTCTAAGGGATTTGAAAGAATGTGCAGATATGTATTTCAGTTTTCCTAACGGAGAGGAACTGAATGAGATATCTTATAGTGATACTGAGAAGCGATTCTTTCATATTATAGAGAATCTATCTATCACAACTGCTTATCCTTTGATTCTTTATATTTACCTGAAAGTGCCAGATATCACTGAAAGAAACCATATATTAGAATTCCTTGAAAGTTATTTAGTTAGAAGGAATATTTGTCGCCTGACAACTAAAAACTATAATAATTTGTTTATTTCTATTATCCAAAAACTGGACAAGGTCAACAAAGAGGGGAATGTAATAAATACCGCATTGTTCAAGGATATTTTTACTTCGTTCACGGAATATACAAACATATTTCCTAGAAATATAGATTTTGAAGACTCATTCCGCAAATCACACCTCAGTAACCAGAATGCTCGAGAAATCCTATTTTCTATTGCTCTATTTCAGAAGAATTCTCCTTACCATGACACAAGTAAATTGAGTTCATCAAGTTTTTCAGTTGAACATATACTACCTGGCAAATGGCAACAGCATTGGAATAATCCAGCACTTGATGATAAGGGAATATTTGCCAGGAACAAGGCCTTGAAGACATTAGGTAATTTGACACTCGTCACTAAAAGGTTAAATAGTAAACTAACTAATGATCCTTGGGAGAAAAAAAAGGAAACATTACAAAAATATTCATCTTTGAGCATGACAACTGACTATCTTTCCCTACAAGTATGGAATGAGGAAACTATTTCACTGAGAGCCAATGAGCATTATAATAATTGTGCTAGCAAAATGTGGAAATATTATCTATAAGTCATGAGGTTAATAGAGGATTGATAACAACTTGGTCATCAACTAGGCTAGAATCGTCGTTATTGATTGATTTATCCAATAACTCCAACAAACTTGACTGGAGGTAGATTTGCATGAAATCGCTTAAATCTCTATGTACACCACGGGAGAGTGTCTTTGATACTGCGCGCAGGGATACAGTCCTTAACTTAATGCATCTAGCAGAAGATAGAATAGATAGCAAGTCTTTCCTTGAAGAGAACTGGGTCACTGCAGGAATGCAGACGCTTTTAATCGAAGCGTTTCGGCGGTTACAGGGTAAATCAGACAAAGCTGTCTTCAAGTTAACTCAAGCTATGGGTGGTGGTAAAACCCACAGTTTAATCACTCTTGGTATGCTGGCTAAACACCCTGAATTGCGCCATGCCGTTTTGCCTGATTTACCAAGTGCGAAGGACTTGCCTTCTGTGCAGGTGATTTGCTTCTCTGGTCGTGAAACTGATGTCCCAAATGGTATATGGGGAGAAATAGCTAGCCAACTAGGAAAACAAGCCAACTTTAAGGACTACTATTCTCCACTTAAAGCTCCTGGGCGTTCAGCCTGGGTGAATTTACTTAAAGGACAGGCCACTTTAATACTGCTTGATGAATTACCACCTTACCTTGATAATGCCAAGTCTATTGCTGTGGGTAATTCGGATTTATCCCACGTCACTGCGACGGCTTTGACTAATCTTTTTGAAGCAGTTGCTGAAGCGGAACTTGGTAATGTCTGTATCGTTTTAACTGACCTTGTGGGCACATACGCTGAGGCCAGCGCTCAAATTGCCGAATTGCTTAAACAATTACAGAGTGAAGCCCAGAGGCACGCTATGAACTTAACGCCTGTTCAAATCAATACCGATGAATTCTATCATATTCTCCGGAAACGTATTTTTAAAATACTTCCCAGCGAGCAGGAAGTAACTGAAATAGCGCAAGCTTATGCCAAATCAGTCCGTGAAGCTAAACAGATGGATATCACAGCTCAATCACCGGAGGCATTTGCCCAGCTTATCCAGACCAGTTATCCTTTTCACCCAGCAATTAAAGATTTGTATGCCAGATTCCGTGAGAATTCTGGTTTTCAGCAGACCCGTGCCTTAATCCGTTTGATGCGTATCATTACATCACGGTTATGGCAGACAGAAGAGGCTGATAAGAACTACCTTATCAACGTGTATGATATAGATTTAAATGACGCCGAGACCTTATCGGAAATCAGACAGATTAATCCCACTCTGGATAACGCTGTCTCGCATGATATTGCCAGCCAGGGAACTGCGGTAGCCGAGCTAATGGACCAGAATCTGAGCACATCAGATACACGTGACGCCTGTCGTCTTATATTCATGGCTTCACTTGCCAACATCCCCAACGCAATATTAGGGCTAACTATTCATGAGGTTGTTGGGTATCTGTGTGAACCAGGGAGGAATCTGTCTCGTCTTCAATCCGACGTTCTGGAGAAACTTTCTACCGCTGCATGGTATCTCCATGCCAATCGTGACGGGCGATTGTATTTCAAAAACGTACAGAATCTGGTCGCTAAATTGGAGTCTCTTTCCACTGCTTACATCCGAGAACAGGCTCTAGAGGAACTTCGGAAGCGTCTTTCAAATATCTTTAAACCACAGACAGGCTGGTGTTATCAAAATATTTTGCCTTTGCCATCCCTTGACCAAATACAACCGGAGCAAGAAAAAATAACCCTTGTTATCTCGGAGCCTTATATTGGCCAGGGCATAAATCCGCAATTAGTTCAGTTTTATGAGCAGACAACCTTTAAAAACAGGATTGGCATATTAACAGGGTCCCGAAACACCTTTGATACGCTGGTGGAAAGCGCTAAAAGACTAAAGGCTATCCAGCATATAGTTGATGAAATGGAAACAGAGAAAGTCCCACAAACTGACCCTCAATTCAAGCAGGCTGATGAACTGAAAGACCGTATCCTGGGGCAGTTTTTATCTGCCACTAAAGAAACTTTTTCCACTTTGTACTACCCATCACATATTGGTGACAAAGACACTTTAATAGCGGCAGATTTTCTTATGAAATATGAAGGTAATAAATACAATGGTGAGGACCAGATTATTCAGGTTCTGAAAGACAAGCAAAAATATACAGAAGACGTTAACAGCGATACTTTCCGTAAGAAGATAGAAGCCCGCATATTCACTACACCCGTTATGTTGTGGACGGAAATCAAACGCCGGGCGGCTATGAATCCTCAATGGCAGTGGCATAGGCGCGATGCCCTTGATGAAATAAAAAATGAGCTTGTCCATCGTGAAGTGTGGCGTGAAGACCCCGGGGGATATATTGACCGGACTGCACCCCCGCCTAAAACACCATCGGTACAAATTCAGGAGCGCTTCAGGAATGATGACACCGGAGAAGTTGAACTGAAACTTATCCCTATTAATGGGGATACCATCTATGCTGAAATCGGTGGTGATGCCACTGAAGCGTCGCAAAAGGTGGAAAACGGTATTTATAAAACCAGGGCAATGACTGTTTCTTTCCTGGCAGTAGATTCTACTAAAACCCATCACGATGGCCTTGCTCAAATCTGGCATAACAGGCTGAAGCTTAAATACAAGATTTACTCCGGCAAAAAGGGTGCAAAGATGGTTGAGATAAAGGCAGCACCTAATGCGGATGAAAAAGCCGAGATAAAATATACCACCGATGGCTCAGACCCTAAGCTCTCTGGAGGCATCTATACTGACCCTGTAGAAATCATCAGGGGTACTTGGGTGGTGCTCGCAATTACAACACGCGATGGAATTATTTCAGAACAACTAAACATACCTATAAGCTGGGACAAACAAGATTTGGACAAACCAATTGATGCCGATAAGCCTTTAAAATGGAACCGTAAACATGAATTCGGCACCACCATGGAATCTTATGCATTCCTCGAGAGATTAAAGGTGAAATCCATAACCAGTAGCGGCGTAAGGATCTGTGTAACCGGTAACCAATGGGCAGAATTAACCCTGCATCAGAAAATGCAACTTAACGCTGATGCAATGCGTGATGCAGCGGACCTTTTGCGTAAATTAACTTCTGAAGGCCAACTATATATTGAAGCAACGGTACTGCACTTTGAAAGAGGCCAACAGTTCCTGGACTGGATAAATGAAACCAAAACGGAATATAAATCCACTGAGGTGGTGCAGTAGTGAGTGAACGACGGACAAATCCTGCTTTAGATGTGCTAGCTGGTTCATTTGGTTTCGAGCCGATAGAGAGCGCCTCACATTTTGTGGTTATTATACCGGGCGGAACTACACAAACCATTGTTATAAGTGAGCACCTGTCATGGGACCCTGGGCGCATAGAGGAGTCAGTCCACTATGGTGAGAGTTTTGATGGACAGGTCCGTAGTTGCCTGGACCGCAATAAATGGAATGCCCTTGCTGATGGTGTCAGAGCAGAATTCAATAGGCGTTTGAAGAAGGAGGGCAAACCCTCCGGGCGCTGGAAATCTGGTGTAAATATACTCAACCGCATTCTGGGTAAAGAGCTTACACTGTTGGCATGGGCTATTGAGGATGCTGACCCGGCACTCACACTCACCGCAATTGCTAACTGGCAAGGCTTAACCCCTGAAGAACGCTGGTGGCTCTATACTATGACAGCGGCCGCCACAGGGAATTACGTCACTGGCCGGAACCGCGGCTGGCGTAAGGCTGTGAGATATGCGCTTACTGAGAACCCTGTCTCCATCAACTATTCCGGAGAACCGGTGATTCCTGAGTTCTTCCGGTTTGTTAATCAGGCTATTATGGATTCAGAAAAATATTCCACGGTTGAGGATAAATAGGATAGTAAATCATGGATAACCCTGGAACTGGGTCACTTTTCGATATAAACGAAAGCGCTAAAACTGGGATTAAGGATGTTCCATGCTTCATAGAGACACAATTCCCAGTGTCAAAACTGTCCATCGAAAGTTTTGCTGAAAGAACAGCAAAGCAAAGCCAAACGTTAACTGGCCTTGGTAAATGGTGGGGACGTAAACCCCTGGTGATGTGCAGGGCAACTATACTGGGGTTATTGCTGTCCGCTACAAATAA
>CAZZHQ010000106.1:0-8286 GCA_964654015.1 uncultured Dehalococcoidales bacterium | reverse complement strand
TAGTTACAAGGTGCTTTACAGGAAACTTCGTACTAGGCCGGAAAGGAGTAAGTTTAATGAGTTACGCGTTCAGTATCATTAAGGGTTTGACTTTCTACAACAGGGCTAAAGCATACACGGGTGTCATCTTGTTGGTTCCGGTAGATGGTCATGGGGTGTGGTTGATTGATATGATGGGTAGCATTATCCACTACTGGGAGACGAGTTATAAGCCGATATATGCAGAGTTATTGCCTAACGGAAATCTGCTGTACATGGGCCAGGATGATAACAGTCCGCTTACTGAATTTGAAGGTTCCGGGGGATGCGTACAGGAGGTCGATTGGGACGGCAATGTAATATGGGAGTACCAGGATCCATATTTGCACCACGCCCCCCATCGGGCAAAAGGAGGCAATACCCTGGCGCTCAAATGGGTGAAGGTGCCGGAGGAAATTGCGGCAAAAGTTCAAGGTGGCTACGCTGGAACCGAGAGGGAAGGAGTTATGTGGGGTGATGCCATTCAGGAAATTACGCCTAAGGGAGAAATTGCTTGGGAGTGGATTGGCCATGAGCATCTTGACCCGCTGACTAGTGTCATTTGCCCAATATGTTTCCGTGATACCTGGACTCATGCCAACTCTATTGTTGAACTTGCTGACGGGAATATTCTGGTCAACTTTATGAAGACTAATACTATAGCTAAGATTGACAAGAAGACTGGCAAAGTTAGTTGGGAGTGGGGACCACATGAATTGGCACATCCGCATTCCTTATCTGAACTGGATAATGGCAATATTCTCATATTTGACAACGGTTTACATTGTCCACATGGTTATGCTACGAATGGGGAGTCCTCGTCACGCGTTTTGGAGATCAACCCAAGCAACAACAAGATAGCGTGGCTCTACTGGAGGTGGTTGGATCCGTTTGGCTCTTTCTACTCTCCTACGCTGTCAAGCTGCCAGAGGCTGCCTAATGGAAACATCTTCATCTGTGAGGGGATAACGGGTAGGCTCTTTGAAGTAACACCACGAGGTGATGACCTAGTGTGGGAATACGTTAATGGCTTGCCTTCATATGAGGCATCTCCCATCAGGTCAAAGTATTGCCCCGTCTATGCTGCTTATCGGTACGAAATGGATTATTCCGGACTACGGCGACCTCTACCAGTACCAGAGGCCCGACAAGCTGCACCCGGTACCCCTGTCGAAGCAGCAACTGCCCTGCAGCCACGGCTTGAAGCCTTGGGATATTATTAAAGGAATGAAAACGAATTGGACAAATGAACACTCAGGACAAGCTACAGTTGGTAGCGCCATGTGGCTATTGTTGCCAGAGTTGCCCTAAGTGCCGTGGTATTTGGTGTAAATATGTTTGGTGATGCCGTTAGAGACCTGCTAGACCCGAGGTTAAGGGGTGATGTCGGGCGCTATGGGTCGAGGCGGTAAAAAGTGGGCCCAGCCCTCCAGAAGGGTCGACAAAAGTGTGGGCGATCTGAAGGCGGGTGAGCTTTGGAACTTGCAAGCTAGGTGTGGTGTGCCTTTCACCACTTCAGTTGAGGGTTGTGGAATCGAAGAGAGCATATCATATTAGCAATCTAAATTAACTAAGAAAAGGAGAAACAGATGAGCAATATTGCGAGGACAGCCTTGAGAGGAGTCACCTACTATAACCCCTTCAAGGCTTACGATGGTTACACACTATTTAATGCACCGGGTTTGGGCCCTATATTAATAGACGTTGAGGGCAATATAGTGCATATTTGGCGGGTTCCCCTCGGATACGGGAGACTCTATCCAAATGGCCTGCTGAGCGGCAACATTAAACATGACTTCAGTTCTCCAGATGAGGAGGGCTCTAAGCCAGAGTGGAGAGAGAGGTCAGAATTTAGCGGGGCTAATGATAATAGTGAACTTGTAGAAATAGACTGGGATGGGAATATCGTCTGGCGGGTCAGGGTTCCTTACCAAACCCATGATTTTTTCCCTCTTGATTTTGCCCCTAGTGACAAATGGTCGCAGAAGGGTAAGGGTCATTACCTTTATCTTGCTTATCACCCGAATGGCATCTTCTCTGACGAGCTGACTAAGAAATGGCAGGGTGGCATAGCCGGTACCGAGTATAAGGAAAGGATATGGGGAGACACTATCTATGAAATTGATCGTGATGGCAAAATAGTCTGGGAATGGAAAACGAGAGACCACCTGGATCCTGTTTTAGATGCTTTTCCACCACTGGATACGCGGCCTAACTTTCACTCTAACACAGTTTTCCCCTGCCGTGATGGCACCATCCTCTGGAGCGCACGTCATCTCTGCCAGATACATAAGATTGCCTACTCTAGTGGAGAGGTAATCCGCCGATACGGCAAGGGAGAGTTCTTCCATCAGCATGACTGTAAGGAGCTTCCCAATGGGAATATCCTTACGTTGGATAATGGGTCGCACCGCAATAACTTCTACGGGCCGGAATATTCCCGTTCAGTTGAGATTGACCCTAAAACAGGTAAGATCGTCTGGGAATATACTGCTGACCCACCGAGCAGTTTCTATAGCACTGTCATGGCTGGGAACGACCGTCTCCCCAACGGCAACACCCTTATCAGTGATGCCTACGATGGCAGGTTCTTCGAGGTAACACACGAAAAAGAACTGGTCTGGGAATACTCTATCCCCATGTGGCGCCAGAGGTTTGGTGCTACTACCAATATGGTTTTTCGTGTTCACCGCTACTCCAAGAACTACCCTGCTTTCAAGGGTAAGGACTTGGACCCAGCGAGGTGGAAGTGGGAAAACTTGACCTACGGTCCCCCAGCGTGGAAGAACAGGGAGTTCAAACCCTGTATCTTCTAGTCTTTGGATAACAACTTTAAATAGAAGGAGTGTTTAACATGAGCGTTGCTTTTACGAGCATCAAGGGCCTAACTTTTTATGACACACAACGAGCCTTCAATGGCTTTACCCTAATTACACCTGTTGAGGGTAGTGGGGTATGGCTCATAGACATGTATGGAAGAGTAGTTCACCAGTGGAGGCTAGGTCGCCGACCGGCTTGGCAGGCAGAACTCTTGCCAAATGGACATCTGCTCTGCCATGTAAGAGTTGAGGATAACCCTCTAGGTTTGCTTGAGGGTGCTGGGGGTGCTTTGTTGGAGCTTGACTGGAATGGTAATAAGGTGTGGGAGCGTAAGGATCCCTATCTCCACCATGGCTTCTTCAGGATGGAGAACGGCAATACTCTGGTCATCAAGTGGACTAAAGTACCAGAGGAAATTGCGCGAAAGGTTAAGACAGAGGGCACTGATTCTATATCCTTAGGATGGGGTGTGAGGAGGAAGGGCCCGATGTGGGGAGATGCCATACAGGAGATAACACCCGAGGGTAAGGTTGTCTGGGAATGGATAGGGCATGAACATCTGGACCCCGAGGCGGACGTAACCTGTCCAGTATGTCCCCCGAATGAGTGGACACACGCTACTTCTGTTGCCGAGATGCCTGATGGGAGTGTAATGGCCAGCTTCATGGAAAGTAATCTTGTCGTCATTATTGACAAAGGGAGTGGCGATATAAAGTGGCGGTTTGGCAGGAGGGTTCTTGAGCATCAGCACTTTGCCACTGTGCTGGACAACGGCAACTTGCTTGTGTTTGACAATGACCTGCATAGTTTTGCGCCACGCTCGGATTCCCGGGTCCTGGAACTCGACCCGACTGTAGTTAACCCCACGCTAGAGCGTATGTACTTCCGTTTTGGGGCACAGAGTAATGCCATAGTCTGGGTTTATCCTCCGGATGAGCGGCGAATCCTTGGTCGTTTCTTCTCCTCTACTCTGGCGAGCTGCCAGAGGCTTCCCAATGGCAACACTCTTATCTGTGAAGGAACCTGGGGTAGGGTCTTTGAGGTAAATCCAAGAGGTGAGCATATCTGGGAATTCGTTAACTATTTACCTTCCTATGAGACATCACCAACGAAGTCCCAGCCATGCATGCTTTATTCTGCTTTCCGCTACGGAGTGGAATACTCTGGTTTGGAGAGAGACAATCCGTTACCTGTAAAACGGCAGGCTGCTCCAGGCACCTTGGCGATGAAGAAAGTGGCTGACATTTCGGCTAGGAGACTAACGGCGTTAGGGTACTAGTTGGGGGAAATAGACGAATTTAAGCTTAAGCAGAGGGATAGATTCTAGTGAGTATCCTATGGGGAAAACGTGGTTTAGACTTTACAATCCTGAGAAAGTATGCGGTGCTAAGTAAGGAGTGATGAATATCGATGTCTAATTTAGTTCTACCTCACGGAGGCAAAGTACTTCCATTGCTAGCCACTGGTAGTCAATATGAGAATGGTATCAAAGAGGCTGAGACACTACCTAAAATCAGACTGAACTCAAGGGAGATGTTTGACCTGAGATGAAGAATGTTATTCTGGTTACAGTAGATGCTACATAATTTAACCACCTTTGACGGACTTACGCAGTTTGGACTGGTAATAGGTAAGACATGAAGGCTGAGATGACAGGCAAATAGGGCTAGCCCTAAAATAAAAATGACATATATAAAAAGGGGGGTGAAATGAGATTAAAGGACAAGGTAGTTATTGTTGCTGGTGCTGGACCGGGTATCGGTGAGGGGGTTGTCAAGGTTTTGGCCTCAGAAGGGGCAGATACAGCCGTTGTCGACATTAACGAAGCTGAAGCTAAGAGAATTGCTAAAGACGTTATGAAGGCAGGTCGCAAAGCTGTCGCCATAAAAGCAGACCTTACTGATAAAGAAGAGTGCAAAAAAGTAGTCAAGACCACTCTGGATACCCTTGGAAGGCTAGATGGAGTAGTTAACGTGGTAGGTGGTCTTGGTAAGCCTTTCTTTGAGAAGGCAACCATGGATTTTGTTGATGAAACGGAGGAGGAATGGAATGTGGTCTTCAAACTTAACCTTATGCCAGCTATCTTCATGTGTCAGGCTGTTATTCCCATTTTTGTAAAACAGGGATACGGCAAGATAGTTAATACCGCTTCGGAATGTGCTCAATACGGGCATCTTCCCTTTGTGAGCAGTTATTGCTGTTCTAAGGCTGCTGTCGTCTTCTTCACCAAGAACTTGGCTTATGTGATGGCAAAGCATAATATCAACGTAAACGCCATTTGCCCTGGTAGGGTTTATACCCCCGGTTTCCACGAGAAGGTCATCGCGAAGCGAAGGGAATTAAACCCGGAGGCATACAAAGGAAAGACTAATGAAGAGGTCTTTCTGGAAATGGCCGAAACCTCTATTCCTATGAAGAGGCCCCAGTCACCGCAAGACATGGGGTATGGGGTTGTCTTCCTATTGTCAGAGGAGGCTAATAATGTTACCGGCATGCTCATGAATATTGATGGTGGGTCAACCATTTAGCTGGCCGGAACTTAAAGTAAACTTATCGGGGAATTGCTTAACCATTGAACCCAAGTAAAAAGAAAGGGAGAGTACGGAATAATCAGGGAGGTGTTTGACCTGAGATGAAGAATGTTATTCTGGTTACAGTAGATGCAGCAAGAAAGGATGTCTTCGGGATTTATGGTAACAAAAAAGGGCTAACCCCAGCCTTTGATTCCTTAGGGAACAAATCTATCGTATTCACTAGGGGTCAAACTGTTGGACCGTACACCCAGGCTTCATTTCCCGGTTTGCTTACTTCCTCTTATTTCCTTGAGTATGGGCAACCGAGGGGGCTTGCTCCCCAGAGAACCTTGATTTCCGAGCCCCTCCAGCAGGCTGGGATTACTACCGCGGCATTTCACTCAAACCCGTATATTGGCGGATTTCTGGGCTGGAACCGGGGCTGGGATGTCTTCTATGATTCTATGGAGGATGAGGTTGAGCCTAGGATACCTTATGTTAGAGGTAATATAGTGAATCAGAAGGCAGTTGACTGGCTTTCATCCTACTCTAAAAGCGGAACTAAAAAGCCATTCTTCCTGTGGCTTCACTACATGGATGTCCATGAACCTTATATGCCAGAAAAGAAATATGTCGATATGGCTGACCCTTCGGTTACCATCAGCCAGGACGAGATGTACGATATGTTCCAAAATATGCAACTTAAAAGGGATGTTTCCGACCCAGCAAAGGTAGAGCTACTGAAAAAACTATATGACATACACGTTCGGGAAGTGGATACTTACTTTGAAGAATTCTTGAGTTTCCTAGAAAATATTGGCATCTTAGAAGAGACAGTGATTATTGCTACCAACGACCACGGTGATGAGTTTAATGAGCATGGTGGGCTTTCCCACGATGACAAAATGTATTCAGAGCTCATAGATATGCCTTTATTAATCTACGGAGCTGGTGAAGTAACGGTTTGTAATACCCTAGTCAGCAATGTTGATATACCACCAACCATAATACATCTCTTTGGGCTTGACCCAGTAGAAAAGTTTGAAGGCCATTCTCTTCTTCCTCTGGCAGATTATCCAGACAGGGGTGTATATGGTGAGGCTATTGACCAACATAGTAAGAAAGGAGGTGATCTGGACAGGGACATCTACTTCTATCGTGACAAAGACCTTAAGATAATATACCGTGCCAACCTGGATAGTTGGGAGATGTATGACCTTGGGGAAGACCCGAAGGAGCTCAGTAATATTGTTAATACATCACCTGAAGCAGAAGAGTTGAAAAGAAAATTGAAACCTAGGGTGAGAAGATGGCTCAGTTAGTAAAAATAAAAAAGGAGGACAAAAGTGACAGAGCAAGACAAGGCTGAAAAGTGTAAAGAGTTAGTCGGAAAATCAAAGGAGGTGATACGACAAGCGTTTAAAGATTACAAGGTAGAGGATCTGGCAATCACCTGGACAGGTGGCAAGGATAGCGGGTTGGACTTGTGGATTATCCGCCAGGTATGCCAGGAGGATAGCATCAAAATACCCAAGGTTATGACTATTGACGAGTTCGACGTATTTCCAGAGATTCACGAGTTTATGGAGAAATACGCCGAGGAATGGAAGTTAGAGCTGGAATGGTGCCGCAATGACGATGTCATTAAGGCGGCTGGTGGCAAACTCAACAACATCGTTAAGGTCAGTGACCTCGACGAGAGGAACCAGGCTGAGCTTAAGCGCATCGGCTTTACGGAAGACTCCTTCCCCTTCGAGGCCGAGTCATATACCGGTAATCACCTGATGAAGACTGTCATGTTCAATACATACATTGAGAAACATAATGTAAAGGCTATCTTCCAAGGACTCCGGAGGGATGAGCAAGTCGCCAGGGTCGGAGATGAGTATTTCGAAAAGAAAGAAGCAGCTCATCTAATACCGGAGCATATGCGCATTAAGCCAATCCTACACTTTACGGAGAGGCTACTCTGGGATACCTATCAGGTGTTTAATATACCCTATTGCATACTCTATGAGCAGGGATATCGCTCATTGGGTGCCAAGACTACCAGTGCCATAGCTAAGGAGGGTGTTCCCGCCTGGGAGCAAGACCTTGAGCATACGACTGAGAGGGCTGGGAGAAGGCAGGACAAGGAAAAATCAATGGGAAGATTACGCAAGCTGGGATATATGTAACCTAATGCATATTGTCACTCTTATTGAGAAGCTCTAGCCAGTTCGAATAACAACAATTAGTCGTCTAGCTGACAGGGGATTTGCTTTTATTCTTTAGAATCTTCGTGGAGATGAAAGCGGTTCTTTATGATAGAAATTGTGAAGAGGTACAAGTATGAAATATATAGGCTATAGTGGTAAAGAGATTGTAGAGAGGGTGATACCGCCATCAGAGGTGAAGGAACGCGTTAAAGGATTAAAACGAGTAGCTATTACCGGGCGTATTGCCAGAGAGTGTATTGACATCGCCTACGGCTTTTTTACTCCATTGGAGGGCTTTATGGGTAAGGTAGATGTAGAGGCAGTGTGCGAAAAGATGACATTGGCAAATAGCACACTCTGGTCGATACCGATTGTGTTTGACATTGCAGCTGAAGAAATCAGGGAGAGGGATATTAAAGAAGGAGACGCTATCCTTCTTGTTTATCAAGAAAGGGTTTTAGCTCTCTTAGAAGTTCAGGATATCTTTAATTATGACAAAGTGAAAATGGAACAGGCTGTGCTGGGCACAACCGATGTAGGACATCCTGGCGTAAGAATGTTTAACGAGCTAAAAGACACCTTCATCGGAGGAAAAGTTACCCTGGTGAATGTGCCACAATTTAATCCGCCGTTTGATAAATTTTTCTATACGCCTAAGCAACTCAGGGAAAAAATTGAGGAAAAAGGCTGGCAGAGGATAGTAGCCCACCAGACTAGAAATGTGCCTCACAGTGGCC
>CAZZHQ010000105.1:0-8317 GCA_964654015.1 uncultured Dehalococcoidales bacterium | reverse complement strand
TGATCTGACTCGACACCTTTCCAGTCGCCACGAATATATGCCAGTAAATCCGTATCGGAGCAGCGCCATTGATCAGCGACCTTAAACCCATAAAGCCGACCCTTTTTCAGCTCATTTAGAATTGTGTCCTCGTCTACTTTGAGATATGTAGCTATCTCTTTTATAGTCAGAATCTTCGGTAAACCATTCTCAGGCATTCTTCACCTCCATATCAATTAAGTATATGGTAGCAAGTATATACCTATATGTCAAGTGTTACCCTAATATCATGTGGTTTACGTGCAATTACGTGTTACCGTGGATGACGTACAATCGATGCCTCGTAGCTTTTATAAATATCTGAGGATGGCTCTGACGGCAAACTGCATCACTTGGTGATAATAATAATGGCCGCCCTCGGTCTTCCAGACCGCTGTCACGATCAATGAACACGTTTGTGCCGCTGTGCTGCCGCTGAGGAAAATTAGTTAATCAGTGCGATGACAGGATGGGATAGAGTCTGTTACATAGGATGGTAATAAGTTGTGATGAATTCGGGCGGTATCACTACGTTGAATGTATAGGAACGGCTTAATTGCGTCTGATCATCATCTGGTGAATACGGATATTTTATAGTCCACTCTACCATATCCTCTACTAAATTAAACATTCTTTGTTTTTCAATCCAATTTATTGGTATGTCGCATACTATTATAGTTGGCCTGCCTATTGTCCTAAGATATTCCAGGCAGTCTTTCGGCTCTATCCCAGGGAGCCGGGAAGCGATCACTGCTAAATACTCACACCCGTAGTTAAGGTAAAAACGATCATGTTCTATGAGGATTCTATCATCTAAGGAGAGGTATATCTTTCCTCCCCTGTGTTCATTAGCTAAATCCTGCGCCACAAGGTTGATATCTTCTTCTTTTACCAATGGGGATCGATCCGAGAGAAATATCTCTCTAGCTTTTTGGATTTGTCTATCTGTCGCAAGCGGCAGTAAGCCGTTTATTAGATAGCTGTCAATATCATCAGTCCGGCATGCATGGAATAACCTAATCTTCGGGTATGTTTGTGTGATTCCTGCTAGTATTTCTTGAAATCCGGGCAGTTCTTTGCCATCCCTGAGTTGAATCCCTTGTTCTTCACACCACTGTGCATCGTAATAAAAATATTCTATGGGATTTTCTTCTATTGCCTTTCTTAGTGGCTGGGCTAACTCTGCTAATAATAAGCGTATCGTTTTATTCCAATCCTCTTGCTCCCTCCAAACTAGAATTCCGTTTTCTTTAGTCATAGGCATTATTCCACTATGCAGCTATTCTCCGATATTACTTTTTATAATACAAGTCTTTCTTGCGCCATCACGCTCTATCCTTGCCCGCTATATACTTTAATGCTTGCTCTCAGGACATTGCGATTGATTGTACGTACAGTGCGCAGATCATATTGCTGGGAAAACATGGAGCTTCCTGTAAACTAAAATACCGGTAATTAAATCGGGCCTTTGCTAGACGGACATCCTCAATACCGGGGTGGTAAAAATCATGCAAGGATAGTATCTATATAAAAACTGGCCACACAACACACACGGATTGCTTCCTCGCAAAAAGCGACATAAAACGATAGAACCGCTGAATATCCCAGGGTTAATATAGTAGATGCAGCATTGACAACCGTGGGGATAACATATAACCTTGTAGCTGTAGACGACAATAAACGATAGTCGTTAATATCAAATACGAGGGCGAGCGGAGGTTGATCATGGCACAACAAATTAAGGCAGATAAGGATTACACCCTTGTCGCGCAGATCATGCAGGTTGCGGACATACTGGTCAAGGTGAGGGAAAGGGAGCTACTACCCCAGAATCTATCGGCGACCGGGGCAGCCATCCTCTTTCTGGTAGACGCTATGGGCAAGGACGTCACACCGGCAAGGATAACCCGGATGCTGCTTCGCGAGCCGCACTCAATATCCGGCATCCTAATGCGCATGGAAGTACAGGGCCTGGTCAAGCGCACCAAGGACATGGAGCGCAAAAACCTTATACGCATCACCCTGACCGCCAAGGGCGAAAAGGCCCTCAAGCAGGCCATGAAGCTGGAAGGCACGATGCACGTCCTTTCCAAGCTGACCGCAGCACAGCAGAAAGAACTCAGGGCAACACTGACGGCACTCAAAGAGGCCGGGATGAAAGAACTCCGGCTTAGCCCAAAAGCGCTTCCGTGGCCTTAATATTGGAGACAGGGGGGTTGAGGTTAGGGATATGGAAGCAGTGGTTGTGATATAGGAGGATATGATGCAGCAATGGTATAAGTGCCCGCGATGTGGCAAGGATATTCTATATGCTACAAATCCCTGTCCTTACTGTAATTGTTCTTTAGCCTGGTCACAACAAGGGCCGATGATATATCTGCCTCCTGTAGGGGCATCGCAACAACCATCCGATCAACCAACCATTGAAGTGCCACAACAACCGGCAGTTCAATATTCAAGCACAGATAAACCAGATAACGAGAAAGCGAAGGCGCAGAAAAAAAATGTAGGGATAGGATGCGTAGCCATCATAATCGCAGGTATAGTAATCTTTGCAATTGTTGGAGTTTGCTCCAATTCAAAATCTCAAACAACGCCTGAAGCAAATCAGGCACCGCCAAAATTAACAATAAGTGAGATAAAAAGTAGGGCAATTACAATTCCCTATGATGATTTAATGAGACACAATGAGCAATATGTTGGGCAAATAGTCCATTATCGAGGGAAATTGGTACAGGTTATATCTAACGGCGGGGATGATTATTCACTACGTTTGGCTACAAAGGAAACTCAGTATCTTGGATATTTTGATAATGTTGTTTTTATTAATTATAAGGGGCCACGTTTATTAGAAAAAGATATTGTAGATGTATGGGGTACGGTCAAAGGACTGCAATTATATTCGGCATTATTTGGAAACCAAGTAACGATACCCGAAATTGATTCATTGTCCATAGAGTTGATTGCAAAGGGTACGGAGGAGTGAACCCCCGAAACCGGACTGGAAAGAGTGATTATTATTGGTCAGGATAGCTACGAAAGGACTGGATGTTAATTTGAGCGTCCCGAAGCACGTCTATATGGTTTTCCAGCACAGCCTGCTTTTGCTCAACGGCGGTAATGCGAGTACTCATAATATAGAAGAGGGCCAGCACCAGTAAGAGGGTTATGACCTGCAGGACGATGCCTGCTATTTGAAGGGCTGAAAGCGTCTTCTTATCCATGTAGCCATATTATAACCGATCATGGGGTGCGGAGATCGATGGTATGACGGCAGGTGCCCTGGCGCGGGCAGTTTTGGTGCGGTTGCCACCGGAGGGGCTCAAGGCGTGGCCGGGGACAGGGTCACGGATGTGGTCGGTAGGGGGGGACGGGAGCGCAGGGAGTAATTCAGGGGGTGGGCTGTTTAGGCCCACCCCCTGAATTACTGGTATTCCGGGTCTGCGTACTAAGTTAAGAACTTATCGTGTGGCAGTGCCGTACAAATACTTTGCTGGGAACCGTGCAAACCGTGCAAAGTGGGCAGCTTTGTACGCCGATTCATATCTCACTGCTCCAGTGCCGTAGGGTCGTACATAGGGTTCTGTGTGCCGATTCCCTGATAATACGAACCATCGGGCTTCTTGCGTTTTTTATACCGTTCAGTCATCCTGCGACCGAAAGAGGTCAATGTTAGGGTATCCTTATCCTTTATACCCTCGTTTCTCGCCCATAAACAGTACAATTTGAATAAATTGCCTGCTTTGACTTCTCTCTGGGGATCGACAACACAGTAGTCCACTATAAACCGCGATAGATCATCATTTTCGCGTTGGTACTCCTGGGTAGCCGCCTGTACGCATTCAGGTATCGGCGTTAGCCCTCGCCTTTGCCACTCCATGCAGCCTTGCACCAACCAGGCAAGTATGCCAGAAGCTTCTGCCCGTAGCTTGTTACCGAGCTGTTTGTCAGCGTCTTGCCCTATAAACTGCTTGGTGAACGGTATCAACCTCATGCGACGCCAGATACCGACGGAATCATCTGTTATCTGCGGCTTATGGTTAACAAAAAGCCACAATTTCAAGTGCGGTTCGAATGAAGCGAACTCCTTATACAAGAACCGCGCATCTACCGGGTCTTCACCGCTGATAGTCTTGATACGCTCTTCATTCAGATGCGTACCCTCAGTGGTCTCACTGCTGATGACAAAACGAGCGTTTTCCAGCGCTGCCAAGTCATTTGTGGTGGTTGTTTTTGGTAGTGCGAATGTGGAGAATGGTGTATTCTGTGCATAGTCTCCCAAAGCCGCACGAACCGCATTAAGGAATCTGGTCTTGCCGTTACCACCCGACCCATACCCCATAAAGACAAGATGCTCAGTAGCATCTCCGCTGATGGAGTAGCCAAGAACCCTCCGTATCCAATCCGCCAGTTCGGGGTCGGGGAATATCTCTTTAATGAACTGTTCCCAACGTGGGCATTTGGCATCGGGGTCGAAATTAAGGTATGTGGACATTGTTATAAAGTCCTCGGGCCGCCCATCTCTCAACTGCCCTGTATACAGGTCGATCACCCCGTTTTCTGCACCCAGCAGCATCCTGTTGCCATCCCAGCCCTCGCCTTTATCTGCAAATGGCTCGATCTTTTGTGCCATACCGATGCAGGCCTCTATTCGGAAACGGTTTTCACTCTCTCTAGCCCACTTGACGATTTTCTTCTTTAGTTCTTCATCGTCAATGTTGTTAGCCAGTGCGGCTCTGGTTCTGGCTGCAGTTATGGCCAAGCGCGATACCCTGCCATTCTTATCAGGTATCCAGTGGTGCTTTTCCCAGATGAGCCACTTTTTATGCCGGTGATCATACCTAAGCTCGTCTTTGTATAGCTTGACCATGAATTCAGCATTGCCTGTATCCGTAAAGGGTTCAAGGTCATTAGGCTCATACCGGCATATGCTTGTCACGATCCGCTGAACTTCAGCATCGTCCAATGGGGGCTGGCACCTATCTTGATTAGTTTTGAATAAGGCAGGCATTATCTCCGGTTCTGTCATGCCTGCGCTCCGCATTATACCCGCCAAGCTTGTCAGTTGGCAGTTGCGCTGCCCCTCGGGGATAGTTGCCCCGGACGCAGTGGTTGATGGTGCCCTTAATGCCATACTGCTTTTCTGCATTGCCTCCAGTATGCTTACGGGCATCTTGTCCCACGGATAAAGTTTGTCACGAGTGGGCAGAATTTCAATGATGTATTCTCCGCCCGTGGCAGGATTCTTACCTAAGAAGTTACAAAACCCGCCATCGCCTCGGACATCGAGTTTTTGTAGGATACCTGACCTTGTAGCTACTGGATGGCCGGGATGGTGAAACCAGTAGTGGGCTCCTCCGCGTGGTGTTCTGACGTGCGGCAGGAGTCCTGCTTCCCGGAACAGGGTCATGGCGACCTCATCGTCCGCATCAAGCACTACGATTCCCGAGAACTGGCCAGTAACACACCCCCATAGCTGTGGCTTTAGCTGGCTGTTCCAGTAAAGTATCGTGGCATCTGCGGGCAGTTTAGTCTGGTATCGTTTCCAACTACCTAAAAGTGGCCGCTTTCCATCTTCTCCTCCTCCGGAGGGAATTATCGGGTACTTCTCGTTGTAGAGCATGGTCAATATTTCATGAATTTCCAATGACTTTTCTCCTAATAAATTCATTATGATCCTTGATCGCTTTATAAATTGCGACCACGTATTTTTATAGTTTTAGTCTTTACCTTTATGGCTTACCGGGGCAGCCCTAAAACTCGACCAGTTCTGGTTACAGCCCCGGATGACCATTTGTAATCACCTCCTTTTTCAGCGCGCTTATGTGCTACTTATCGCTAAAAATGTGCTAAACTATATATAGTAATTGTCATGATACTCCTAATAATTTGTCTGTCCAGCTATAAATCGTATCTAACCAGGTGGACAAATCCACAAAGGCACTGAAGCTATAGAAATCGATGATTTCGCAAAGGAGGCTATAATGAGAGGCAAGAACATTCCGCTTAGAGTTAGAGAGATCATTGCCGAGGAATACCTGAGAAATAAGAACCGGCCAATAAAGCTCGTAAGATATGAGTCTATTAGAAAAATAAAGGCTTTAGGATGGCAATATAAGCCGGGATGGCCTGGACTGAGTGCAGTTCAGAAGCAGATAACCGAAATTAAACAAAAGGAGAAGAAGGAGCCCCCTGACCCTGAGGATAAGCCTTGGCATCTATTAGCTCTAACGAAAACCGATATCACCCCAGAGGCTTTGCCTGCTGTTATGCGGGCATGGGCACAATCCATAAAAGATCAAGGACTATTCACTATTCGTCAGGCGAGGTGGATAAGCCGTCTTTATTACATATTCAAAGACATAAATAATGGAGATCAGCTTATCAGGCAAGCATACGCAATGGCTCTTATGGAAAGGGTAAGGAAGTATCTAAAGAAGCAGCCTGAGAAGCCCGATGATATGTGGGGTGATTGGCAGCAAGATGCATATATATACGAATTAGTGACCGGTGATACCGAGATTACTAAATTAGTAGCAAAACAGATCAGCGATTAATCAGACGCAGGGTATACATGCCTGAAACTGATAGTTGCCGCGTCAACTACATGGAAACTGCCTATTTCTCCGCCTCCGGCCCCGGAGTACAATGTTTTTCAAGTACAAATTGACGCTCGAAGGTAAATATGAAAGGCAACATACGCAAGCGCAGCGAGAATGGGGGCTGGCAGATAACCATTTGGACCGGCACTAAGCCGGACGGCAAGCCACAGAGGTACTATGAGACGATTAAGGGTAAAAAGGCCGATGCCCAGAGGCGGCTACGGGAGCTGCTTACCACTATGGACAAGGGCACCTATACGCCGCCTAGCCATCTTACATTAGCCCAGCTACTCAAACAGTGGCTGGAAGGGTATTGCATGACTAACTGCTCACTTCGCACGCAGGACTTCTACGAATATATTGTCGGGATACATTTGATTCCGGCGTTGGGGCATATAAAACTTGATAGCCTGAAGGCTCAAGTGATACAGGCTTATTATGGCTCGGCCTGCCAGAAGCTGTCCAACCGTACGGTGCTGCATATTCACAGGGTGTTAAGTCAGTCGTTGAAGTGGGCGGTTAAACAGGGATACATTGGGCGCAACCCGACAGAGTCTGCAGACCCGCCAGTGCCTCGCTATAGAACCATGACCACCCTATCACAAGACGAGGTCAGCCTGCTGCTGGCGAGGGCACAAAACAACTATTACTACCCGGTCATCTACACGGCCATATCCACCGGCCTACGCAGGAATGAGATACTCGGTTTGAGGTGGAGGGACATCGACCTCATTATGACAAGCCTATCGGTCAGCCAGGTGATATATAAGGGTAGGGGTAGGGTGGAGTTCAAGGAGCCCAAGACCGAACACAGCCGACGCAGGGTCAGCATGACCCCCAAGCTTACCTGCTATCTTAGAGAATATAGGTCAAGCCAGGAGCAGCTATTCATGGAACAGGGCCGAACTTTGAGCCTCGATGACCTGGTGTTCTGTCACCCCAATGGCAAGCCCCTCGACCCGAGTACTGTAACGCACAACTTTCATAAAATAACGAGGGATATAGGGCTGAAGGTCAGGTTCCATGACCTAAGGCATAGCTGTGCCTCGCTGATGCTACGGGAAGGTGTTCACCCCAAGATAGTCAGCGAGATGCTGGGGCACTCGACGGTGGCGATCACCCTAGACGTTTATTCGCACGTTACACCCGGACTTCAGGAAGCCGCTGCCAGAAGTCTGAACGAGGTGCTGCCTGCTGGCGTGTCGGCCACGAGATGAATCCCAGATAGAATTGATAGCAAAGTCTTCACACGTTCCGAACAAGTTCATGAGCCATCATTGGGCTAGTATTAATACTAATGAGGATATGTTGCATTATATTTCTTTCGAAAAGCGATCTGTATGTCATCTTCCTTGGTGCCAAGATAAATCGCATGATTTATATCATTGTAGCAAGCTGCTGCATTTAGAAAGGCAAAAATTGATAATGACAATACCCACTCGTATTGGGACAAGAAGATATATATCATAAGAGGGAAGATAGCTAGCGAAAGCGGAACTAGCACAGCACCGATTGCTGCACGCTTTGAAAGAAATGCTCCTGAAGGGAGAAATGTGTAAGGCCAAATAACGCGTTTTAGGCAAAATTTGGGACAACGATGCGGGTGAGTCAACAGATAGCAAGCCGCACCATGAAAGAGTTCGTGGATAACTATCGTCGGGATTAGGAGAATCCCTGTCCATTTGATTGCATCCGGG
>CAZZHQ010000104.1:0-8726 GCA_964654015.1 uncultured Dehalococcoidales bacterium | reverse complement strand
CGTGGTGTCCGATCTGCCGGGTAAGAAGTTTTATCTACGACAATTAGGCATAGGGTAGCATCAGACCGGCAGTCGTAGACTGATATCTCTTGTTTCTTCAGAGGACTCAATATACTTTTTGGTCAAATCACAAGAGCCGTGCAAGAATCACTGTTGGTTTCGATGACCACGCCAAGGCGGAGTTGTTTCAGGGGTATGCATTTGGAGAAAGACATTGATGCCTGGTAACCCAAATCGGTATCCTTGTACCTCCTTAAGTGACCCCTTTTTAAGTTCGGCATAAGGAATGGTATTTGTTGCATGACGGCCGATTCGCCTCACAGTGTTTGCAAGTAGATCAGCAAGTTGGACTCCGTATTCCTGGAAGGAATCAACTTCTGCGAAATCTCCGTGTATCTGCCACTCAGGTTCGCTACGTTTGGACCAAGTAGTAAATACTCCCTTCCCTTTCAAAAAAGGCCACATCGAACGGGTAAATTCCAAAGCATCGTGCCAAAAGGAGCCCTGAACGAAGTCTTTATCGACTATTAGACTAGCTTCTAAATCTTGTCTAGCACACATGCCTGCGACCAATCCGAAGAAGAGAGCTGCGAGATGAACTCGTTTGTCGAATCCCCCGGGCAAAGTGTTGAATACAGGCTCCGCTGATTTATCGGCATCAGGACGGTTAAAACATACAGATAGAGTCAACAGTTTATGTCTAGCGATAACTAAAGCCATCTTCTTTAGCATTTTCTCTGAATGTGCTTGATTTACGGCTGCAAAATATTCTTTGTTCGACGGCTCCTTCGATAAAAGATACCTCGTGCTGAACTCGAAATTGGGATTATCCGTGTCGGCTCCCCAGTCCTTTGCTGACTTCTTCAAATGGACAAAATCAATATTCACCGCATCTAATAACGGTTCAGGAATGAACACCGCCGCCAACGTCGGCGCAGGATCTTTTGGATTATATACCTTGCCCGAATCATCTAAAAATATTTTAATAACCTGTCCCACAAACGGTATTCTAGCACAAGTTAAGCTTATTCTTGGCTTGACAAGCAGATTTGTTGACCATAACCTCTAAAAAGAATAGAATTCTCACCATGGAGAAGGTAGAAAACACGAAAAGCCCTAACATAGCCCTGGAGCAAATCCTTTCAAAAATAGTAGTCAAGCGCCTGAAAGAAACCGGGATAGACGAACAATTGATCATTGCACTCCTGAATGAACATGCAGACGCCAACGAATTACTGAGGGCTGTCTTTGGCAAAGCAAACTAAATGGTGAGGCAAACATAAGCTTACGATGAAAATAAGATTCGATATTAGTAGTCAAGCCGGGCTGCGTGTCTTGGATGGGTTTATAGATGGGAAAATAATCGAGGTCCAAGGCTTGAATGGTATTGGTAAGTCGGTGGCGGCACAATTACTGGAAATCATTAGCGGGGAGCATGTGTTTCAAAGGCAATCTGACTTCGAAAGTCTGAGGAGTGCTCTGAAATCTGGGACTATCTCAATAACTGGACTTGAGCGCGAATGTAAGAGTATTCAAGCTACTATGACTCCTCACAAGTGGGCCTTCACACAAGATTATCAAATTAGACCCGATACCGTCGGAGAATTCTTCGTCGACGGGATAAAGTCTTCCGCTGAAACGGCAATGTCCTTGATATCTACCAGGATAATACGGGGAAACGATACGATAATTTCGCAAATGAGAGAGGTGCTAATACGAAACAGGGAGGACATAATTCGGAAACATGCTGCCGCAAAACAAAACTTCGAAACTGCTCAAGGGCTAAAGCAGGAGTTTCTGAAAATATCTCCAGAAGACAACATTACAGTTTTTAAACGTGCCAAAGAGTCACTTTTACTCAACAAAGCTAAAGAAGGCGACTTACAAAAAGATATAGGCCGTGCACGCAGTGTACTAACTGCTTTGAGGCAGTTGTTGGAAGTAAAAGAACAAATTGAAGAACTCCGAAAAGCTGACTTCCCAACACTGGCTCAAAGAATAACGGCCACGGAAACTGATTTATCAAATAATCTAAAGGAACAAGAAGAACTGATGCGTCAAATCGAGTCTGTACAGACTCGCGTTGCAGCTCAGTCCGCTCAAAGCCAACAACAAGCCAACGACTTAGCTGCTCTTCTGTTGAAGCTAGAGAGTGAAGAAGAGGAGTTACGTGGAAACCTAGCAGAGTTAATCCAACGACTTGACGTGCCTATTGATGACCTGGCTCCTAGTAGCATGGAAAGACATCTGATTTCATTGGAGAAGACGAATTCAGACCGCATTGATGGGCTAGATACCAGATGGAAGGAGGTTAGTGTCCATCTGGAACTTGCTGGTGTAGGGCATTCATTGGTTTTCAGACTGATCCCGGCTGTCCAAAAGGGGTTTGGAGGGAAGATCATTGGGCAAGGTGAGGTTGACCGATTAGGCCCCGTTGAACTATCAATCGCACAGTTGGAACAGCTAATTAATAATCGGCTTGTTGTACTTGATCGCGAAGCGTCAGAATTACCCGAGGGAGAATACAAGAAGGAGGCTGACTCGCTTCGCTCGCAAAGACAACACATACGGGACGCTTTGTCTGCAGTCAGATCTCTAAGGAATAAGATTAATCTAAAAACTAGTACGGCACATAATCTTAATAGATTACAGATTTCGATAGACAAAGCAGGAGCGGAACATGTACAGACTCTGAAAAAATCTTTGGAAGAGCTCAGACAAAGGGAACTATATTCGCGAATTGAATTGACCAGGATGAGGGAAACTCATGAGAGACTTTCTAGCTACCCCAACCTAACTGATTTGTCTAAGAGGTACGAGTCTGAAATATCAAGGCTTAACTTAAAGGAAGACGTTCGATCCGTTTATGAATCATTCCAGCGTACTCAAGCTACTGCTGAGGCCAGTTTGGAAGAAGTGCAGAGGCAGATACAAGAAAACGGGAATGTTATTCGTAAGTTGGGCAACGACTTCTTAGATGAGCTTACGCGTTTAGCGCGTAAAAAAGAGGTTTCTTATTTCATGACAGACTCAAACTCTGCGACAATTGATGAAGCGGCTGCTAGCATAGAGCAAACACATTTAAGAATGAATAAATTCGTAGATGACTGTGAGGCGGTCCACAACTTTATAGGACGCGTTTACGATTCGATAAATATTATGATCCAGGCAATCCAAGGTAAGGAATCAAAGAAACGCGAATATGAAGATATGATTTCTACCTTGCGTGAGATATATAGCAACTACTTTGTGTCTGTCTACCAAGCCCAAGAATTTCTGGACTACGTCTTCAAAGGTTTCAAGAATGTAGTCCGCTTTGACATGGAAAATAATGAAGTAGTTTTAGAGACTAACGAAGGCCAAGAGTACTCTCGCCCGTTGAGCGTGTTCTCAAGTGGCGAGAGGGCTTTTGCTTTTTCTTTAGCAATGATCGAAATTACAGCAAAGAGAAAAGAGTCAAATAAAATACTAGTATTGGACGAATTTGGGGCGCTGCTTGATTACGAACGCTCCGAAGTCTTAAAGAGGCATTTAAAAGAGAAGGTAGAGAACGAGAAGATTGCAGATAAAGTGATTGTAATCCTACCCGCAAGAGAAGATTTCAAAGAACGGGTTTCAAGCATGGAAGCAGCTGTAGAAGCTCAAAGGGTAAAATCGCCGGTAGCCGAAAGAGAGCTCACCCAGTACAGGCAATTCCAATCAGACTTAGAGACCAAGGGGTACTTTCAGTATGTCTGGAATAGCTGAAGCAATTCGATACACCAGGACTAAAGCTTCTTTAATAAGGGCTCTTCAGATTCTTGAAAACCCCTCTATTCCGGAAATAAGAACAGCAGCCCTTTTGTCACCACGTTTAATTCTTCTTAGTGGCCTTTCCTATCAACAACTTTATTCTGAGCTCAGAACACTCTGCATAAACAAAAAGGCATTCAGGGTAATAGCTTCTCAAGGACATGCTCTAAGGTTTTCAACAGATCCGAGTGCCTCCGAGTCCTTACGCGGCGTCATAAGGCCAGTCCCTCGGCTAGCCAAGTGCGACTATTGCGGCTCTACCTGTGTCGATTTCCACCAGACTATTTACAGCATACAGCAAAATAAAAAATGTGAACGATGTGGTGAGAGGACTAGAGACCTTCTGGTTTTGTCTGATGACTATTATGGACGCAAATATATTATATATGGAAACGCCCTGCTTGGCGTATTCGATTACTTCAGATTGCGGCTTCCAGGTTCGATACGAGGCCGTGGTACTGAATATAAGAGGGCAATCGAGCTTATGAACGGAGTAACTGGAAAAACGACCCTTCTTGCTATTGTAGGAGACATTAATTGAAATGAACAAAAATAACAAACTGCCTTTGTTGAATGCGATGCCAATCAACTATGCAGAGTCGCTAAAGAAAATCTTAGCCAGTATCTGGAACTCAGAATGCAAGAGACTACACATAGCATCTGACTATAAAGATGGACTTGCACAACTTATCGACGCGCTTTTTGACCCTAAGAAAAAACTCAGCGTTATTGCGATTACCATCGATTCTCTTCCAGACGCTTCAGGAATAATCCAGGATTTGACCTTTTTATCACCAACGCTCGAAGAGCTTGAGGAGCAAGGTTTTATACGTCTCATTCAGACTCGTACAGCAAAGAAAGTGACGGTAACTCCCGAAGGTCTTACTCTGTTGGATTTACTTGAAACTGCGCACCATAGTGGGACTCAATGCTACTTAGACCCTGATATCCTCGCGCAAAGGTTATCTGAGTTGCTCGGGCTATACAACCAAAAAATGTCACATCACCTGGTCAGGCTTGAGAAATCTCGCCATGAGAGAATCAGTATGGCCGAAGTTGGTTTACTCCTTTTCTTCCTAGTAAACGGCTCCATTGGTGAAGAGAATGCCTGTAAAAATGTTGATTCTGAAACAGCACAAACAATAGAGACAATTGTGCGGTCATTCGCTGGTGGTAGTATCGCAAAGCGTAACGAGTTGCACTGGAGAGGTTGGTATCTAACGGAGGCAAATCGCAAGCTTGGTGGAGTGATTGTTAATCAAGAACCGATATATTACCTCAAACCAAGCGCGGTTTCACTTGTTGAAGACGAAGTCTGCGACAGAGCAACCGAGAATACAAACTCGTACTCGTTCTTTCTAAGCGGTTGGCAAAGGTTAATAGAGACTTATCAGAAGGGTCGTCTGCTACTGGAGAAGCAATCTATCGGTCATTATTCACAATCACGGGCAGATTCGATACTTGGACGCGTTAAAAACCAAGCTTCAAAAAAGGGGTTGTAGCACTTGCCAGTCAAATTACTAGAAAAACAAATACCGATATTAGACATGCTGAAGTATCTGAGCAGGTTCTCCCATTTGAAGACCTGTTTCATTCTAGTGAGAGATGATATCTCAAATCTGTACCCGCTTATTGATACGTCGTTTAGTCTGCTCGGAGGCACTTTCTTGGATCTCTCTATCAGTCATGACGGGCTACCGGATGATATTGAGTCAACAATACCAAGTGATAAGCTAAGGGTTATCAGTGAGTTTTCCAAGCAACTTCATATTGCCGACACATCGAAAGAGGGCGCGTATTTCCATCTTGAGACACTAGGAGATAAACGGCTTAGTGTAAAACTCATACTCGATGAGGATGAGCAGCCGGGTAAGGTTCTACAAAGCCAGAGTTTAGACCGTGCCTCTTTGCTAGCTACCATACTTGTCTCTCCGGTCGCCTGCATTTGCGAAGGACATAACCTCGTTGGATTTCTTTACAGTCCTGATTCACTGGACCAAACTAATAAGGAAAAACTCAATGATTATTTCTGCAAGATTATTGGAGCAACCTACCCAGAAGCTATTTTAATAGTATTCGTACGAACCCGAAATGTGGATGACGTAATGTATCTTCCTCCAGTGAACCTTGTTGGAGCACTAGAATTTGATGGCTTCATACCAATAATGCCTGCCAGCGATACAATGAACAACATTAGACAATGCTGTAACAGTATTAAAAAGGAGAATCCAACCATTTTCTTTTTGGGTGCAGGTTGTGCTTCAGAAGCGGGCATTCCCATGGGGTCTGAACTCTGCAGAAAGGCATTAGAGCAGTTATTGGGTATGTCTCCGGAGGACAGTTACGACGAGATAGAGCAACAATTCTGGCAGTACGTTGCCACTCGCTCCCGCTGGCTCCCTGGTGAGAAGGAAATAAGGGACAAGGGTGGGAGACCACCGCTGACATTTGAGCGGATTGTCAGAGAGCAGATCAGCCAGCATGGGCATGCAGACGCTCCCATAATACGATACTTGTCCAATATAACTGAAAAGAGTACGCCCTCTTCCGGACATGTAGCTATAGCACAAACAATCCAGAGTGGTCACAGAATACTAATTGTCACAACCAACTACGATAGTTTGATCGAGCAGGCTCTTGAGTCTTGCGGATTGAAGTCATTCGTCGTTTATGACGAGGAAACTGCAAGTAAGAGTCTCGAATTAACGAAGTTGTATTTACAGGGAAAATCGGATATTGTTCCGATAGTTAAGCTGCACGGAACGATAAGTCTCCCGCTTACCATCTCCGCAAGCGTCGAAGACACAACCTCTTTGAAGCCAATGATTAGAGAAATGTTCTCAACGATTCTGAAGCGACCTATACATAATAGCATTGGGGTTCCTGAACGGATTCCAATAATCTTTCTGGGTTACGCCTTCAAAGACGTAGATGTATTGAAAGTCCTCTATGAGAAGGACACGCTTGATGGAATAGACTGTTGGGTTGTGGACCCCTTGCCTAAAAGTCCCGTCTATAGGTTTCTCTCAGAAGACACCAGGCATGAAATTGTTACTGACCAGCGAGTGTTATCGACGAGATTTGGCCTTTATATGGGAGAAACAAGAAAGCATTTAGCCTGAAAATCAGAGGATGTGTCAACGACGCAATAAAACGAGTGATTCACGTAAAGGCACATTGTGTTTACGGTTATCCCAACGATTATTCCGACTACGTAACTTAATCAATTGACAGTCAGAGAACCCGTAATCAAGAGCGAGTTCGGTAAGCCATTCATCCGTTGGGACGTAAATTCCATATGGAGCAGAGTCACCAACCATCATTATAAACAGCTTACCCGGCTCAAGTATCCTCGCCATTTCTCTTAAGACTTTCGACATATCGGAAAAATAGTGACAGACCACGATGTCGTAGTTTTTTTTGCCACCCTTGTGTTTCCGTGCATCCGTCAGTCGGTTTACGGTGCCTAGTAAGTCAGCACGAATCCGTCGCGGAATTTCCTGGCTCATTGCTTCTGGATCAAAACCGGTTCTCTTAACTTGGGTTGTAGCCGAGACAATCAGCTTGCTCCTGAAGTTCTGTGTGATTTCTGCCCAAGAACTCGCGTCTCTCAAAACATATGATTCTAATCTGGTTGCATCCGAGTAGTCATAATTATTCAGATAAGGTGGCGAACTAATCGCAAGACTAACAGACTCCTTATCCAGAAAAGATGGAGTTCTTGCATCCCCGTATACAAGTATAGAACTTGCTGGCGGGATGCATTGCTTTTGCAGAAATAATAGATCACCAAGCATCTGGCTATACTGTTTTCTCAAAGCTGTTATTGCATTGGGATGGTTTACTCTCTTCTTATTGGGTAGAACATATTGCCAAGGGGAGGTACAGCAGTGAGAGACTTTACGCACTATAGCTACGAGGCCGAGCCATAGAAAGTCAGTCACAATCCCATCCGAATTCTTTTTCATAAGATTTAACAGTTCTACAGCAGCGTCAAATTGCTTAAGGGTTTCTATGGAGAAGCATTTTTTCACCAAATCAGGATAGGTTTCAAAGCCAGGGGCTGAATCGACACCCTGACTAATATCTGCAACAAACTCCTCCACCGCTAACGAAAGATCTGTAAGGTCGACGTCCCACTGAAGCTTTGTCTTACCGATCCGGTAAAACAAGGGGTGTGCCTCTATTCCTACGCTATTAAACCCTAGTTTCCTTGCGCAAATCAGACTTGTGGCAGTCCCTCCGAATGGGTCAAGGATAGGCTTCTCATCAATTTCATTGGCAAATTGCTCCAGTATTCCATCAATAAAGTCGGCAGCAAATCCAGCAGGAAATCTAAACCATCGGTGAATAGGCGATTGATAATTCCTTGCTGGCTTTCCAGCAATGGAATACAACCGCTCTATTATTTCGGCATCGACTATATTTCCGCTGTGAATTGCGCTAGAAACCGTCATTCTCTTTAGCCTTTAACGTAATAATACCATGTATATCCAAAAATGTCCATGGCCAAAGGACCTCCAACCAGGTGAATTCTCGACATATTTCAGGAAACACAAACTCTGTTGTCTAACTATGACGCATCAGATTGACGACGTCTCTTATACCTATGTAGCTGCTCCACACTTCGTGCTAATAAAACGGAACCATTTGCTTTATAAACAAATCTTTCCCAGTCGGGAGAGGGATGCTAAACGTGCTAGTTCTTGAAATATAACTTAATGACTAATTGTTAAATAATGAAGCTGAATATATATTTTTTCAGCACCTTAAAAACTGAATAGAACAAAGCCTGACCTGAACGCTTGCCCTAATCAAAATAAAGGGGGTAAGTATGAGTTCAAGCATAGTAGCACCAACAGCACCAGACGGCGATTACGGCAATACTCAAGGTCATTGTAACCGATGTAATAAGGTCTGGACTCTAAAAACAG
>CAZZHQ010000103.1:0-8800 GCA_964654015.1 uncultured Dehalococcoidales bacterium | reverse complement strand
CGAGTCCTCCTTCTTATTAACCGGAAGACCCTAATTATACAATGGACTAATTTACGGGGGAGAGGTCAATTGAAACTAATTTGTTTACGGAAATGGTCATTGCTTGGGATGGGCAACGATGATATTTACCGATTCCGGATGCCAAGGCTGCGTTCTAAAGTATCAGATAGCCATTTTACTGATGATAACTCGATGCCACCCATTAGCTTTCCACCTAATGCTAAGATATTTATGACAATTCTATTATGTTCAATTGACCAGGCGTCAGTATTTTTCTTGGGATTGGTGGGCATAACTCGACAAATCCAATAATATGTATTCAGATTATCTTCTCCAGTGTCTACAACATCGCAAAAGGAGCCTATTGTCAATTGTTGTGTAATATCAACACCCTTAATCTGACCGATCGGTAAATTAGGGACGCTGACACTCACAAACGTATTATCCGGCAGTTTCTTACTTTTAAATAGTTTCGCCATTATAATGGCGGTTTTTACAGCCGCGTCGAAGTTAAAATTCTCCAAACCATCAATACTTACTGCCATTGCCGGGATCCCTAGAAGATATCCGTGGAATGCAGCTCCCACCGTTCCAGATAAGAGTACGCCACCGCCTACATTGGAGCCTTCGTTGATCCCGGTAACTACAAGATCAACCTTTGTTTTCACAAGATCACACAAGCCTATTAAAATACAGTCCGAAGGTGTTCCCTCGACCGAATAGCATTTTGTTTTTCCGATATTCTCAGCATAGGGTTTTGCTTCCCTTACTCTTATACTTCTCTCCATAGTTACCCCGGTCCCCTGGCCAGGATAGCCCCTATCCGGTGCTACTACAAATACCTCGCCAACCTCACACATGCCCCTGACAAGTTCCCACAAGCCGCTGGCGTAAATCCCATCATCACCGCTTATCAAAATATTAAATTTTTTACCTGACATAATATTTCCTTTATATTTTCAATGTGGCTGCTGATCAACTTTTTCAATGTGTAATCTTAGAGAGATCTTCTTGAACCCACCCCAATCCCAATTTGCGTAATGTCTCGGGTAAAGGAACGCCGTCATGTGAATATCCAGCAGCTTCGTAATACTCGTCAAGCAATGTATCTAACTTTCTCACGATCTGGCCACTAGCTGAGCTATCACTTTTTAGAGGCTCAGTTACCATGCGCAATGGTAGAGTGTCGTCTTTTCGGCTAAATCCCTCCCGAACGTTAAAGGCTCGATCCAGGCAAACTATCCTTTCTCCTACTAATTCATACTGGCTCTCATCTCGAAGTTCATCAACTCCTGATGATATAGCGAGGAATTCCTGCGTTAAAGACGACGGCAATGTCCTGATCATAGCACACATTACACCTGTCTCTTTGATGGCATTTAACTTCTGATTATAGAGCACTATATCACCCTTTCCCTCATCGGCCAGACGATCTAACGGTCGAGGGTAAGTATCCCCCGCTAACTCCTGATGCACCCGGCCATACATGTGACTGGCACCAATATTGGAGACAGCGAAATCCAAAGCCTGCCCTTTAATAGCCCGTGGCTCGTAAGCGGGAAATTCCAGCCCTTTCACGTGCATTGCGTAAGCATCAGATCCCTGACCGATAACTTTTGCGGCTCGCCTTGTACCTTCTGCAAGTATCTTTCCGAGACCTTCACGCTTTACGATACTTTCAATCAATTCCAGCGCAGGTTTATACTGGCCCCATACCAACTCGCGGCCGTCCGTATCTTTTTTAGACAATATTCCCCTCTGGAATAATTCATACGCGAAGCCGATCGTACTTCCTGTGGTAATAGTATCCAATCCGAGCAAATCGCATATACGATCGGCTGCAATAACCGCGCCGGCATCAATGTTTCCTATATTAGCGCCAAACGCCCATATGGTCTCATATTCAGGCCCGTTGTTTTTATATCCTGCAAACGCTCCATATTGCACCTCTCGGATCTGACTACAATGTACAGAACAGGCATAGCAACCTGTGTCTCCCTTTTTGAGTGCTAAATAAGCCTCTGCCCCCAGGTTCTCATGGCCCTCTAAACTGCCACCCTGAAAATTGTAAAGGGGCACTATACCCATATCATAGAATCTAAGAAACATGGCAGGGGTACCGTATTTTCGTAGAGCCTTGGGTGTACTCAAGTCTTTCAGCACTGCTGCCTCTTTTTTGCTCAGTTCCCTTATTGCACTGCTACTTTCTCGTCGCGTTACATTACTTATTGCAACTGCTTTTAACCCTTTGCTGCCCATGACGGTACCAACACCACCACGAGCTGCGGCACTCCAATCGGTTATAATGCACGCATACGGCACCAGATTTTCCCCGGCTGGACCTATACACGCAACTCTTGTATTAACGCCATGCACCATTTTTAGCCTTTTTTGGGTTTCTTCGGTATCTAAACCCCAGAGATCTGCGGCTGGAATTAATCTCGCTTCCTCTGCATCTATATTTAGATAAACTGGAGTCTCAGAACTTCCCTCAATGATAATAAAATCAAAACCGGCAAATTTCATCCATGCCCCGAAGTCCCCGCCACCTACTGACCGCATTATCCCACCGGTAAGAGGGCTTTTGGTCATTGCTATCCAGCGTGAGAAACTTAAAGCATGCGTACCTGCAAGAGGACCAGTGACTAAAAGAAGCTTATTATCCGGTCCCAGCGAATCAATACCGGGGCGAAGCTCATCAAACAAATATTTAACGCCTAGACCCCTGCCCCCGATAAAAGCCCGTCGAACATCTTCAGCTATATTTTCCCTGTTTATCGACTTCTTTGACAGATTTACCCTGAGCAAGCTACCAGTATAAGTACCCATGTTCTTCTCCGCAGTACGAATTTAGCTAACTAGAAAAATTTTAAAATGTGATTAGAGTGCGGCCGACCTCACCGGTTGCCAGGTATTCCATAGCCTGATTAAGTGAGTCTAACGGTAAAGTCCTGGTAATCAGACGGTCAATAGGTAGTTTACCTTGCATGGTTAACTCGACCCAATTGGGAATGTCAACCGCGGGTACCATTGCACCAAGGTGTGCCCCTGTAAGCACCTTTCCAGCTAGTAAATGCGGCCAATCTAAAGCAATCCTATCTCCAGCGGGAGGTGCTCCACTCACCACGGTGATTCCGCCAGGCTGCGCTGCTTCCACCGCCTGCGAAATAACCTTGACATTGCCAGCAAATTCGAGACAATAGTCCACACCTCCGCCAGTAAGCTGTTTGATTCGCATCACTGGATCTTCTTTGCTGGCATCAATGGTGTGGTCAGCACCCAATTCCATGGCGAAGGCCAGCTTATCTTTTAAAATGTCAACGCAGATAATCTTACCTGCTCCCACTAACTTTGCAGCAAGCAATGCACATAATCCTAAACCTCCACATCCCCATATAGCAACACTGGAACCGGCCTTCACTTTAGCTACATTGAAAACGGCCCCTACCCCTGTACTTGCCCCACAGGCGTACATGCATACTTTTTCCAGGGGAACTTCTTGAGGCACTTTTATCGCACTGCGCACCGGCACTACCACATATTCTGCAAAGCAGGAAAGGAGCATGAAGTGATTTAACTCGGTTCCATCCTGCCTCTTAAGTCTCCTGGTACCATCAAGTAGTGTCCCTCCGTGTCGTTTGACAGAGGCTACCTGACACATGCTTGGACGACCTGTCCAACAAAAGTTACACATACCGCAAGAACCCGCGGTGCTGAGTACTACCTTGTCACCCGCTTTTAAATTTGTTACGCCCGAGCCTACCTTTTCAACGATGCCGGCACCTTCGTGTCCCAATACCATTGGTGGTGGCGGCTGATGATGCAGCCCCTGTACGAATGCCAGATCAGTGTGGCACACAGTGGCTGAAACCATCCGGACTTTAACTTCATTCGTAAGCGGGTCTTGAAGTTCAACTTCCTCCAGTCTCAGCGGTGAATTAGCCTCCATAAGCACTTGAGCTTTCATAGAACACCCCACTCGTTATTAATATTAATTATTGAAATACTATATTAATTCCAAGCCGGGCAGGCAACGCTTACCCAGCTTGCTTATTCATCAACAGATACATCGTAGCATTATGCTTATGTTATGCTGTCATGATTGGCTCATGACCACGTCTTCTTAGCATTCGCCAGTAGGGTTCGACAGCTCTTATATTCCACCAATCCTGTTTCCTTACTCCGAAATCCCTGGCTATTTCGTCGGCAGCGATTATTCCCATACCGAGGGCACTGCTGGCAACGGGCCAGGTGGACTGGCTCAAGTATAGTTTGTCGATTGGTGATTTTGGTGCATTACAACCTATAAATGGTTTATTGCTCCAGTACTGATGCATGCGATAACGTGGACCTCCACTCCAGGTACCTTCAATAGCGCTGGGGTTGCGTCGATAATTATCTAATGGCGTGCAGATGTAACGTGCAACTTTTGCTGACTTTACATTTCCCATATACTTGACAAAATGGTTCTCCACTTTATCGCCATATTCTTCCCTGATATCATCCCACGCCATCGGGCCTCCATGCCTCCTAATGTAGTATGGTACTTCTGTCCAGGTCATTACTGGGTACTGCCCTTGTGGTGCTTGGGAGGGATCCATCCAGAAACCCTGACAACTCCCTCCTATACCTATCGGCGGATCGGGAAGCTTTTCCTGTACATGATCATTGTGTAATCTCAGGATGTCTGCGGGGGTTTCACAGCCCCAATTGAAAATACTTATTTCATTGCATTCAGGGGGGAAGCCCGGCCAGTTTGGCCTTTCATTCAGGAAGTAGTAGTTAGTAAACAGTATATCTGAATCGTACGCGTATGCCTTAACGCCTGCAACGTGTTCAGGTTTTAGCTTATCTGCACCAATCATATCTAAAAACGTTGGCTTGACTGACACATTGCTCACCACCGCCTTGGTGGCACGAATTTCAGCCTCCGGGAATATGGCATCTTTCGATAAGACTATACCCTTGGCCGTGTTATTTTCAACGATTATCTTATCAACACGACAACCCTGAAATAGTGCGCCGCCATAATGCAAAAAGCATCGTACCAGCGCGTGAGTGAGGTAATGGCTCCCGCCTCGTGCAAAATATCCATTTGCGATCACGCTGCCGAGAAAAGGCCTGAATAGGGCGATACCAAGCCCGGTCCCGCGCGTCCAGGGCTCATGTCCTCCCGCCACCGCCATTGCTAATATAGCCGTCTTGATTTTCTCGCTCTCCCATATAAGGTCGCACATCTCCAGACCGGATGCTTCGCCGATGTGTGGATCTCCCCTTGGTATCACCGGGCAGCCACCCACTATCTTTGCTTGTTTTTCATATGCTTCCTGAGTAGGCTTTGAGTATGCAGAAGCCTCAATTAGGTCAGGCCAGTGTGGCGCGAAGTAGTTGGTAAGTTTTCTAAGCGTCTCACCATCTTTTTCGGAAAACCGAGCCCAATGCTCAACTTGTTTGCGCATATCCCAGTTATGCCACATAACAGCTGTTTTATCCTCAAACGCATGAAACAAGGCCCATTCATTGGACGTGAGCGCTTCAAAACCGAATCTTTCTAACTCCAGCTCTTCGAAGGCAGGGCTGTGGGGAGTTACCATTAATGTAGCGCACAAGTTTAATTTGGCGCCTGGATGCAGCGTCTCATCCGTGTTGCAAAATACTCCTGCCTCGTGAGCACGATCAAAACATGCCACCTTCAATCCGGCTTTTTGCAGGTACGCGGCACAGGCAAGGCCGTTTATTCCACCACCACCTACTACAATCACATCATATTCCTTACTTAGTACACTCATGACTCCTCCTTTTATTCTTTACTTCAGTTTGCACCTAATCTTTAATCGCATTTATAACTAAATCTGCGTTTTTCTTTATAAATGAGTATTCGATATCATTTGCCTAATAGCCAATCTGCAAATTTGGCAAGATCGGGATCATCTGGCAGTCTTTCAATACTGCTGTTTCCATTCCAAATAGCACCTGTCCAACCATCGAGTGTAATCCGATCGCCGCGTTTTATTACCTGTTCTTTATCACCGACAGCAAAACCACCTTTTGCATTAATACTTATACCGGTATTTACTATGCAGGTCTTCGCTAACTCGCGGCAAACCACTGCTGCGTGACTCATAATCCCACCAGACGAAGTAAACATCCCTGCCGCTTTATTAATCCCTGCTATATCATCTGGGCTCGTGGACTGTCTAAGCAAAATGGCTTGTTTTCCATGTGATGATAGCTCAAGCACCTCTGCAGCTGAAAATGCTAAATGCCCACGGACAATCCCAGGACTTGCTACGTCACCATAGCCTACGATTTGGCAATTTGCATCACTTGCTACGACTCTCTCTCTCACAATACTTTTCTCAATAGCTGATCTGCGTAGCAAATTGCCTCGTTGGTAAGCCTCCTGTTCACTTATAAGCTGTTCGCTTACTGCCGAAGCTAAAAACTTCAACATCGACTGTGGACATCGTTTGGCACTACGTGTCTGCAAGATATAAAGTATGCCTCTCTCAAAGGTGAATTCAACGTCTTGTATATCGCGATATACATACTCCAGTAAGTGACACACTCGCAATAACTCTCTATATACTATCGGCGCATCCTGTTCCAACATTGCTATTGGCCTGCAAGCTGCTTCACCTCCGACAACGTCCTCTCCCTGACACCGTATCAGGTATTCTCCTGTAACTTTCCTATCGCCTGTGACGGGACACCGAGAGAAAACCACCCCCGTACCCGAGTCCTTGCTGATATTCCCGAAAACCATGCTCTGAACGACCACTGCTGTGCCTATAGAATCCGGTATGTGGAATATACGACGGTAGTGTTTGGCTCGATGGTTATGCCACGAACGAAATACTCCCTCTATACAGTATAGCAACTGTTCCTCAACGTTATCGACGATATTAGGGTATTTTGTTTTTGCAGCAGCTTCGCTTACTAATTTCTTGTAGATATAAACAACATTTTCCAGACTCATGCCTTCTTTGTCTATTTCGAATTTTTCCTTGTTTATACCCAACATACTGGTGCCAAGCATTTTCAAGAAGCGACAGTGACATTGAAAGGCGAAATCATCATCCCCTGACGCTATTGCCAACCCTTGTCGTATTTCATCATTAATACCGACGTTCAGCACTGTATCCATCATTCCTGGCATAGATACAGGAGCGCCTGAACGTATCGAAAGTAATAAGGCATTTTGTGGATCACCGTATCGCTTTTGACTCGTTGTTTCCAATTCTTTCATTCGGTCCTTTATTTCGTCGCGGAGACCTCCTTCCAAGAAGCAAGGTCCGTTTTGCATAAAGGCATGATAGCTTGCCACAGTGATAATAAAAGCAGGAGGTACTGGTAAGTCCATCTGCCGCATCATGAAGACGCCGGCTCCCTTACCTCCGAGTAAGCCCGGCAAATCAGTATCGATGTTAATAGTATAGCGATCCATCATCACTATTCTTCCCTATCAATCCCCAAAGTACATAACAAATCCTCATGTAGCTCCCGCCATAAGTTATGATACGAGTTAACTGAAGTTCCAACAAAAAATTCCAATTGCCCCTCGTCTATTTCCTCCAGTGCATTACTTAAGTCGTTCAAAAGCCCATTGAATTCACGTTCTATTCTATGGTCGTCACCGAATAGATTACATAACCGATCATGAATTGATAGCAGCCGTTCAATTACATCAAAATCGTATTCATGATCTTCATGGGTATTGAGCGAACCATCGGGCATAACCTGCCACATCGTGCACACTTTTTTAAGATCCGAATCTTGTTCTTTGAAGCTGGTCCATATATTGTCCTTCAATGCCGACAGTAGGTCTTTTCGCTTTTTATGAAGCGATTCAGTCAGGTTGAGTTTCCCCGGTTCAGTAATGCTCCAGTATTCAGATGCGACCAGCTCTACCATCCCTTCGCGCTTCAACTCATTTAGGTTAGATCGCACCGCATCTTCAATATGAAATAATTCTCGGCTTGCAAGCAAGCTAACCAATCTCTGATCCTCAATCATGCCCTCCAAACTAATCAGACGTAGAATCGACAATTTCTGATCGGAGATGATATTCATAGCCTACCTATTCGACCTCACAATACCTCCGGGATACTGCTGTTAAAGTGGCGGAACCAATTTCTTTTCTCGTGCTTTCTTAACAATGTCTGGTTCAGCCCACCATCGCTTCAATCCGAGATCATCAACTACAACTCCAGCCGCATTATATCCTCCGCCTCCTAAGACCATGCCTCCGGGGTATGTGCTGGCTCCGCCTACATAAAGCCCCTTAATTGGAGTTGAATATCGAGAGCACTCGAAGTTCGGTCTAAAATTGCCCATTTGGGTTGGTATGTAGGCGCCATGTTTAAATGATCCCCTGATCATGTTAACCAATTTTTCCTCGATAAAAGTTGGCGGGTATACATATCTGCGGATCACCTTTGCTTTGGCCAAATTTGGTGCATACTCTCGCCATAGCTGCATGAGTGCATCAGCATACGGCTCGGCTTTCTCATTCCAAGAACCGTCTTTCGGCTTGTAGGGCGCCAGGCTTTCCCAACGTACGGATGCTGCACCCGGGGTCACATCACCGGGAGCCTGCTGAGGGTCAATGTCAGACATGGTGCTCGTATGACCTGCAACTACCAATTTTCCTTCTTTCATACTTTTGAGATGAGACAGGAAGTCCCCGGAACTCTCGTAACCTATGATTTTGATCAATGCATCATCGACTTCTGGGTATTTCTCTACTGCTTTATACACGGGCCGTTCACTCAGAGCAAGGTGGATGCCAAATAGACTA
>CAZZHQ010000102.1:0-8858 GCA_964654015.1 uncultured Dehalococcoidales bacterium | reverse complement strand
ATTCCTGCTAAACCTATGCCTGCGAAAGCAGGTAGCAGGAATCTACCCGGGTATTCGCTATTGCGAATGCTTTCCCCAAATACTCCATCTCCAATCCACCAACAATATATCGGTACTGTAAACCAAATACTTTGATTAAGGCGAATATACCGCCTACTATCGAGCCTGATGGTAGATACCCGCTTCCGCGGGTATGACGTAGGGAAGGATTGCTTCGTCGTCTATCGACTCCTCGCAATGACAGTTGAGTTTTAGATTTAAAGCTTAGTATTTTGAATTTGTTTAGAGTTTTGGTCAGGAATTAGAGGCCCTAATCACTATAAGGTATCAACCTCTTGCTATGAACTATGAGACTGTCCTCTTATTTGCCCGTCAACTTCATACCGGCACCCATTCCAACCCCAATACCTAGAGGAGCAGCCACCTCGCTGAGCACCTTTGATATCGCCTGCTTGAGCGAGTTCTTCTGATCCTTGCTTATCTGATACCTGGTCGTCACCAGGCGAGCGGTGGTATTTGCCGCCGCAAGATACAGGTCAATTCGGTCAGGGCAATCCTTAACCAGTTCAGCCAGCTTCACTCTCAACAGGGCTATTTCCTGGTCCAGCCCCTGCAACTCCAGCGCCTCCTCCATAAGGAGCTTCTCCGCCTCGGTCAGGGCATAGCTATAGAACCCGTGCTTTCGAGCGTTCTGATTACCCTTCTGACCACCCTTTTTTACCATTATTGTTTTTTCACTCTTACCCTATTTTTTGCTCCAGAAATGAATTGTCATTCTGAGCGAAGCGAAGAATCTCTCCACATTGAATCTAGCTATCAGGAAGATCCTTCGGTCGCTTGAGCTCCCTCAAGGATGACAAGTGAGGGATATCCTTCCTGCCTCCCTTTTGTCATTCCTGCTAAACCTGTGCCTGCGAAAGCAGGTAGCAGGAATCTACCCATTACCCATCATTGCGAGCCGAAGGCGTGGCAATCCGGGTGGCGATTTGAGGTGGGTATAGATTAGCACCAGTGCACCCATTCTCCTCCAAGATTGCTTCGTCGCCTGTCGGCTCCCCGCGATGACAGAGGATAGGGTCCTTCATTTCTATTCTCGCCTTCACCATACCGTAGACCAGCGCATGTGCTGCCAGTTCGTAATTCCCTCTCTCCAGCGCCACGCACAGCACCCTTAACCTGTCTTTCATTGTTAACTTCTCCTTTTCCACAACCGATTTCACCACCAAAGCTCTACAGCGTCCCATCCTCTCTCATGACCTAATGTTTGACGAGATGTCCATATCTTCCCACGGTATATTTATTTACCACGCCCAAACTCCGAACACCGCCTTTAGTCTCCGCTTTCGTCTCATCCTCCCCCTGCTCAGCACCCTGTGCACCACTTTGAAGGACTCGATAACGGGTACTTTTCCCCTTCCCGCTTCTGGTGATGCTAACCTGTACATGGTTACCATTGTGTTTTATCCGCTGAATATCCTTCATCGATTCCTCTCCAAATTCCCAGCTTTGCTCCTCCTCCTCTGCAAAGAGGCTGACCTGGTATCTCCAGCGCCGTGGCAGTCCCCTGAGGCAACAGGGGCAGCCCTCTCCGAGGCAGGGTTCAAGCCGGCTGCCTGTCCAGTGCTTGGCGACGCTTTTAATGCTTGAGATGTCGATGGATGCCTGTAAGCTTTGTCCTTCCTTGAGCTTGAGCCACATGGCGATACCTCCTTTTCATGCTGTTGGCAAGTTCTATTTTCTCTGCTTAAGCTTAAGCTTAAGCTTTTGTTTATGCTTATATTATCTCTTGTATTATTATCGTTTAAGCTTATGCTTTTATAAGCAGGGTCGTCTGCCATCACATGGCAAGAAGACAACTCTTCCAGCACCTCTCCAGGGAAAAGGTCGTCGGGAGCATCGTCATCAGAATCCGGCAGGGATACCTTCCGCGAACGCTGCTGCCCGGCCTGCATCAGTCCTGCCAATGTACCTACCATGTCCAGCGAGAGGACATAGACCGTTTTGCCGACGCCGTTAGGATGCGCCCGTTGAGAAATAATCCTCAGCACCAGCGGAATCATGGCGATATGCCCGCAAAGTGATTTCACCAGCCTGATCCCTGAATTTACATTGCTGATACTGTGATAACTGGAGCTATCAAGTTGCCATATCCCCAGCCCGGGCACGTCGGGAAGCAAGAACTGCAGATTCATCACCCGCCGACAGCGCCCGTTGCCATAGGCAGGGCAGCACTCCGGGTTGCAGTTAATTTCTCTAATCTCTGTTCGATGCGAATATTTATGGGCAAGGTGCCCCGTGTATTTATCCACCAGGGCGGACGCCTTCTGCCCGTCTCCCTTGCAGACCAGTCCGCGCGAACTGGAATAGCAGCGATAGAACTGCGATGCCCATTTTTCATCATCCTCCGATGGAAACATCACGGGCAGTTCCCTCGGTTTTTCGCCGAACACCCTCTGCACAGGTTCAGGGCAGACAAAATAGTCAACGGGCTGTGGATATGGCTCCCTGGCATCTTCCACCATTATCCCCAGCCTGATTTTGCCCAGGCGAGGTAGTCTAATCTGGTCTGATATTCCTTTAATCGGCATTCTCTTATTCTCCTTCCGTCTTTGTCCGCTCCATTATGGGCGGTAAAAGACGTAATTATTTCCCAATACGCGCCTGCTTCAGTATCCAGCAGGCTGTTTAAATATTCCTCAGCTATCACTGGTATTTTCACCTGACAGAAAAATACAGGGGTTACGAAACAACTGTAGCAAGGCATAGCGAACAAGCTCCGAGGCGTTGAGTCCGCTGGAATCTGCCAGTGACCGCAAATGCTGGTGCTGCTCGGTAGTGATTGTTACAGTCATACGAACAGTCTGCTTTCCCTGTTTGATATGAATTCGGTTATCATTGAAGGCTTTACTGTTCGCATTCTTTGGGGAGCAGGTGCTGTTGGTGACATCACTGTTTTTTACCGGGGATGTGTTACTAACATTGCACTTATCTGTTGAATGCATATCATTAGTATATATTCATCTTACAATCATGTCAAGAGGTTGACTATTTTTCTTTGTCATTGCGAGGAGTGGAGCGACGAAACAATCTGGGAGGAGTGGTGTTTTTAGGGAGCACGCAAGGCAGAAATGACAAGAATACCGTCTTGATTACTGCATCTTAAGCGGTGTACCCTATTACCTGAACAGCACAGTAACCATGTGAAGCCTCATTGCCTGACAACAAAATCTCTGGCATAAGGGTCTTCACGCATGTAAATTCACTGGACTTGCAAACAGGTACTATCGTAAAAATGAGATTTTCTATTCGAAATAATAAAGGGAACCCGCTATTCTACGGATACCACATCATGATAGCCTCGCTTCTCATCCTGCTGCTGACAGTCGGCTTTTTCATCTCCTTTGGCGTTTTCCTCACACCGCTGCACGCTGAATTCGGCTGGAGCCGGATGGCTATTTCAGCGGCTTATTCCGTGGGATGTTTTGTATCCGGCACCTGCGCCATCATCTTCGGCAGAATATGTGACAAATATGGGCCTCGTGAGATATTAACAATAGGTGGCGTGGTCTTTGGTGCCGGCTTCCTGCTCATGTCCACGCTAGACTCCCTGTGGCAACTGTATTTCTTCTTTGGACTGCTTGTGTGTATGTTGCCTGACCCCACTGTCGGATTGCTGTTCTCCACCACCGCGCGGTGGTTTGTTAAAAAACGTGCACTGGTTACCGGAGTGGTAGGAATCGGCATTGGACTGGGCATTATGCTGATACCATTGCTGGCAAGTTACCTGATTTCCAATCATGGATGGCGTTATGCTTACAGCCTGATGGGAATTATCGCCATCGTCTGCATCGTACCGCTGGCACAGGTATTGCGGCGTGACCCATCGAAGAAAGGACTCCGTCCCTACGGGGAACAGCAGGTATCACCGGAACAACTGGGAGAGAGCGGCTTTTCCCTGCAGGAAGCGATGAAGAAAAAACAGCTCTGGATAGTAGCCGCCATCCTGTTCCTGATACTATATTGTAGTGACACCCTGCTTATACACATCATCCCTTATGCTATGGATAGCGGCATCTCCAGCATCAATTCCGCTTCACTGGTCGCTATCATCGGTGGCGTCAGCATTGCAGGCAGGGTTATCATCGGTGGTATCGGAGACAAAATCGGCTACAGGCGTGCCCTGGTAATTACCTTCATCATAATGGTTGCCTCATTGCTCTGGCTCTACCAGGCAGAGGGTCTCTGGCAGTTGCGTCTGGTCATGATAATTTACGGCTTTGCTCACGGTGGCTCGCTCGCCCTGATGGCTCCATTGCTAGCTGAGTTATTCGGCACCAGGGCACTCAGCTCCCTGTTTGGTATTGTCCTCTTCTTCGGTACAGCGGGAGCAGGTACCGGGCCAATAGTAGCTGGACGCATCTACGACGTGACCAACAGCTACCAATCCGCTTTCCTGATTATGATTATCGCCAGCATTGTTGGACTAATCCTGGCGCTGTTGCTTAAACCAATCCAGATGGACACTTCCTCGACTGGATAGGGAGCGGAACTTAACTTCCCCGCAGGGGGAATAAACTATTTACACGGAAGTCCACCATTTCACGATACCTTCACCCGAAACGAACTATGTGCTAACGTTATAGTAACAGGATAACAGTTTTCTATGAGATTTCTTATTCGAAAAAACAAAGGGAGCCCGCTATTCTACGGATACCACATCATGATAGCGTCACTTCTCATCCTGATGTTTGCACACGGCTTATTCATCTCGTATGGTGTTTTCCTTACGCCATTGCACGCTGAATTCGGCTGGAGCCGGATGGCCATCTCAGCGGCATATTCTATGGGATGTTTCGTTTCCGGCACCTGTGCCCTCATCTTCGGCAGACTCTGTGACAGGTATGGGCCACGGGAAATATTGACAATAGGCGGCATAATCTTTGGCGCCGGTTTCCTGCTCATGTCCAGGCTAGATTCCCTGTGGCAACTGTATTTTTTCTTTGGACTGCTGGTGAGCATGTGGCCTGACTCCAGCGGCGTATTGCTGCTATCCACCACTGCACGGTGGTTTACTAAAAAGCGTGGACTGGTCAGCGGAATGGTAGAAATCGGCAGTGGCCTGGGCATCATGCTTATGCCATTGCTGGCAAGTTATCTGATCTCCGGCTATGGATGGCGATATACTTATAGCCTGGTGGGAATTATCGCCATCGCCGGCATCGTACCGCTGGCACAGGTATTGCGGCGCGACCCATCGAAGAAAGGCCTCCATCCCTACGGGGAACAGCAGGCATCGCCGGGACAACTGGGAGAGAGCGGCTTCTCTCTGCATGAAGCTCTGAAACAAAAGCAACTCTGGATGGTAGCCGTCATCCTGTTCCTGATTTTTTATTGCAGTGACACCCTGCTGGTCCACCTCGCCCCGTATGCCATGGATAGCGGTATCTCCAGCATCAACGCTGCTTCACTGGTATCCATCATCGGCGGATTCAGCATTGCCGGCAGGGTTGTCATCGCCAGCACTGGAGACAGGACTGGCTTCAGAAAAGTCCTCGTTATTACCTTCGTCATAATGCTTGTCTCGCTACTCTGGCTCTACCGGGCAGACGGCCTCTGGCAGTTGCGCCTGTTCGTGATGGGATACGGCTTCGCTCACGGTGGCTTTTCCGCCCTGATGGCTCCATTGATGGCCGAGCTATTTGGGACAAGGGCTATCAGTTCCCTGTTTGGTATCGTTATCTTCTTTGGTACAGCGGGAGCCGGTATCGGGCCAATGGTGGCAGGACGTATCTACGATGTGACTAACAGCTATCAGTCTGCTTTCCTGATTTTAATTATCGCCAGCATTGTTGGATTAATCCTTGCGCTGCTGCTTAAACCCACCCAGATGGATACTTCCATGATAAGCTAATTTTTCTACGTCAGAGAAATGGTAGTGATAACTTTCAGTCTCTTCAACGCCATGAAGCACATTCTTTCCTGTCCAACAAGCGCATTTGCAATACTACGATGTGAATGGTATGTTTGATACAAGAATCTTGGAGAAGCCGTTCCGTAATAAAAAAGAGACTGAATAATATGCCGAAATTAGAGCTAGAATTGGAAATAGAACAAATAGCAACTTTGCTGAAAAATCTTAGCCAGTCAGATATGGAGACACTGGAGATACTGCTAAATCCCGAGCTGGCACAAGAGATAAAAAACAGACAACGTCAGGCCAGAATAGAATTGGTAGAGGGTAAAAGCCTCTCCAGTAAAGAGCTGTTTACTAATTAAGCATACATGTATACCATTCGATTTGCTTCTGCAGTTAAGAAGGATATCCGCAAACTTGATTAACCACTTCAAAGCAGTATCATAGATACATGCCTCCCCGATATTGAACAGGACCCTTTCACGGCTATTCCGTTATTGCATCAGTTCAAAGGACTCTGGTCATACCATCTCAACTACAAAGGAAGCCACTATCGGATGGTATATGAAATAATAGATGAAGACCGTGTTGTACTGGTAATAATGATTGGAAGCCGTGAGTCCTTTTACCAGTCCTTAAAACGCAGATTGAAAACAGGCTGAATTCCATAATTTTTCAAAAGATAAAGCGATAGTATTAACTACCACCTTGCTGTTTTTTACTCTATACTATGCCCAGTGAAATAAATCAGAAGGGAGGAGTGGAAAAAATGGAAAACCGCTCGGCGATAAGAACAATTTATCTTTATATTTTCGCAATTACCGGACTGGTACTGCTTATTATCGGCGGTGTCCGCTTCATCGACATGGGACTCAAGGCATTCGTATTTACCGCAGCCGATGAGGAACAGCGACTCTATTCCAGGCAGCCACCAATAATGCCCATATATCCTGTGGAAAAGATAGATGCCATTCAAGACGGAGGAGATCTGACAGAGCAGGAGAAGGAAGCCATCGAACGCTGGCTGGTGGATTACGAAGCATGGGAAAAACAGCGTGATGAAGTAGACCCCATCACCTCTCAACGGCATCGCGACGCCTCCATCAACCTGGCAATGATACTGGTAGGCGCACCTCTGTATATCTACCACTGGGGAGCCATCAGGAAGGACTCAAAGCAACAAGCGGAAAAACAGGCCTCGACTACTGCTATCGTAGACGAGAGATAACACAGCAAGGTTTTCCTTTCCTGTCATTGGGAGGTAGCAGCTTTGTGTAACTAGTATTTTGAATTTGTTTACATGAACTACAAACTTCGAGACCACGCTTCCTTGAAAGACTCGAAGAAGTGTTACAATAAAGGCAGCCTGTTTACCAGGCATGTTTAAGAGGCAAAGTAGCTCCACGGAGGTATAGTGTTATGTCAGACAGTAAAGAAATCAAGGTAGTATCAGCGGAAACGGTTGGATTCTCAAGCAATGGACTGGAACGCATCAGCGAACTGGCAAAAAAACTGATAGACAAACATGACATCCCCGGCGCGGTAACGCTGGTGATGCGACGTGGAAAGGTAGTTCACTACGACGTCCAGGGCTACATGGATATCGAATCGAAAAAACCAATGGAGAAGGACAGCCTTTTCCGCATGTACTCGATGACCAAGCCTGTCACCGCCGTCGCCATAATGATGCTCTATGAAGAGGGCAAGTTGATGCTGGATGACCCAATATCCAAATTCATTCCTGCCTTCGCCAACCAGACTGTTATCGTACACCAGCCGCCAGCAGGCAAGGCCTTGGACTGGCCAAGTGGCAGGGTCTACACCGTCCCCGTCGAACGTGGCGTCACCATACGTGACCTGCTTACCCACACCGCTGGACTGGCCTCTCTCCGGCTTACTCCCACTTTCTTCGTTAAAGAGCTTTCCGGTGCCATTAAAGGTTCGCTATTTTTCCCGCGTGATGATGGGTCAGTAGGCCCGGAAAAGTCAGTCAAAGAGACTATTGAGAACCTGGCAAGAATCCCGCTCAATTTTCAGCCAGGTACCGACTGGACGTATGGGTTTGAATTCGCTGCCCTGGGAGTGGTAATAGAAACCATTTCGGGAAAAAGCCTGGAGGAGTTCTTCCAGGAAAGGATATTCAAGCCACTCGGCATGGAAGATAGCTCGTTTACACTGTCTGAATCAAAAATAGACCGACTTGTAACTGAATATGCCTGGGACGATTCCTGGAAATTGAAGGTAAAGGAACGTCCACAGAACAGTATCAAGCTTGGTGCAGCGAAAAACGTATTCTCCGGGATGGGCGAGTATGGAGGCATCCTGTCTACACCAGGGGACTACCTGCGCTTCTGCCAGATGCTGTTAAACCGTGGTGAACTGGACGGCGTCCGCCTGCTGGGGTCAAAATCAGTTGACCTGATGGCAGCAAACCACACTCGCGACCTGTTTATCTATCCGCGTGGTTACGGATGGGGGTATGGCTTTGGAATGAGTGTGAAAACCGACCTGACCAGGTCTACCTGCATCGGCTCGGTTGGAGCTTACGGCTGGAGTGGTATGGCCTGTACCTATTTCGTTATCGACCCTGCCGAACAACTAATAGGCCTTGCCTTTACTCAAGTTTTCGGCTATGGCTTTAAGCCCGGATTCCGCTTTCAGCAACAGTTCGAGACCGCCACCTATCAGGCAATGAAAAACGACTGACGGCAGCATATCTCTGCTATCCCTATGTCATTCTTGAGCGCAGTGAAGAATCTCATCATGTTTAATTCGGCTAACAGGTAGATCCTTCAGTCGCTGTCGCTTCCTCAAGGATGACAAGTAGAAGCATGTCATTCCTGCTAAACCTGTGCCTGCGAAAGCAGGTAGCAGGAATCTACCCCGTGTCGGGGCGGGTGGGCACTACGAACTATGAGCCATTTCCGTCACTGCGAGGCAGCAG
>CAZZHQ010000101.1:0-8859 GCA_964654015.1 uncultured Dehalococcoidales bacterium | reverse complement strand
CGGTTTATCAGGGCTTGCCCCTCTCCGTCATCGTAGTCAAGGCTAATCTTGGCTAATCTAAAACCATCGGCACTAATCAGAGTGAGTTTACCCTCTTTGGCTACAAAGTTGACGCATTGGAGTATAGGGCGATTGTCATCTGTAGCGGTAAAGGGTAACACTCTTGATAGTGCTTCCGATAATTCTGAAGCTCCGATATTGGGCTTGACGGAGTTATTGGGACTTACCCTGACATCGCAAATGGTAACTGGCGTATTATCGCCAATCCACTCACTATCGGCCAGGTAACTGGTATTAGCTCCGCAGATAACTTTGAGCTTTCTATCGGCAATCTGCGACCCGCTAGCATTACCGGTTGACGGTATCAGTTTTACGACATTAGAACCGCCAAGAGCCTTGAGGTATCCGAGTAAGCCTTTACGCCCTATAGTCAAGTCCATCAGCACTACTCTGTCGGCTAATGCCCTTGACAGGGCGTTTACCAGTGTCGCCTTATGGGCGACGAAGCCTTCACCTGAACGCTTGCCCTCAATATTCAGTTGTTCTATTTGAACACCCCCTATTGGCTATCCGATAGTGGGCAAGGCTATCGGCTTCACCGAGTAGTAAGCTATCCGACTACCCGCAACCCGCTGGCATAATCGGTGCTCCCACTATATATAGGGCATTGGAAAGGGTAAATCGTTATCACTGGATTAGACTTTTTTGCTCTCTTTTTCTAAATCGGTAAAGGTAAAGTCTCTCATATTGAGTTAGTGCTTTGCCCTTAAGCCTATTACTAGCTATCATAATCAACCGTCTAGGGCAACCGAGTAGCCAAGTCCTGGCGTCAATCCAAACGTCAAGGTCAATTGCCTTATCATCGGCTACCGTGTCTATTAGCTCAATACCGTCTCCGTCTCCGTTGTTTAGCTCGGTATTGAGGCTTAAGATAGTGAATTGTCGCTTGATTGCCCGCCAATACTTCTGGCACTCATAAGAGGCTACCCGTAGCATAGCTACATCGGATAATTGCCCGCCACCGTTGTTATCTTTAGCCAGTTGAACTTGGGCAAGGCTCAATATAATGGTATGGTTTAAGTCCTCTCTATCCTGATACCTTGCCTTGCGTTGATACCTGTCGGCTACGGTGATATACTTGCCATAGTCTAGCATTGTGCCTTACCGCCTTTGTTAGATTTGCCCTAGCACTCTCACCAGTGTCTAGGGCATCTTATTTGCCCGATAGACTTGGGCAAGCATTCAGGTCAAGGCTTTGGCCATATTCAGTTGTTAAAGTGCGTGTTTTCCATCTATATCATCCAACAAAAGGAACGATTGTTTAGTTAAAAGAGCAAATATCGTGTCTGATATTAAGAATTATGCTTTACAAAAGAGCCTTTGGGAAAGAAAAGGAAGTAATTACTTTTTTATTAATGATAAAATCAGTTCGGATTCAGAGTTGAGCCTTGCCCATATCAAAGTAGGACAAACCAGTGGGTCTCAAGCAGAGTGCACGGAGACAGTACAGTCTGCCAGTAAGGCTAACTAGAAGCGACTCCAGGTTTGCCAATAGAGGTGATTAAGGGCGACTCCAAGTTTGCCAGTATAGCCAAGCCAGGTTTGCCAATATAGGCGACCCCAGGTTTGCCAATTATTGATTTATCGCATCGTTTTGTGGAATATAAGCTATCGAGGATATCGCAGGTGGCAGGCAACGTTCTTACCGAAGACGAGACACCCGCTATGGCTATCATGGCCAGCCTTTGGTCATGGTGATGTAGTCGACATCGGTGGGGTCATACCGGCAAGCGTTACGGGGATCAGGCAGGTAGGCACAATGGCAGTAACTACACCCACTTCCCAAAGAAGATGAAGGGGAGCGGTGGTAGGGTAGAAAGGCAATTTGCCATCCTAATACCTACCGAGGTAGTAGGGAATTCACGGCGCTTTAAATGGGTAGGTCTAAACCGTACTTATCCTTATGCTGCTACGGCTTACATTCCGTAAGATATTGACTGTAATATTTAAAACGGGTGGACTTGTGCAGGCCCAAAGCCTTCACCTCGGGGCTGGAAGGCCCCTTCCCCTGGCTGAATAGCTGAAACGTCTTTGCCTTCTTTGTACCTTTTCCTCTGATCTTAAATTCTAGGGTTGAAGGTTCACATTCTTTCTTGAGCTCACAAAGTTCACTTTTGGCTATGCTACCCACCTTCTTAGTGATGATACCCATGCTAACCATCCCATCGATGCTACCTATATTCTTGAGATATCCAGCGAACTTATCCGGTATATTGACTTCATCCTTGAATTTCTGGACTCTATATGTAGTGCTATCCCCTGAGGCTCGTGCAATCGTAATGCCGGGGGGCTTTGTCTCGGCCTCAAATAACCAGACCAGAAGAGCCAAAGGCACGCTTTGCCAGAAGCTATGGCCGAGATCCTGGGGGGTCAGCATAAGGTAGTGGTGACCAAGGAACTCTGGCTGTTTTAATGGAACAGGGTGCCCCTGTTCCTCTCTCCACGGTAAGTTGAAAAGATAGTCGCCAAAGGTTTTTTGTCCCGGCTTTAGCCAGAACCTAATCTCCACAACCGCATAGACATCAAATATGAAATCGAGGCATGGCACGCCCTCCAGACCGTACTTGGCTGAAGGCAAAAGATAATAAGATCGAAAATACTCCCCGTCAATGAATTGACGAAAGGCGCTCTCTATAATCTGGTCCAGCTTCTTCCTGCCAATATTAACAATCGTGTTACCAAAATTCCGTGTTTCTTCACTGGGTAAAAACTGAGTGAAATCCTCACCAGTATAGCGGGGGTCCTTAATTTGCTTTTTGAAGTAGACGGTGTGGTCTTGTCTATTGGGACATAGTATTGCCTTTAGCCTCTCCTTTTCCTTGTTGAGCTGCTTGTTATATTCCTGGGCAGCAGACTTGGCTGCGGCTTTCTGCTTCCCTCCCTCTTTTCTATCATTGATTCTTCCTAACCACCATCGATAGTCGAAGGCCCGGATATCGTCAAGATAAGCTTGACCCTTCGCCATATTTGCTCTTATGGCTCCACGGGCAGCTATTACGAACCTTTCGTATTCCTCATCGTTAAGATACCTCTTGGCGTCGCTGTCGGGCGGGTTAACAACTTCATATGCAGCGTTCCATCTTTGCTTCTCCTCGAGTTTCCTTCTTTCCTTCGCAGCCTCTTCCGCCTTGCGTCGATATGCTCTCATGAGTAAATACTTGAGGTCCATCATGGGTGTAACTACCCAGCTAGCGTATATGGGAGAGGATGTTGAAGGAGAGCTACCGATATCAACACAGGCGTTGAGCCACTCGGAGATGTCATCGTAGCACTTTTTGATTCTGGTTTTTTCAGTGTCTTCCAAATACCGGCTGCTATCTGCGTTTATGTCTTCAATTGTTAGTTCCACCAGTTGGGGTATCTCCTGCATAACCTCAGCCTGCAATTCCTCCAGTCGTTTCAGTGCATGTGGATGAAGCCTTTTTCGAAGTTCGTCACTGGGTTCTAGGATTTCAGCCATAGATTAACTCCCTGATATTTAAGCAAATTCTGGATGCGCTGTTCGCACCGGGTCTTCCCAACCATCATCCTCAGCCTTACCCTTAGTCGTCAGACAGTAGAATTGCCTTGCCTTCAGGAAATCGTATACAGACGGTTCCTGTCTATTGACCCGCTCGATTAAATCAAGTAAAAGAAACCAGTGGAAGTATCGAGCAAAGGACGAGTAGTTGGGTCTCCGGAGAGGTTTTTCGCCAATCTCAATGCGTTCATTATTTAACCGCTCTATCTCTTGGCTTAGAGCGTAGTAGACGTCGGCACAACAGGCTTCCCCGTGTTCGACAAAATACTGTTTTGTAAACAACCCAGGGCGATACTCTGATGCGCCTCTTCCCCATCCAACCGTTATTGTTGGTGGATTCCTCTGCTGCTTTTTCTTGCTGGACTTTCCACTCATCTTCTTAGTCATTGGCCTATGTTGTTTCACTTCCTTCCGTTTCCCAAAGCTTCTCGTATTCGGACCTCAATTGCGCAAAGCTAGAGTCCACATATTCCATTGTGGTGGAGAAATTAGCATGCCCAAGTAGCAACTGAAGTTTTTTGACATCCAATCCTTTGTTAACCCATGTTGTGGCAAGCAATCGCCTGAAATTATGAGGGTGGAGCCCCTTTATACCTACACGTCGGCCGAGCTTCTCAATTATTTGCCACCCTCTTTGACGACTAAATGGAAACACCAATGGGCCAAGATGATAAGGAAACTTACGCCTCCATTGGAGGTATTTATCTAACAGCCGTAAGGTATTATGGTCAACAGGTATCATCCGCTGTCGTCGTTGCTCGATCTTTTCACGTATAGCTTTATCTACCTTGTTTCCACAACTCGGGCAGAACAGATGCCTTTTACCCAAACTCTCACCGCAATGCGGACATTTAAGTTTCAACCTCTCTTTAAGGTGCACAATCATCAGCATCCCTTGCCGAAAGTCAATATCACTCACCTTAATCTGGATTGCTTCAGAAACACGCACCCCAGTCCTTGCTAGAAGTGCGGCAAATGCCATATCCCTGGGGTTCTTGCCGGCAGCAATGAGTCTCTCCACCAGCTCAGCCTGTTCTTCTAAATCTTCTATTGAAGTTACCTCAAACATCTGGTTGACCTTTCCATAACATGTCAGTTATGAAAGCACCACGTTTCTTGGCCTTTAGATAGCAACCAAGCAGCGATGTAAATGTCAGAAGTGCGATAAGTTCTATTTGTCCCATTACCACATTCTCCATTTCCTACCGTGAATATTCCAGCTATTTCGATTCCAATGTGAGATTAAAGAGCTTGGGCTCGGCGAGTAGCTTTTCTAACGCCGCCTTAGGCACCAATAATCTACGACCAATTTTCAGACTTGGGATTTCCCCCGTCTTGACCCGGTCGTAGCAAAGGTTTCGCCCAATACCCAATAACCCCGCAGTTTCCTGAACACTTAGCGTCAGCCGTTTATCTTCCATTCCTCCCCCTCTTTTTGCCATGGTTGCTATTGACTTCCATTCCCCTTCATGATATTCTAATTATATACAATTGTCAAGTGCTGTTAGCCTTAAATGTCGGATACTACATATATATTTTGACAATGATTGACGGATGGTATATACTATATGTGTCTAGAAATAAGCTAATAGTAAGAAGGGGAATGTCAAATATGAAAAAGAAAGAAATTTCTCCGATCGAACTTAAAAAAATTGTTGAATTAAGACAGTTCGATGCTACCTGGACAGAAATAGAACGGGAAACCAAAGTTGAAAGGCGGATTGCGAAGCGTGCTTATGATGAATGGGAGAGGGACCAGAAAATGAAGGGGCAAGAAAAAGTCCGGTTCCGCATTGCTGCAGAAGCCTTCCATGAACATCTGCGCGACCTCATCAGATTGGCAGAAGTACTAAGCAACCATCTTTCGCTACCTGTTGGGCCTGATGAGGTTCGGAGTGCAGATCAGAATATTTCCGATCTATGGGAGACGAGTATTCTCGAAGAAACCGAACCCTATGCACTATCCCAAGACGACAGGGTTCGACAGATACGGTCAAACGAACGTCTGAATGTAATGATTTTCGAATCTCTAAAAAGCCACACAGGTGATAAGCTCCGTTGGCAGGCCTTGGATGAATGGAAGGAGGCTTGGGATAGCTGCCGGGAGCTTTTCAATAATCTGAAGATAAAAGGACGGAGGGGGGTAACGAATATTATCAACGAAGAGACCGACATTATACAAAATATTGAGAAGCGAAGCCAAAAAGAAGATGCCATACAACAAATTACACGAGCGATTGTTCATGCGATATGGAAAAGCGTTGTCGAGAATAAATTTGACCCAAAGTCTCCTGGGGTGAAGGTTAGCTACGAGTTGATTGATAGAACAGTAAATATCGAAAGGGAACTGATTGAGAAGGTAATAGCTCTGTGCAACGCTGCACTTGAAACCTTACTGAAAGAAGATACGCTAAAACTGGTTAACAAGTTATGTGATGAAGTTCACAAGATGAGGCAAGCAATGGATGAATTAGCAGAAATGTTGAACCGACTGGTTCTTTACCCTATCCTACTCCACACCAGATGTGGTCTCTGTCCTGCATAATCCTAGTGGGAGTCATATTCCAAATAACTATGGAAAGGAGATTGCAATGAAAGGACATATTAGGCAACGGTCTAAAGGGAAGTGGGAAATAACTATCGATACTGGTAGAGACTCGGCAACAGCAAAGCGCCTACGCCACTTTGAAACTGTTAAGGGAGTCAAAAAGGACGCACAACACCGGCTGGCTGAATTACTAATCAACATTGATCAAGGCACCTACATTAAACAGTCGAGGAAACTAACTGTGGCTATCTGGCTGCTTAAGTGGCTCGATGGCTATGCAGCGAGCAATCTATCGCCAAAGACTAGCGAGAGCTACCAGCATGAGCTGTGTCACTATGTTATCCCTAGCCTGGGAGGGATACGGCTAAATGAACTGCGACCTCACCATATTCAGAGTTATATCGCTGAAGCACTATCAGGAGGACGTAAACGTAGTACTGGGGGCCTGAGCCATCGTACTGTGCAGTATCACTATCGCATTATGAGCAAGGCTTTGGATGATGCCATAAGAATGGGCTTGATAACAGTGAATCCATGTAAGGGTGTGAACCCACCACGACCGGCAAGACATGACGTCCCTTCTTTAGGTCCAGATGATCTTTCGCAACTACTGGAGGCAATACGGCAGAGTAGCTACTATTTGTACTACCATATGCTTCTGCTTACTGGTTTGCGAAGGAGCGAGTTGCTGGCATTAAAGTGGAGGGATTTAGACCTAGATTTGGCCTGTATCTATGTATCTCACAGCCTCCATAGACTCGATGACGGTAGTATCATTATAAAAGAACCCAAGACTTCAAGTAGCCGACGCCCTGTGGATTTACCGCCATCGCTTGTGCTCCTATTGCGCCAGCATAGAGTGGATCAGGAAGTCCAACAAATTATGTTCGGGCAAAACTTAGATGAGGACGATTTCGTATTTAGCCATGCGGACGGTAGCCCACTTAATCCAAATACTGTTACCCACGCTTTCAGCAAAGTGGCTGCGCGAGCTGGTCTACCTCATCTACGGCTGCATGACTTGCGCCATATTCATGCTACTATGCTATTGAAAGCAGGGACACACCCCCGGGTAGTTCAGGAAAGATTGGGACATAGTAGTATTGCCACGACGTTGGATATCTACTCTCACACAGTGCCCGGTATGCAGAAGGCAGCAGCAGAACGTCTTGACACCCTACTTCCTAAGACACAGGAAAGTACAAATGTCGGCAAAATGTCGGCAGAAGGGGAAGAGGTTGAGCGTAGGCCGTACAGGTCTCGAACCTGTGACACCCTGATTAAAAGTCATGGAGTGTTAGTTTAGGCACGAAAGGAGGTGAAAACGGTATTTTCGACACCCTGATTCGCCTTGACACCCTGATTCGATTTAACACCCTGATTTTTCAAGCGCTGGGTCTAAACCGACAAAATATAATAATGGAGGCTAAGATCCAGCATGACAACTCATGTAAATACCCCAGAAAAGGCACATAAGTTATCTGAACTCATAGAATACTACGAGGTTTGTAACAGGGCCGAAGGTAAAAGCCCAAAAACAATTAGTTGGTATTCAGCAAACTTAAAGAGTTTTCGTAACTACCTGAAAAACAGGCATCTTCCTGATTCACTAGACAATATTGATACAAAGCTACTCCGGGAGTATGTTCTCTATCTTATGAAGAGAACTAGATACAACGGCCACCCCTACACCCCAGCAAAAACAGAGTTATTGTCATCGGCAACTATTCATGGCCATGTTAGAACCCTACGAGCTTTCTTTAACTGGTTAGTAGTAGAAGGACTGGTTCAAAACAACGCTGCTAAAGAATTAAAGCCACCAAAGGTCGCCAGAAAAGTCGTTTCTACGCTGTCAGATGAAGAAATAGGCGCCATACTAAACACTTTCAGTATATCGCCCTCTGATGCCAGGAACCAGACCCTATTTATGATTCTGCTTGACACTGGGCTAAGGATAGGCGAACTTGTTAATTTGAAGATGGATGATGTTCATATGGATGAAGGCTACCTTAAGGTGATGGGTAAAGGCAAAAAGGAGCGTATTGTGCCTCTTGGTAATAATGCTCAAAGGGCGCTACAGCGCTACTTGTTCCGTTTCAGGCCTAAACCGACTAATCCTGTTACTAATAATGTATTCCTATCTATTAGTAGCCAACCATTGACCGAAAATAGCATGAAGCTAATGTTTACAAGGTTGGCAAAAAGGTCAGGAGTTTGCAGGCTTCATGCACATCTGTGTAGGCATACGTTTGCAACGAGGTTTTTGATTAATGGTGGTGACGTATTTAGTCTTCAGCAGATACTGGGGCACTCCACACTAGAAATGGTGAGGCACTATGTAAATCTGGCATCAAGCCATATAGCCATACAGCACCAGAGGTTTTCACCATTAGACCGATTAAATCTACGGGGATAACTACAGTCAAAAGGGAGCTATAGTAATATCAACTATAGCTCCCTTTTATTTCATATTGAACAATCTAAGCGAATGTTACCCACCAGTTGTCACAATTGTTTAACTTAAAGAGCATCGGTCTTCGGATGATGATACTTTACTTTCTCTGGGGAGCAGGTGCAAGTCCTAAGCGTCCATTATCTTTTATCCCAGAAGTGGCCCATTTACGCTGACGATTTACAATTACTTAACTATGACTTTAGTGTTTTCAACAGACAATGTGTAGATTCTCATAGCAAATGACCACTTTCAGCAAGATATTCTCACAGTAAATGA
>CAZZHQ010000100.1:0-9089 GCA_964654015.1 uncultured Dehalococcoidales bacterium | reverse complement strand
AAGGAGGAAATATGCCAGTTCTACGTTCCGTATTTTATGTCCCAGGAAACAAAGAGGAGATGATTGCTAAAATTCCCAAAATAACTGCTGATGTTATTACATTTGACCTTGAAGATTCGGTTCCCCCAGCCGAAAAAGAGAAAGCTCGTGAGTTGAGCCATAAGAATCTTAAAATGGCAGCAGCAACTGGTGCAGAAATATATTCTCGTCTGAATAACTGGGAGACCGGGATGACCAATGCAGATTGTGAAGCTATTGTAGATGTGGGGCTTACGGCTGTATGTCTTGCCAAGTGTGGAGGAGCAGATGATGTCAAGCGCCTGGATTGGAAATTGGAGGAAATGGAACAGAAGAGGGGTTTAAAACCGGGCAGTATACAGATTCAGTTACTAATTGAAACTGCAAAGGGAATGATAAATGTTTACGAAGCCGCCATGGCAAGTCCCAGAGTGAATTCTCTAATCTTTGGTGCGGTTGACTATACCAAAGATATGAGGGTAGATTTGGTTCAGCCAAATGGACATGAGCAAGATTGGGCCAGAGCACGTATGGCATGTGCAGCAAGAGCAGCAGGTATCGTAGCTATTGATTGTCCTTATGTGGCATACAAAGATACTGAGGGTTTTGAGGTTGATACTAAATATGGCCGTCAGTTAGGGTTTGAGGGTCGAATGTTGATTCACCCAAGCCAGATTGAACCTTCTCATAGAATTTACACCCCTGCTCCAGAAAGATTGGTGTGGGCTAAAGCAGTGGTCAAGGTCTTCGAGGAAGAGGGCATTGCTAAGGGCTCAGCTGCAGTTGTATTAGATGGACATATGGTAGATACCCCGGTCTACATGAATGCTCTGCAGATACTTGATACAGCAAAACAGATCGAAGAGAAAGAAAAGATGCGTAACGCAAAATAGGCTGAGTATCGGAGATTATAAACCTGGTTTATGAAAAGAGAGGCAAGGTAACTATCCTAATCAATGGTTAGAGGCCTTGCCTCCTCTTTATTCTTCAAGATATTCTACTATAAATATCCAGGGTCACAGCTGTTACTGGTCGGATTAAGCGCCCCCCCCCGCTGGTTGGAAGATTTGCGGAGATAGAAGAGACTTGTAGGGATGTCTTGTCTCAGCTTAGCGTGATTGTTATACTAGTCCTACGCTTATGGATTACGAAACTATAATCGGATTAGAGGTTCATGCACAATTGTTAACCAGGAGCAAGATGTTTTGCTCTTGTGGTGCTGATTATACCAGCGCAGCTCCTAATACACATGTCTGTCCTGTCTGTTTGGGTATGCCGGGAGTTCTTCCTGTTATAAATCGGAAGGCAATAGAATACACGGTGATGACTGCCCTGGCTTTGAACTGCACTGTTCCCCAATATACAAAGTTCGACCGTAAGAACTATTGTTATCCGGATTTGATGAAAGGATATCAGATCTCTCAGTACGATGCTCCTATTGGACAAAATGGTTGGCTGACTATTGATAGTAAAACAACAAAGAAGAGGATAAATATCACTCGCGTGCATCTGGAAGAGGATGTGGCTAAATCGTGGCATAGAGGTGAGTATAGTCTTATTGATGTTAATCGCGCTGGCATACCATTAATGGAAACAGTTAGCGAGCCGGATATTAGGTCTGCTGAGGACGCACGAGATTACTTGATTAAATTGCGGAATATCCTTCGTTACCTGGGAGTGTCTACAGGGAATATGGAAGAGGGAAGCTTCCGATGTGACGCCAATATAAGCCTACGCCCAAGTGGATCTAATGAACTATTCACCAAGGTTGAGATTAAAAACTTGAATAGCTTTAAGGCTGTCTATCAGTCTTTGAAATATGAAGCAAAACGGCAAAGGAAAGTGTATGAAGAGGGGGGCGAACCCGTTCAGGAAACCAGGGGGTGGACAGAGCAAGAAGGAGTAACGGTTGTCCAGAGGAGTAAGGAATATGCTAATGACTATCGGTATTTCCCTGAACCTGATTTGCCTCCTGTGATATTTGATAGGATTTGGATTGAGAAGGTCAAATTAAAACTTCCTGAATTACCTGAGGCTAAGAGGGAGCGTTTTATGCTACAATATGGATTGCCGTCGTATGACTCTGGCGTGTTGACTGCTTCGAAAGCGATGGCTGACTATTTTGAAGATAGTCTAAAAATAGCAGGTGGTGATAAGGCGAAGGCAGTAAGCAACTGGCTGCTGGGTGATTTCAGCAGGTTACTTAATTTAACAGGGACAGATATTGAGAATACTAGAGTAAGTCCCGCAAAGCTAGTTGAGATGCTTGAACTGATAGATAAAGGAGTTATTAGCGGACCGGCTACTAAAACAGTATTTGAGGAAATGTTTCAAAGTGGCAAGCATGCTAGCGACGTTATAGAAGACAAAGGACTAAGTCAGATTAGTGATGAAGGTGAGTTGAGGGCAGTCGTGAACAAGATAATGGAGAGCAATGCAAAATCGGTGGCTGATTTTAAAGAGGGTAAACAACAGGCCTTGATGTTCATTATAGGACAGGTAATGAAAGCTACCAGGGGAAGGGCCAATCCTGCTATGGTAAAAGATATTCTTATGGAAGAGTTAGGAGAAAAGTAGATGCCAACGTATCTGGCTATTGCTCAATTACTGATCGCTATAGCGCTAATTGTAGTCATTATGTTTCAGCTCCATGGGGGTGGTATGGGAGGTATATTTGGGCAGTCTGATTCTGTCTACCGAACACGTAGAGGGATTGAAAGAAGCTTGTTCATTCTTACTATTGTCCTGGCTGTTGTTTTTGTTATAGTGGCAATAATCTCGGTGCTGTATTCATAGTAACTAAGAATGTCTTCAATAATAACTCTAACAACAGATTTTGGGTTAACTGATGCTTATGTTGCCGTTACTAAAGGAGCCATCCTCAGCGTTAACCCTGATGTTGATATCGTCGATATAACACATTCTATCGAACCACAGAACATTGCACAGGGTGCATTTGTCCTTAATAATGTGTATCGCTATTTTCCCAAACAAAGTATTCATATAGCTGTTGTTGACCCGGGCGTGGGCAGTAAGCGTTGTGGTGTGATATTAAAAACCCCATATGCTCTGTTTGTTGCTCCTGATAACGGTATTTTAAGCTGGGTAATTAATGAATTATCTTTGAATGAGGATTCTTCGGGCCAGGGGTCCCTGCCATTTACGAAGCTACTTTTAGGCGAGGGGATTGAGGCTGTGGCTATCACTGATCCACGTTTTTGGCGTCAGCCAGTGAGTTCTACTTTCCATGCGAGAGATATATTCGCACCAGTTGCTGCTGGACTTTCGCTGGGTATATCACTTTATGAATTTGGGGAGAAACTGAATTCACTTCATGTTTTTCCTGCTCAAAGGCCTTCCGTCGACCAGGAGGGAAGCTTATTGGGTCATGTTATATACGTCGATCATTTTGGCAATCTGATTACTGATATAAGGAGCACAGATTTGCCAAAGAAATCCGTCGTGATTGAGATAGCCGGGTATCACATACAAGGATTGATGCGCTACTATCAAGAGACAGATGGGTTGATGGCTATTTTGGGTAGCAGTGGCTATATCGAGATATCTATACCGGGGAGAAGTGCCTGCGCTTACCTTGGTGCCCAAGTAGGTGATGAAGTCACTGTATCTGCTCTCCAATAACATTTATTATTTTATTGGAGTTATCTTTTCTTATCCAAATACGCCAAGCATTCTCAGTCCAAGATATATCAAAAGAGCTATAAAAATATACTGTAGCTGCTTTGCTGGTAAGGTATGTGCCAATTTTGCTCCCAGTTGAGCCATAGGGATGCTAGTTACAACTAGGCATAGCCATATTAGGCCGTTTATATAGCCTATCGAATTTGGTGGAAGCGTTTCTGTTATACCCTGTGACCGTATAATCCATGTAACAATGGCCCCCAGGCTGATAAACATCACTGCGCCAGTGGAGGTTCCTACAGCCTTATGCATAACAAAGCCGAGGGCGAGGACCATTGCAGGAACCATTACCGCACCGCCTCCAATGCCGGCCAGTCCCGCTAAAACCCCGACAGGAAAACCCAGGGCTGCCAGAGTAGCTGGATTTATTTTAATATTATCTTCCTCAACAATCTTTGCTGTTTTTAATGCCCTTGCTTTTCCTAGACCCATCCAGGCAGCAATAATAAGCAATAATATTCCGAATCCTGTTTGCATGACGTCACCTGGTAGTTGGTTGGCAATGTATGCTCCGATAGCAGCCCCGGCGGCACCGCAGGGACCCAGAACCAATGCTGCTCGCCAGCGTATTGCATGTTTTTTATTATGTCTCCAAGCTCCACTCATAGCTGTGGGCAAAATCACTGCTGCACTCGTAGCGACAGCTATTTTCATGGCACTAACACCGAAGCCCATCAAGTCAGCTATCCAAAATATTGCAGGTACCATGATAATTCCCCCGCCGATTCCTAGTAACCCACTTGCTAAACCAGTGCCTGCCCCGGTGAGCAATAGAATAATGATGTATGCTGTAGTCATATTATTATCACTTTCAATTCTGCTATATTCGATATGTTAACGTTATTAAACTATACTTTGTCATGTAGTATGGCAAGCAAATTGCTGGTTATAGAAGATAGGAAATCGGAACGATACTGCTCAATTTTCCCCTGGTCACACAGCCGAGCCAGTTCGGGGTCGATGGGTAGTTTCCCCAGAAGCGAAGTCTCTGCTTTCTCTGCCATTTCTTTTCCCTTGCTTCTACCAAAGACTTCCATTTTTTGGCCTGTTTCCGGTATCAGAAGGTAGCTCATGTTCTCAATTATACCCAGTACACGGACATTCATTTTTCTCGCCATTTTTATGGCTTTCATCACGATCATTTCCGTTAAATCCTGGGGAGTATAAACATTGATTACACCTGAAAGGGGAATAGTCTGCATCAGCGTTAGAGGGATGTCTCCTGTACCGGGTGGCACGTCTATAATCAAATAATCGAGTTTACCCCATAAGACCTCTTCCCAGAACTGCGTGACAGCCTTGGCCAGTAGTGGTCCTCGCCAGATAACAGCATCATTCTCATTGGGCAATAGCAGGTTCATGGACATGATTTCAATACCTGTCTTGGAGAGCACAGGAAGGATGCCCCCATTATCACCACCTGGATGTTCGCTCAGACCAAACATCTTTGGTATGCTTGGACCTGTAATGTCAGCATCAAGGATGCCGACCTCATTGCCTTCAAGGGCAAATGAAATAGCCAGTAATCCTGCCATCAGAGATTTACCCACCCCGCCTTTACCACTCATAACGGCTATTATCTTCTTTATTTGATTAATCTCAGTTGCCTTGCCTTCAATAAAGTCAAGATTCACTTCATGGATTTCTGGAATACACTTGATAGCTTCACTCACCTTATTCTTAAGCCAGTCTTGAGACTGGGCAGAGATAGCGGTTGACGATAAACTGATATTTATCTTGCTATCCTCAACTTCAATTTTTCTCACCAGGTTCATCTGAAGCAAATTACGCCTGACTCCTGGTACAAGCACCTGCCCAAGGGCTTCCTCGACTTGTTTTTCTACAGACATAGACATCCTCCTTGACAAATTGTGAAGTTAATTTACAGCAACCGGGCTGTTTACGCGTAGACTGGTATATTCTTAGTGGTCACATATATCGGTACCTGTTGTTAGTGTACCACTTAGATAATCCAGTACGGCTTTTTCAGGGTCTTCTGACAAAGCATTAGCGATGACCTTGATATTATTTTCACTGAAGATTGCTTGCGCCCTGGAACCTATGCCAGCGGCTACAACAATAGACACTCCTTGCTCCGCTAACCAGACAGGAAAGACTCCTGGTTCGTGCTTTGGGGCAGCCAATATCTCTCTCTTAATAATATTCCCTGTTGTTTCATCTACATCGAAGAAAGCGAATTCTTCACAGTGGCCAAAATGTCCGCTTAACTTCCCTCCAACCAATGGTACGGCGTATTTCATCTATCTCTCCTTATTAAATATAATTGGGGTTATTTGATACAATTTTATTACAAAATGTATCAACTTGTTTTACCTGTACTCGCCTGTATTATAATGATTTATTTCACACACCTACACTATTATAAAGATGCTGCTCCAAAGCTGCATCCTCATTTTTGCGGTTACAGGAAAATGTAACCCAGTAAGCGACGCCCTAATTTATAGCACATTTGGTGAAACAAACTAAAATTAGAACTACGAATTGTTTGAATTTGTAGTCGTATGTGCAGGGAGTGGAGAGAGTTAATCCTTTACTGTCTCAATTTATTTATGCTGGCTTCAATCTGGGTTAGCTGGTCTCGTATGGCCTGAGACTGCTCTCTTAGCATGTCAATCTCTTTCTCTTGAGTCATCTGAGGTGCAAAGGAACTTGCTTCTGGATAGGTATAACCATAAGGAATTCCCGGCCTAACCCATGGTCTGCTTGCTGGATATCTCATTATCCCTCTAAAGCCAGAGCCTCTTCTTAAACCGTAGTTATTTCCTCCAACCCCCCATGGGCTGCAAAAACCTCTTCCTCCGCCTGTCATTGGTCCCATTCCCCCTGGCCCCGTTCCATCAAATCCTGGCATGATTCACCTCCTTTTAGTAACTTATGCGTTAGAAGTATCTTTATTTGCTTCTAACAACTCTTTTTTAAGGAAAAATCAAATCGCTACTGTCTTAAACATCATTTTCCTCCCTCCTCTCCAAGATTGCTAGTACCTTCTTCCTCTACGAAATCCTCCCTTACCTCTTCTCCCACGACTGAAAGAGGGTATAGGATATTCCGGTTGAATATTCACGCTGGAACAATTGGGGCAGGATAGAGGCTCTCCACTTGCTATGACATCAAATGGTACATTCCATTTGTGCCCATCTTCGTTACAGGTAAAACGACTTTGAAAAAAACCATAGTTTCCACCTTCAATTTGAATCGCTTTACCAGTTACCAGCGCTTCGGCAATTTTTTTACGTGCTGACTGCAATATGCGATGGAAGGTTGGTCTGGAGATACACATCTTTTTTGCACTTGCCTCTTGCTCTAATCCTTCCATGTCTTTTAGTCGAATAGCCTCCATTTCCTCAACTGAAAGGGTTACTTTGTTAAGAGCTTGAGTGGGAACTCCCAATGGCTTGAAGTAACTGAATTGCGGCATTTGTGCTACACAACGCAGCTTCACAGGCCTTGGCATTGACCACCTCTCTTTTTCTGTATTATAATGAACATATGTCAATAACTATTCTATAAGGCAGGATATTATTTGTCAAACTTGTTTAAGATAACGTTCAGAAAGATACAATAATACCTGTTGGAAGTATGATGGAAGGTTATATGGAGATGGATTTCCAGACTAGAGCAATAGAGTGAGAAGCTATACCTTCCCCCCTGCCTGCAAAGCCCAGACTATTAGAGCTGCTTGCCTTGATAGTTATCAAGGTTGGATCGATGTTAAGGACCTGGCTGATAGTATTGCGCATTTCAGGAATGTATGGAGATAGATGAGGTTTTTCAGCGATAATAGTATTGTCAATATTAATTATCTGGAAGCCTTTTGAATTAAGTAGTTCATACGTTTTAGCAAGTAAAACAAGGCTGGAGATTCCTTCAAATTCTGCAACTCCTGAAGGAAAAAGAATGCCTTTATCACCGAGGTCTGCAGCCCCGCATAGGGCATCAATAATAGCATGGATAACTACATCAGCATCGCTCCACCCGGAGAGTCCCTTATCATGTGAAATACTGACCCCACCGAGTATGAGCCTACGCCCTTCAACGAATGGATGGATATCATATCCAATGCCTACTCTTAAATTGGGTTTATTCATCTGTAATTCACCATATTGGCTAAGAGTTATATTTGTTGGTCTATTGTTTGAGAGAGGACCTCTGCTGATATTAAATCATCTGGTGTACTTATTTTAATATTACTATGGGAGCCAAAGTAAATTTTTACACTGTGTCCTAGTTGCTCTACAGCGGAAGCATCGTCGGTAATCTCACAAATAGGAGTTTCATATGCTTTGGTAATTAATTCGAAACTGAATATCTGAGGTGTTTGTGCCGCCCATAATAAACTACGCGGTAAAGTTTTCACAACTTCCCTGAGATCATTTACTAGTTTAATTGTATCTTTAACTGGTATCGCAGCTATAGCGGCCCCCTTGTTTTCAATAGCTGTTTCGATGCCTCTCTGGATTAAATCTGTAGTGAGAAAGGGACGAGCTCCATCATGAACCATGACCCATTCGCAGTTACTGAGTCTACCCAGGCCTTCTTTTACTGAATCTTGTCGTCGATGCCCCCCGGCACATATTGCTGTAACCTTGGACCAGTTTTTTCTTTCGGCTAATTCCTGTCCCATCTTTAATTTGTCTTTGTCCAGGACAATAACTATTTGTTGGATAAGCTGACATTTTTGGCAGGTATCCACTGGCCATTCCAACAGGGTTTTACCTGCTAAGGGTGCGAATATTTTGTCTACTCCACCCATACGTTCACTCTTGCCGGCGGCGACAATGATAGCTCCTAATCGGGGTTTGTTATTCACTAACGACTTTCTCCCTCTTTTTCTCTATGCCCAGATGCAGAGCTTCAATCAGAGTCCTTGCTTCGAGGAGCTTGGGAGCATTAGCCATAACTAAGGGTCTTGACACAAGTTTGGGAAGTAGGCAAGACTTAAAGCCCAATCGAGCTATCTCTGTGATTCTCCTCTCAATCTGGGGGACAGTTCTTAATTCTCCACTTAGCCCTATTTCTCCCAGGACAACTAAGTTAGGGAGAAGTTTCCTGTCATAAAAACTGGATGCTATGGCCAGGGCGACCCCCAGGTCTACCGCCGGCTCGCTTATTTTTAAACCACCAGTCACGTTAACTATGATATCTTGGCTATAAAGGCGCAGTCCTGCACGCTTGCTGAGTACGGCGCTGATAAGTAGAAGCCGGTTAAAATCAATGCCATTGGCAATGCGCCTGGGAGAACTGAAGGTTGTAGGTGTAGTCAGGGCCTGGATTTCTACAAGCAGGGGACGGCTTCCCTCAAGTGGTGGTACGACAACTGAACCAATGGAGGAGTCATTGTATTTGGA
>CAZZHQ010000099.1:0-9398 GCA_964654015.1 uncultured Dehalococcoidales bacterium | reverse complement strand
TAATATCTTTACTAAACATACCACAGGTGTTACCTATGTATCTCAGCCTCCGCATAGCTCACAATTTTTTTACTTAACTGGTAAGCAATCGTGCAATTATCTTATAGGATTATCAATAGGGCAGCAACTCACAATAACCCCTATTAAGTAAATTGTGGCAGTTTATATATTAATTGCTTTGCTTTGGTGAAGAAATGAACTCTTACTATCCAACTGGTATATGCCGTTGCATTCATCCATCCTTTTTTATACTATGGTCGTTACCGCATATAAAATTAAAGAGAGAGCACATTGATATTATAAATTAGAAGTGTGCTCTATTAAATGGAGGTTTTTATGACAGACCCAGCACAGGAAGCAATTGATACTTTCCACAGATGGAATAATGCATGGAATGCCCGTGATATTGAAACACAAATTGCCCAGATGCATTTCCCTACTCTACGACTAGCCGAAAACAGGTTTCAATGGTGGGAGACTGCTGACGATTTCAGAGCAGTTCAAAATGAAGTAACTAAGAAGCTGAAAGAGGAGAAGTGGCACCATACCAGTACACTATCGATTAAAGCAGTTCAGGCGAGTGAAGACAAGGTCCACCTGGTTATACGACAATCACGCCAGCACGCAGATGGCACTGAATATAACGGATTTGATACCCTCTGGATTTTTACGAAACTCGATGGCCGTTGGGGAGTGCAATTCCGTTCGTCTTTCCTGACTAATACTGAGGTAAATGACCTGGGCGCGGCTTCACCACTAGCTTAAAATGAACCCCTTTAAACTGGATAAAACAAGTCAGGATGGTTTGGCATGATCGAAATATCCGTAAGGAGAGCGTGTGAAAATACTAATTATTTTTAACCATCAACCATACGATAACACCGATGTAACCTGGAATGGACTTCGTCTCGCAGATAAATTATTAGGAGCAAGAAAAGAAATTTTTTATCTTTGTAAGAATGCTATGTTGGGAGGTAAATGAAAAATAAATTGAGGTGGTCACTTTTCTGGGCATTAACAGCTATTTTTATTGTAGCAATCGTTTTACTACTCAGCCCTGCAGTGAGAAATACATTAAGAACAGAACCAGTTCTGCTGGCACTGGGTATATCTCTGCTAATACTGGGGGGAGCAATAATCTACTTCACAATCAAGGAGAAGTTAACTGGTTTGCCAATGGTGTTCATGTCGCTGACAGGAGCTTCAGCAGCCGGAATAACGATCAGCGTTTTCCTGCACAATGCGATTTATGGGCTGTTTATTAATTGGTTTGGGCCCGCGTTCTGGACCGGGATTGGCCTTCCTGATGAGCCGATTTTCTTCTTCCTTGGACTTATCTTTTTTCCGGTAACATTACTGGCTGGCATTATCGGAACTATAGTGCTTGTGATAAAAAACGGCGGAAACATAACTGAACTAAGAGCACTTATCCACATATAATCCCTGCCTGAAGCATTAGCACCCGGGCTATATTGTGATAAATAATCAATTAGCTTCTGTACTTTCTACCAGATTTTTCCGAATATTTTTTTAGTAACAAGCCAGCAGAAAATTAAAAAATTTACGCTTCAGGTATTGACAATTGAGCCAATGAGAGCTAATTTTAACAAGTAGAATCAAATAAAATTTAGTAATGACTTGGAGAAAAGAACTATTAAGCCGTCGTCGATAGGGGCGGGTAGTGCCTATGGTGTAATTGGATCTGCAACAATTCTATAGCAGAAATTAAGAGGGAAAAGCTAATAGAAATACGTGGCAGAACAATTGGCTAATTTGCCAGGATAATCAGTCTAAATATATTTAGTCAAGCAAAGAAGGAGGAAGTATGGCAAGAGGTTTTATGGGGAAAATCCTTAGAGTAGATTTAACTGCAAAGTCTATTATCACCGAAGAAGTCGATGAGAAGATAGCCAGGAAATACCTTGGCGGGAAAGGCTATGGAGTCTACCTTCTCTATCAGTACATTAAAGAATATGCAATGAGGGGCATTTCCGTGAAGGATATGGACGCACTGGCGCCGGAAAATCCAATGATTTTTATGACAGGGCCAGGGACTGGTATTCCCAGATTTCCATCATCAGGGCGACATCATGTAATGGCATTGAAGTCACCACTGACAGGCTCTATCGGCAGTGGTAACAGCGGAGGCTCCTGGGGTGCGACTCTGAAGTTTGCTGGCTTTGATGGAATTATAGTCGAGGGAGCATCGGATGTGCCTGTATATTTATCAATTGTAGACGGAAAGGCGCAGATAAGAGATGCCGGAGATTTATGGGGGAAGAATACTTTCGACACGACCAGGATTTTGCAGAAGGCTGTCGAGCGCAAGCATGCCAGCGTAGCGTGTATTGGCGTTGCCGGCGAAAACCTGACTAACATGGCCGTTATCATGAACGATGACCACAGGGCTATAGGTAGAACAGGTATGGGTGCAGTCATGGGTTCAAAGGGACTTAAAGCTATCGTAGTTGCCGGAAATGAAAAAGTCCCCTTTGCCAAGCCAGATGAATTCGCGGCGGTAGCAAAGAGGTGCCTGGAGGCTATTAAGAATAATCCGGTAACCGGTGAAGGGCTGCCTACATATGGAACAGCAGTACTGGTAAACGTAATTAACACTGCCGGCTCACTTCCCTACAAAAACTGGCAGACATCGGTGAATCCTGATGCCGAAGAAATAAGCGGCGAGTCCCTGGCCGAGAAATATCTCACCAAAAAAGGCGCCTGCTGGGGTTGTACCATAGCCTGCGGCAGAATCACCAGCGTTAAGTCAGGACCTTATCAGATACTTGCATCCGAGGGTCCGGAGTACGAGAGTATCTGGGCACTGGGGAGTGCTACAGGAGTAAAAGACCTGGCGGCAATTACTAAGGCAAACCACTACTGTGATGAGCTTGGGATAGACCCCATTAGTGTTGGGTCAACTATCGCCGCAGCCATGGAACTAAATGAGAAGAAATGTATCCCTGAAGATGACCTGCAGGGACTGGACTTGCGCTTCGGCAATGCCGCAGCGATGGTTGAATCGGTGTGGCGTATAGCCCATAAAACGGGCTTTGGCAAATACATGGCTCCCGGCTCAAGGAAACTGTGTGAGTTCTACGGGCACCCGGAACTATCAATGAGCGTCAAAGGGCTGGAAATGCCAGCCTATGACCCCAGGGGTATTAAAGGCATCGGACTGAACTATGCCACATCAAACCGGGGAGGTTGCCACGTCACTGGCTACACAATTGCACCTGAGATTGTCGGCATCCCCGAGAAGCTGGACCCTCTAGCAACCGAAGGTAAAGCACAATGGACCAAGATATTCCAGGATTTAGCCTGTGTGGTTAATTCTACAGTCAACTGCCTGTTTACCACCTTTGCTATAGGCGCTGGAGATTATGCTGAACTCCTCTCGGCAGTAACCGGATGGGATTATACTGATGCCGAGATAATGAAGATTGGCGATCGAATCTACACACTGGAAAGAGTGGTGATGAACAAGTTAGGCATTGACGGAAAAGATGATACATTGCCTACAAGGTTGCTGGAAGACCCACTACCTGAAGGACCTGCCAAAGGACAGGTAGCCAATCTTGATAAAATGCTAGTGGAATACTACAAGCTGAGAGGATGGGTTGATGGAGTGCCAACAGCGGCTAAGTTAAAGGAACTGGAGATTGAACTATAGGACTGGTAAACCATATATTACCCATATGATGAACCGTTTCAGCATTTAACAAGATGGTAACAGTCGATATTATATTGTTTGCCACTCTACGTGATAAATATAGAGTGAGGAAGATAGTGGTTGAGTGCGACGGAACAACTCGTAACCTGATTGAGAACGCTGCCAGGAGGCTCGGGAAGAGCTTCCTGGCAAGCGTCTATGATTCTGACAAAGATAAGGTAAGAGACGACCTCATTTTCGCAATTAATGGCAGAAATATAAAAGACTTAAAGGGGAAAATCGAACTAAAAAACGACGATGTGGTTGCTATATTCCCACCTGTTGCCGGTGGTTAGGTTATGTTTATTCCGACATCATCTGCTGAATCTCATCGCCTAGCTGCTTAAGGTATTCCTGGTATGTATTATTCTGGTACCTTAGAACTCGCTGAGATTCTTCAGTATCATACCAGTCACACCAGCCTGGTTCATCCTGAAACTGCGCCTCCTCTATGGGCACACCCAGGAGATCAAAGTAATCCTTAACATAAGCTCTTCCTACAGTGCGCCAGGTTGAGCCTCCGGCAATGTTGAAAACCTTTCCTTTCGCTGCTTCATTCCTGACTGCGGCACAAATCGCTGTTACCACGTCATCCCGGTGAACGAACTCAATTCGCTGGTCAGCCATAAATGGCCATACATCGGGAGGTGACTGGATAGAGGGCACCGATATTCCTGAGATACGCAGCATAACCGCGTTCGGACAGCTTTCCCTGAGTGATTTTTCGGCAGCAATCTTGCTCTCGGCATATATATCCAGCGCCTGCTGTGAATGGTCTACTGTAACAGGTAGTTTCTCGTTCGTAGTATCACCATAGGTGCTTACCGACGAGGTGAACACCAGTGCAGCGTTGGGGTTAGACTGCATCAATGCATCAGCCAATCGTAAAGTGCCCTCCACGTTAACGGCGAAAGTCAGTTCTCTGCTTCTCTCACTGGCTGGCGGCAAAAGAGCCGCCAGGTGAACTACGGCACTTACACCCGCTACTGCCTGCTGTACGTCTGTTAATTTTGTAATATCCCCCCGTAATATCTCTATCCCTTCTCTGCCTTCCAGGTCAGTATAATCCATACTGGGAAGGTCAAATACTCGCAAAGTACAATCATCCTGGCGAAGCCTCTGCACCACCAGTTTTCCTGCACTACCGGCACCTCCGGTTACAAGAATGGGCCCCATTACGTAATTATCACTCCATCCATCTTGGCATGTTTAAGCAGTTTCTCCATATTGCCACGAAACCTTGCTATTAGCTCGGGAAAACAAGAGAGGTCTCCCCCCTCAACTATTGCCTGAAGTTCAATGGCATCTTTCTTGCATGTGTTGGTAGGAGGAATCGCCAGATTCGTTTTCAGAAAAAATTTACTCTTCATATCCTCTAAAACGTCTATTGCGCTTTGCAAAACCGCTTTCCCTTCTGGTTCCTGTGAGTCCAGACCTGCTATAGCGACCTTGCAAGATTCAATTATAGTCTCCGCGTTCTCTATGCTCTTTGCTATCATTTTTCTCCTTAGTATTTATTCGTAGCAAGCTATTATTTATCGTCAAGATGAGTGTTTATACGCTCCAAATCAACCTTTTCTTCTCTAAGGAAACCCTTGCCATCATAGCGATCGTAAGGGAATGGCTGAAGCTTGGCAAATAATTTACTAAACCGTATGCCGACAGGTCGCTGGTCATAAGGGAAAACAACATCCTCCATCTCTTTCTCATCTACCATTACGAGCTCATATTTCCTCGAACCAAGACCTATAATTTCACCAGTATTGATCTGAGCCTCCTCGCTTAGACCCGCCATCAAGGGTGAACAGGCTTCGAACTTTCGCTCACCGGATTCCAGTACTTCCATTTCTTCAGCCCTGCTCCCATGAACACCTTCTGCCTCTACTGCTTTATCCAGGCATGCCTTATCAATAGCAACCGGGTCATAGCTGGCAAACACTCCGAGGTGAGGGACTATCGGAACATCAGCATAGCTCACACAATCACATCCTTGAGAAATATCCAGGGCCATATTAATAAAGGCAACCTTACCGGGGCTAACAGCCTTAATTGTTGCCAGGCAAGCATCCGCAATGGCAGCGTTGGTAGCACTGAAGTTATCTTCAGATACCTCCAGAATACCGCGACTGATCATGGGACGGAGACATGAGATGCAATTGACACATCTTTCATTTTTCCATTCAATTGAGTCTTCGGTAACGTGTATTAACCCGAAAGGACAGCAATCCTCCAGGGATTGCCAGTCTTTTTCGCCTTTACGTCCTTTACAATTTTCCGGATGAAAAATGGCACTGGAGCCAAGCCCATATGTGGGATGGCAACCCATGTGAACATTGAACTTGCCGCGCTTTGATTGAGCACCGATACCCAGGTTCTTAATGGCGCCACCAACTACACCCAAGGCGTGACCTTTAAAATGAGTGAGTACTATCAGCACGTCGGCTGCGGCTATTGCCTGGGCGATATATGCTTCCTTAAGAATATACCCCTCAGGCAGGTCTACCCGGTAGTCATCCATCCCGATAAAACCATCAGCGCAAATAAACGGGCAGCCCATGGTAGCTGAACTAAAGCCGTTCCGTTCTGCAGTGAGCATGAAGTCCAGGGCAATACAGCGTGTAGCATACGGGTTATAAGGCTGTGTGGTGGTGTCACATACAAAAGGCCTGCCTCCAAGGGATTTGACCTTATCAGCTATGGTACGGGCATAAACGGGGCGAAGGTAGCCAGTGTTATTCCACTCTCCGCAGTGAATCTTGATGGCAACTACATCACCGGGCTTGATAAGTTTTTCAAAACCCGCCGCTTCGAAAACTGTAATCATTTTAGAGACAATGCTTGTCTGGGGAGAGCTACTGCGAGCGTCCATGAAATATACTTTCGGTGTCATTACTAATCCTCCTTTTTATTTCTGTCTACAGGATTACGGGTTAATTAAAAATATTCCCTATATAATAATTAAATAAATGTACATCGTCCATTCCTATTATAGCACTTAAATTAAGCCCATTTTTACCTGTTTACAGGTTCAGAACTTTACTGAGGAAAAGTTTTGTCCTCTTATTCTGTGATGAGGCAAACATATCTTCAGGCGTTGTTTCTTCTACAATTTTTCCTTCATCCATGAAAACAACCCTGTTTGCAGCGGCACGCGCGAACCCCATCTCGTGAGATACAACAACCATGGTCATTCCTTCCTTTGCCAGTGTCATCATAACATTCAGCACTTCTGTTATCATCTCAGGGTCCAGTGCACTGGTTGGTTCATCGAATAACATAATCTTTGGATTCATTGCCAGGGCGCGTGCGATAGCGACGCGCTGCTGTTGTCCTCCGGAAAGCTGTGTGGGGTAGGCATCTATCTTCTCTGGAATACCTACCTTTACCAGAAGATCGTGAGTGATTTTATGTGATTCATCTTCAGAACGCTTGCGGACGATACGTTGTGCTAACGTTAGATTTTCCATGGCTGTGAGGTGAGGAAACAAATTAAATGACTGAAATACCATGCCAACCTCACGGCGGACGGCATTAATATTCTCTGCACTATCCAGAGAAATTCCATCGACCAGTATTTCGCCTGAGTTATATTCTTCGAGGCGATTAATGCAGCGCAGCAGAGTTGACTTTCCTGAACCGGAGGGACCTATAATGACAACGACCTCTCCCCTGTTTATATTGAGGTCTACACCACGCAGGGCATGAACCTTACCAAAATGCTTGTGAACATTATTTATCTGAATGATTGGAGCTTCCATAATATCTATTTCTCCGGGTGGTTCCTTTTCTCAATCCAGGTTGCCAATCGACCTGCGAGCAGAGTCATCACCAGATATATCAGGGCAATCATTGTCCAGACTTCGATGGGATTAAAATGTGTGGACATAAATTCGCGCCCGCGGCGGGTTAAATCAGCCACCGCCACCACGCTGACGAGAGATGAGTCCTTTAGCAAGGCAATGAATTCATTGGACACCGGTGGTAGAACCACACGAATGGCCTGAGGCAGAATAACATAACGCATAGCCTGGGCATACGTCATCCCCAGGCTACGAGCTGCCTCCATTTGCCCCTTAGAAATACTCTGGATACCAGCCCTGTAAATCTCAGTCATATAGGCTCCATAGCAAACAACCAGTCCTATAATGGCAGTAAAGACAGCATTTGAACGGTAACTAGCCAGAGCAGCTATGTCGAGCCAGCGTCCAATGCCCTGCAAAACCACAGGGAAGGCGAAATACCACCATATCAGCTGTACCAAGAGTGGTATACCACGAATAATTTCAACATATAGAGTGGAAATAAAGTATATAACCCGATTCCGTGAGAGTCGCCCCAGGGCACCAATCAAACCCAGCACCAGCGTAAGAACAAACGCTGAAATGGTAATAAAAATGGTTATAGAAATACCATCACGGACAAATAGCAGAATATTTAAAAAGGGGTCGGATCTTGCGGTAACCAGTACTACAAGTAAAACAACTGCCAGAGCGACCAATGCCCACCATGGGTCGGTATTTCGTTTCCATTTGAAACTCAGTCTACCGAGAAGTCTGCCTCCGATGGAACCAGTCTTTGGCTGTTTATCCATTATACCATTACTATACGACACACCCCTGCCTGCTATAATGCTTTGAGCAGGCAGGGGTGATGCTATTTACCAATATACGCTTTTTAAATCCATTTCTGGATTAGTTCTTCGATCAGCCCTTCCTCTTTAACAGCTTTAAGGCCAGCATTAATCTTTGCCTGCAGTTCCGTGTTGCTCTTGCAAATCGCTATTCCATAGTATTCCTCAGTAAATACCTCGCCGGCAGTCTTTAACTTGGTAGAGTTCTTGTTAACATACTCCAGGGCCAGGGGGTTATCAGCAACAACAGCATCAATTTGCCCGTTAATTAAATCCTGAAAGGCCAGCCCAATATCATCATAAGTCTTTAGAGTAACGCCATCCATCTTTTCTATAGCAATAGCTCCGGTGGTTCCTATCTGCGCTCCGACAGTTTTACCAGCCAGGGCATCTTTACCAGAGATATCTGAATTACCCGCTTGTACAGTAACAACCTGTCCTGCCTCGAAATAGGGGTCTGAGAAGAGCATCTTCTCGCTGCGCTCCTCTGTTATAGTCATAGCTGAGATTGCAGCATCGTACTGACATTGTGCTATTCCAGCCAGAAGCGGGTCAAATCCAACATTGACATATTCAATCTCCAACCCCGCCTTCTCAGCGACTGCATTCAACAAGTCAATATCAAATCCTTCAATTTCCTTGGTTTGTTCATTAATAGATTCGAATGGGGGCCAGGTAGCATCTGTGGCCACAAGAACCTTTTCCGTGCTCTGTCCACAACCGGACAGCAGGCCGACTAATACGAGACCAATAATGGCTAATAAATAAATCCGTTTCAATGGAATCCTCCTTCTTCTAGTTATTTCTGTGGGAAGCTTAGCACATTGTCAGTATATGGTCTATATATTTCTCCACCTTTGACTAATTTCTTTGTATATCAAACATTTCTCAGTTTTATAGCGCAAAATCAGTAAGTACAAAACAAGGAGATCATTGCTGTAGGGTTTTAGTTGCTTGAAATAAAAAAGGCAAGTCTTGATGACTTGCCTTTAATTCTCTTGTGGTAGCGGGGGTTGGATTTGAACCAACGACCTCCGGGTTATGAGCCCGACGAGC
>CAZZHQ010000098.1:0-9608 GCA_964654015.1 uncultured Dehalococcoidales bacterium | reverse complement strand
TAATAATCGGCCTTATACTTTGTGTCATATTCCCAAATATTATCCTGTGGCTTCCAAATACACTGGTAAGGACAGGATGGTAGCCTGTTAGTGACACTGGAAATACCTAACACGGGTTAGGTCTGTCAGGTATAATAAGGTATAATAAGGAGCGGGGTATTCGTACTCTGCTCCTTATTCTGTTAGCTGTTTAAGTATGTCATTTATTTTGTAGATTTCTCGTTAATACTACCCTATAGTTTACGTTTATATTTCAGGGAATTTGAAAGGTTTCACCGTTAAATGAGAAAGACACTCAGAATTATTGATTCCATCAACGAAAAAATAGGGACACTAGCCAGTTGGCTGGTTATCGCCATGGTTATAGTGATCCTGTACGAGGTAATCGCCCGATACGTATTCAATTCTCCAACAACATGGGCTTTTACCAGCATGCGACTGATTGGAGGCGCTACAATAGTGCTTGGCTGGGCATACGCCCAGTTGCATAACGCCCATATCAGGGTGGATGTCTTTTACAGCTACTTCTCAGCCAGAAAAAAAGCTCTTGTTGATATCCTGGGAAGCATACTGTTCTTTTTCCCTCTAATTGGAGCATTTACCTATATTGTAATCTCACGCGAACTTCAGGTTTTGATGGCAGGCCGGTTATTAACATTCAGTTTCTGGTGCTCTCCATCCAGCCTGTACGGAGTGGTAATTATGCTGGGGTTATGCCTTACCTGTCTCCAATTCACTTCCCAACTGGCTCGTGATATACATACACTTATAAAGGGGAGAGCAATATGATTGAGCTTAGTCCAGAGATATATACCCTTATCTTTGTGGTGGCGATACTGATTGGAGTCCTGGCAGGCTACAACATAGCCCTGGTCATAGGAGGAGTGGGAGCAATAATTGGTTATCTCACTTTAGGCCCCCTTGTAGCAGTACTGGCGAATATGCGCATCAGTTCCATGCTGTTGAACTACAATATGCTGGCAATTCCTTTATTCACCTTCATGGGAGCAATACTGGCACATTCCGGTATAGCGGACAGGTTGTACGGTGCCCTGCACATGTGGCTGGGGGGATTGAGAGGGGGATTGGCGCTGGGCACTGTGCTGATTGGCACTCTCCTTGCTGCCTGCCTCGGAGTAGTACAGGCTTCAGTAAGCATGCTTACCGTGGTAGCCCTGGGGCCCATGCTAAAAAGGGGGTACTCCAAAGAGCTGGCATGTGGCTCAGTTTGTGCCGGTGGGACGCTGGGCATACTGATTCCACCAAGCATCATGCTGGTTGTTCTTGGTCCCGTAGCTGGACAATCTGTGGGCAGATTGTTCATGGGTGCTGTTTTCCCCGGACTCCTGCTCTCCGCCCTGTACTGTGGCTACATAATAGTTCGATCCCTGTTAAACCCTAATATAGCCCCCGCTGCACCAATAGAAGAGAGACGCGCTCCCCTATTACTAAAAACAAAGATGCTGCTCGGTTCGCTTGTCCCTCCAATGATATTAATACTATCAGTCCTTGGTAGTATATTCTTTGGGATTGCCACCGTATACGAGGCAGCGGGCGTTGGCGCTGCCGCGGCAGTTCTACTATCTCTTGCCTATCGAAAGTTCAGCTGGAAACTTTTAGTACATTCCATGAGAGAGACTCTTAGAATAACTGGATTTGTGATGCTTATTACCTGCTGTGCCTACTTTACCGTCGGCATATTCATGTACCTGCGCTGTGGAGCCGTGATAAAGGATATTATCCTGGCTATACCAATGGGACGATGGGGAGCCTTTGCAGCTATAATGCTTACCATTTTTATCCTTGGTATGTTCATCGATTGGATAGGGATAATCATGATAATTGCTCCTATAGTTGTACCGCTAACACCTGTATTAGGCTTCGACCCATTATGGTTCACCCTTATGATATGTGTTAACCTGCAGATGGCCTTCTTAACTCCACCCTTTGCATCAGCAATATTTGTCTGCAGGGGTACCGCTAATCCTGAATTGGGAATAACCACCATGGATATAATCCGTGGCGTAATTCCTTTCATCATCTTGATAATAGTAGGCCTTGGCATATGCATATTGTTCCCTCAGATATTACTATGGCTTCCTGATAAAATGATAAGGTCTTCCTGGTAGGAAGGTAAAATATACCAGTAAATTTGATAGAATAAATTGGAAATACGACAGAATTGTGATAATAAAAAGCATAAAAGAGGATTTACAAACATGAAAGACAAAGATATTGAGGTCTTAGCTGATAAGGCATACCACCTGGGATATGAGTACGAGAAGACCTACAGAGGCTGTGCCCAGTGCATAGTAGCAGCTGTACAAGACACCCTGAATATTAAAAATGACGACATCTTCAAAGCGGTAACCGGCTGTTCTGGAGGAGGAGGATCGCTTTGTGATACCGGCTGTGGAGCTTACGTAGGAGGTATAATTCTGCTTAGTATGCTGTGGGGTAGAGAAAGAAATAACTTTGCAGACCCAGATAAGGTTCGTGCCCGAACATCCGAATTGGCCAGAAAATTGCATGCCAGATTTACAGAGGAATACGGAACTGTTATATGCAGAGATATACATATGAAATTGTTTGGCCGTTTTTTCTATATGGCTGACCCCGATGAAGCCGAAAAATTTGATGCTGCTGGTGCCCACAGCACTGTTTGCCCTGATGTAGTTGGTAAGGCTGCAAAATGGGTTACAGAAATCATTCTGAGGGAAAACCTATTGCCTGAGGACTAACCACTAACCGTCCCAGTAATCATCGAAAAATAGTAATATAAAGACAACTTTGTATGTTCGAATTGTGTTATGCTAAAACCAATGGATAATTGTAAAGGAGAACAATTGATATGAGCTCTATAGGCATAGATATGATAGAAATAGGGCGTATAGAATCAGCCATAAAGAAATGGCAGAAACGTTTCCTGAATCGAGTCTACACCGATGCTGAACTAAATGCCTCCGATGACAAAGTTTCAGCCTTAGCCAGTCGATTTGCCGGTAAGGAGGCAGTGATGAAAGCTCTTGGTACCGGAATCAAAGGCGTCGGCTGGCGCGACATTGAAATATTATCAAACAGCGATGGCAAGCCACTGGTACGCCTTTACGGAAATGCACTCAATAAAGCCAAAGAATTGGACCTAAATGAATTCTGTATCAGCCTTTCTGACACCAAACAATATGCCATAGCCGCCGTAATAGCCAATTGAAGCTCTCCTACAGCCATTAGAACAAAGTATCTGCTATAATTGCGGCGATATGTTATCCAAGGTTAAAAGCTGCGCTGTAGTTGGGCTTGACGGCGCCACAGTAGACGTCGAAGTTGATATATCCCCCGGATTACCGTCATTTTCCATTGTAGGTTTGCCCGATAAAGCAGTCCAGGAAGCCAGGGAACGAGTACGAGCAGCAATCAGAAACTCTGGCTATTCTTTCCTCAACAGGCGCATCACAGTCAACCTGGCACCGGCGGATTTAAAAAAAGAGGGGCCAGCTTACGATCTGCCCATAGCCATAGGCTTGCTAGTCAGCTCAGGCCAATTAAATGCTGATCTCACCGGTAGTGTCTTCCTGGGAGAACTGTCTCTTGACGGAAAATTGCGGCATACTCATGGCGTATTACCCATGGTAGCCCTTGCACGCGATGTTGGCCTCTCAAGGGTATTTGTGCCCCAGGACGACGCCAAAGAGGCATCACTAATAAGCGATATAGACATATTCCCTGTAGAATCATTGTCCCAGTTAACCAGCCACCTCCATAATGAAACAATTATCCCTCAGTATCATAACGACATAGACTGGTACCAGAATATTAAGAATGACTACGTCTTCGACTTAAGTTATGTTAAAGGACAAGAACACGCAAAAAGGGCACTGGAAATAGCGGCAGCAGGAAGACACAACGTACTGATGTGTGGGCCGCCAGGTAGTGGTAAAACTATGTTAGCTCGTTCCCTGCCTTCAATCTTGCCCCAACTGACCATGAAGGAGGCTATAGAGGTAACTAAAATCTATAGCGTTAGCGGAATGCTTCCCAAGGATACTCCTATTATCACTGAGCGGCCTTTTCGCTCTCCTCACTACACCATTTCTCAAGCAGGCCTGGTGGGAGGCGGACAATGGCCACGACCTGGAGAGATAAGCCTGAGCCATCGAGGCGTTCTATTCCTGGATGAATTACCTGAGTTCGGACGCTCCAGCCTGGAATCACTGCGACAGCCCCTCGAAGACAAGGTAATCACCGTTAGTAGAGCTCGCGGTACTGTCACATTCCCTGCTAACTTCATGCTGGTGGCAGCTATGAATCCATGCCCGTGTGGCTACTATGGAGACCCCTTTAAGGAATGCAAGTGTTCAGTTGGTGAAATTTATCGCTACCACAAAAAAATAAGCGGCCCATTGCTTGACCGTATAGACATCTTCCTTGACGTTCCTCATATTGATTATGAGAAACTTACTGAAAGCAAGCTATCTGAGACATCCGCAGAGGTTGGAGAAAGAATCAAAGCATCTCATATAATTCAGCTTGAGAGATTCCGCAATACAGAACTAAAATGTAATGCTGATATGACAGTCAGAGAAGTGAAGGATTTTTGCCAGGTAGAATCAGCCGCACAAGGCTTACTTCGCACCGCCATGAAACAATTACATCTCACTGCCCGTGCGTTCCACCATATTCTAAAACTCTCACTCACCATTGCCGACCTGGAGCGGGCAGAAATCATTAAGACACATCACGTAGCTGAGGCCTTGCAGTACCGCCACAAAGAATTAATATGACTCTATAAAATAGCCTCTACTTTATTACGATACTCACAACAATTAACACAGTAGCAATAACGAGGCAAATTATGCCACCTATAAGCCAGGCGCTTAACCACAACCGGTGCGGTTCACGAGTTATAAACTCCTTCACATCTCTTCTGGTTGATATTGAGTCATAATATTGTGTCTGTTCTCTCTTGCTCCAGAGAACAGACACAATTCCTAAGAGTACAAAGAAAAGACCCATACCAAGAATGGCTTGCCAGGTAGCAAACGTCATATTACTTAACTTCTACAGTAGCTCCTGCCGCTTCCAGCTTCGCCTTGGTGTCGTTGGCTTCGTCCTTGGAAACTGCTTCCTTTACTGTTTGTGGAGCAGATTCCACCAAATCCTTGGCCTGTTTCAATCCCAAGTCAGTTACTGCGCGTACCGCTTTAATAACCTCTATCTTCTTTTCACCAATACTACGCAAAACGACGGTGAATTCAGTCTTCTCTTCTTCCTCTTCCGCAGGTGCTCCGTCCGACGGGGCAGCTACCGCTGAGGCAGAAGCAACAGCTACTGGAGCGGCACTTACACCAAATTCATCTTCTAAAACTTTTACCAGGTCAGCCAAATCTACAACTGTCATAGACTTAATGGCATCAATGATATCCTCTTTGCTAATTCCCTTGTCTTCCTTTTTCGCCTTTGTTTTAGCAGTCTTCTTTACCTCTTTTATTTCGCCTTCATCTATCTTTGTTTCTTCTGGTGTCATGTCTCCTCCTTTGTTATTTTGATAATTCTTGAATTCGCGCTTTTAATACATTCTGCAAGCCATATAACGGGAAACTTACAGCATTATGCAATCCTCTTATAGGAGCTTTCAACATACCCACCACCTGCGAGATGAGTACTTCTCTGGATGGTAAGTTGGCCAAAGCCATTACCTCACTAGCGTTAAGCGTTCGTCCGCCAAGCAAAGCTCCTTTAATCGAAATAGCCAGACCACTAGACCTGATATACTGGTTTATCAACCTGACTGTCTTAATTACGTCATCATATCCTAAAATCACAGCAGTAGGTCCATCCACAATGCTCATAACGTCCTCTTTTCCAGCCCTCTGAGCTGCGATTCGAATCAAGTTATTCTTAACTACCTGGTATTCAATATCCGGGTCATCCAGAGCTATGCGTAACGCCGTTATATCTTTAGCTTTAATTCCCTGATAACTGGTAGTAACAATTATGCTGCTTCTAGCCAGTTTTTCCTCCAGTTGATTTACAATGCCTGTCTTTTTCTCTCTGAGCATATAACCTCCCAATAAACAAAATTCCCTGTGCCAACAACACAGGGATCATTTAACACCTGAGCAGGCAAACCTTTAAACCATGGGTTCATCAAACATCCGAACCCTGAACCTCTTTCTCAAAGAGGAATGGTACCTGCCGTCATTGGCACCGTCTCAATATTTAGTTATGGTATTACGCCGCTAGTTCCAAAGCCGACTTTACATCGACCTTGAGTCCCGGACCCATACTGGTAGACAACGATATACTTCTTACATACTGACCTTTTGCTCCACTTGGCTTAGCTTTAACTATAGCTTCAATCACAGCCAGTATATTTTCCAGAAGTTTTTCTTTTTCAAAGCTAATTTTGCCTATCGGCAAGTGAATGATTCCGGTTCTATCCAGCCGGAATTCAGCCCGCCCTTTGCGAGCCTCCCTGATAGCTCGAGGTAAATCTTGAGCATCTACAACTGTACCTGATTTCGGATTTGGCATAAGCCCCCGTCTGCCCAAAATACGTCCTAACTTAGCAACTTTAGGCATCATATCTGGTGTAGCCATAGATACTTCAAATTCAAGCCACCCTTCCTCTATTTTCTGGATGATTTCTTCGGCCCCTGCGTAATCAGCCTCCCCCTCTTCTGCTTGTTTTATTCCCTCTCCCTGAGTAAAAACAAGTACACGTACTTGCTTCCCCAATCCATTTGGCAACAATGCTACACCTCTTACTTGTTGATCAGCACTACGTGGATTGACCCCCATTTTTAAATGGACCTCTACTGTCTCATCAAATCCAACATAAGAAGCTTTTTTAGCTAGCTCGATAGCCTCTTCAGGAGAATAATATTTTAAATGATCTATAAGCTTACTAGCTTCTCTATATTTCTTGCCGTGATTTGCCACTTATTCTACCTCCACACCCATACTCCGAGCAGTGCCCCCAATAATACGGGCCGCTTTCTCCAGGTCTGTAGTGTTTAAATCTTTCATTTTACTTCTTGCGACCTCATAAAGTTTCTCCCTACTCAATTTGCCTACTTTATCACTCCGTGGATTGGCGCTACCTTTTTCCAAGCCTAAGGCATTACGTATCAACCCGGAAGCAGGTGGCTTCTTAATTATAAAACTGAAAGAGCGATCCGCATATACGGTTATTTCTGCTGGAACAATAAAACCATCCTGAGAAGCAGTACGGTCATTATATTCCTTGCAAAAAGCCATAATGTTAACGCCATGTTGCCCAAGGGCTGGTCCCACAGGAGGCGCTGGCGTAGCTTTACCAGCCAATATTTGTAGTTTAATTACACTAGTTATTCTCTTCTTTGCCATATTAAATCTTTTCTACCGACAGGAAATCTAAATTTACGGGTGTTTCTCGACCAAAAAGTGACAGCATAACGACTGCGCGACCTTTGTCCGTATTGACTTCATCAATCTTTCCAATAAAATCGACGAACGGTCCGCTAGTAACTCGAACACTATTTCCCTTCTCGAATGACACTTTGACTTCGGAGGGAACTTCAATCATGCGCTGTAGTATTTTATCCGCCTCTTCTACCGACAGGGGCACTGGCTTAGCACCCGTACTAACAAAACCAGCAACACCCGGGGTGTTACGTACAATATCCCAACTATGTTCGTCCAAATCCATCAGAACCATTATATAACCAGGAAAAGCTTTTTTACTTATAGTTTGGCGTTTGCCACCTTTTATTTCTATCTCGCTAGCTGTTGGTATAACCACATCATATATTTTATCTTCTACATCCATATATTTGATGCGCTGAACCAGGTTCCTCTTCGCACGTTCTTCATGTCCAGAAGATACATACAATAAATACCATCGCCCGCTAGTTTTCAATTCGTCTTCAGCCACCCAATATCAACTCCGTCAGCACCTTCGTAAAACCTAAATCAAGGAGTCCCAATAACCCTCCTACAAAGGCACATATAACCGTAACCAGGATACTTAACCTGAGAGCCTCTCTCTTTGTCGGCCATTGTGCCTTCTTTAACTCCTCTATTGATTCCCGAAAGAAGCTAAATCTTGACTTACTTCTAACAGATGCAGTAACAGCCCCTTTTGATTTTACTTTCTTTATACGATTGGCCATAAAATTACTTAGTTTCACGATGCATGGTATGTACCCTGCACCGTGGACAAAACTTCTTTAATTCCAAGCGCTGTGTATCATTCCTTCTGTTCTTCGCAGTAGTGTAGTTTCTTTCCTTACATTCACTACATGCTAGATGGATTATACTTCGCAGATCTCCTTTTTTGGCCATGTCTCTACTTGATCACCTTAGTGATAACACCAGCACCTACGGTCTTACCACCTTCTCGTATTGCAAAACGCAACCCGGGCTCCATAGGTATAGGATAAATCGTTTTTATAAACATATGATTTAAGCTGTCACCAGGCATAGCCATTTCAACTCCTTCAGGTAGAGTGATAGAACCCGTTATATCTGCCGTCCTTATGAAAAACTGAGGTTTGTATCCATTGAAAAACGGGGTATGTCTTCCTCCCTCCTCCTTCTTCAGTATATATACCTCTACCTCAGCCTCAGTATGCGGTGTAACAGTACCAGGTGCTGCTAAAACCTGTCCTCTTTCTACCTCATCCCGGTCCACACCTCGCAGCAAGACACCCACTGCATCTCCCGCCTCTGCTCTATCCATAATCTTATGGAACATTTCGAGGCTTGTCGCTACCGTCTTTTTAGTCGCCTTCAGGCCAACTATCTCTACTTCATCGCCCGCCTTTATTACTCCCTGATCAACCTTCCCCGTCGGTACCGTACCTCTCCCCTTGATACTAAATACATCTTCTACCGGCATAAGAAAAGGCTTGTCTTTATCTCTAACTGGCAGAGGAATATATTCATCAACTGCATCCATCAACTTCCATATCCCTCCACACCATTCACAATCCCTCTTTCCACAGCCACATTCCAGTGCTTTCAAAGCACTCACCCGCACTATTGGTGTTTCATCACCGGGGAAATTATAGCTGGTGAGCAATTCTCGAACCTCCATCTCCACCAGTTCCAGTAATTCGGGATCTTCCATCTGGTCGACCTTGTTTAAAGCTACCAGCAGACGTGGAACATTCACCTGGTATGCTAGTAGAATATGTTCACGTGTTTGTGGCATAGGCCCATCATCCGCTGCAACCACCAAAATAGCACCATCCATCTGAGCTGCTCCAGTTATCATATTCTTAATATAGTCAGCATGACCTGGGCAATCGACATGGCAATAGTGACGCTTCGCAGTTTCATATTCGATATGAGATATAGCGATTGTCAGTCCTCGTGCTTTTTCTTCCGGAGCATTATCGATAGTGTCAAAGGCACGAAATTGCGAAAACCCAGCCTTGGAGAGTACTTGCGTTATCGCCGCAGTTAAGGTTGTCTTCCCATGGTCAACATGCCCGATCGTACCTACATTCAGATGCTCCTTTGTCCGTTCAAATACTTTCTTTGCCATTTCAATGTCCTCCTTAATCTAAAAGCCCACAACCAGATTCGAACTGGTGACCCCGTTCTTACCAAGAACGTGCTCT
>CAZZHQ010000097.1:0-9677 GCA_964654015.1 uncultured Dehalococcoidales bacterium | reverse complement strand
CACCGGAATGGAAAATCATTGTTTGAACAGGCTTTTTTCGACAGTCTCAGAATGTTACATCGTGATGCCTAGAACCACTGATGTTTCGATTTGGCGCTGTGGAATACTCCAGTACATGTTCAAAAGCTCGTCTTTGTTAGGCATGAGCATAAACCCATGCATTTGATAGAAGTCGATTGCCCAGGTAGCATCTGCCCAGGTACCCACAAGCAGTTCCTTTGTCTTCGTCATCAGCTTTAAGTGGTCTAGGAGCTCGGAGCCAACGCCCCTTCTCTGGTAGTTGGGTAAGACATAAGCGTGCCTGATAAGGGTCACATCTTTAACTGGCTGGAAAGCCATCACCCCCACCAGCTTCCCTTCCTCCTCCCAGCCAAAGAAGGTCATGCTCCCCATCTCATGAAAGAGTTCCTCTTTGGTCATGTATGGCTCATGGTAGCAGTCGGCTGGTATGGCACTCTTGTAGGCTCCAGCGGCTTTATTTATGATATCAAATATAGTATCTGAGTTTCCGGAAGTAAGTTCTCTGATCATCTTACTAAAAACGATATCGGGGCCGAATATTATTAGGATTATCATATCACAGCCCGAAGGAAGTCAAACGGGGATGCGTGAAGGTAACATTAGCTTGTTTTGTTACCTAATTACACATGACGAAAGGTTACCACTGTGTCTAACAGCACCCCGGGTTACCATGCTATAATAATCCCTGAGAGGTGGTGTTTGATGGCAATATGCGACCAATCTAGCCATAGGGAAGCCTTTAGGAAAGAAACTCTCAACTGGCAAGCTCAGCCAACAGGTGGCTTACGGTCCTGTCCTGCTTGAGAGGATGAGCTATTGGCATTTTATGATTCACTTCATATCGATTCCGCCTTCCTACCTTTTCCTTGCTAATATAGTTTGCTAAATGTAAGTCAGCTATTATCCTTTGCACAGACCTCTCAGTCATGCCCAGATAAGTTGCTATCTCCCGAGTAGTCACTTCAGGTCTATCAGCCAAGCAAAGCAAGGTAAGCCCGTGATTGCTAAGTAAAGCCCATCCTGGCATAGTCCCCCCTTTCAGGCTATTGATTTTATGACGCAGATTTCGTATAATTGTTTTCTAGATACATTATAAGACAAAAGCGTAAGCTAAGTCTATAGCCTGTCTTCGCTGTTATTCCAACCAAAAAGAAGGGGGTGTAGCGATGGCTGGAGAAGACAAAGAAACAGAGGGGCTGCGGCCGGAGGATATTGAGGCATTGGCTCAAGTGAAGTCCATGATTACCGGGTTTAATGAGGCACAACTCAAGCTAGTGCGGCGGTTTGTTGACTTCCTCATTGAAAAACGGGAGCAGGATAGAGGTCTAAAGGCGAGAAACTAAAAGAGGGTGACTGGGCCTCCACCCATTAGAAAAGAGGTTTGTCTATGAGCATACGGCCACCGTTTATGGTTTCCTATAGCATCACGACAAAGTGCAATTTGAAGTGCAAGCATTGCTACAGTGAGTCGGTTGACCAGGCAGCTCCTGATGAGCTGTCGACCGAGGAGGCATTTCAGCTGATGGATGATTTGTCGGAGTGGGGGATAGGTCTCTTGGTTATCGATGGGGGAGAACCTTTATGCCGCGAGGACCTCTTAGATGTCGTGAAATACGCCACCTCAAAAGGGATAAGGACTACCATCGGTAGCAACGGCACTCTCATCGATGAGGCGATGGCAAGGAAGATGCTGGACGCCGGAGTCAAGTCAGTCGCCATATCGGTTGATGGGGCTGATGCCCAGACCCATGATTCCTTCAGGGGCATAAGTGGTGCTTGGCAGCAGGCACTTAAGGGCGTAGAGACATGCAGTGGCGTTGGCCTACCTTTTCAGTTCAACATGGTCATCAGGAAGGAAACCCTGTCGCAACTGGAGAAAATGCTGCATATAGCAGTGTGCTATGGGGCCAGTGCTGCTGAGTTCTTCGACCTGGTGGCAGCAGGAAGGGCAAAGCAAGAGTGTAAAGACCAAGTCCTTAGCCCTAATGAGAGGAAACAGGCAATGGAGTGGCTTGCCATGGCACAAGTAGACTGCCCCATTGTGATAAGGGTCCCTGCCTGCCCCATGTATCCTCTTCTTCTGCAAGAAAAACACGTTAAACCTAAGCACTTCCCGGTAGAGATGCTGCAGAGGGTCCCTTACTACGGCAGGGGATGTGCCGGAGGTATGCCCATGGGTTATGTCATGGTCAAATCCAATGGTGAAGTGAATCCATGCATGTTACTGCAGATTAACTTAGGCAATATCAGGGAGCAGAGCATAATATCTATTTGGGAGAATTCACCTATATTAGCTCAGCTACGCCAGAGAGAATTGCTCAAGGGTGAATGTGGAGATTGTTCCTACAGAGCTACTTGTTCTGGATGCCGTGGCAGAGCCTACGAGGAAACTGGCGATATGATGGCTGCTGACCCGGGTTGTTGGCTTGTAGCTAAAGATGGGTAAAAAATTATGATAAAGATAGTTACCGATAGCAGTGCTGACCTTCCTCCCCAGTTAGCTTCAGAGGTGGGGGTTGAAGTAGTGCCCTTATATGTCCGCTTTGGGGAAGAGGTCTACCGGGAACGGGTGGACATTAGTGATGAGGAGTTCTACGAGAAGTTGCAACGTGGTCCTATCCACCCGGTAACCATTCAGCCTGGTCCAGCAGATTTTGCTAATGTCTACGAAAGGCTTTCACAGGAGGCTGATGGAATCGTTTCCATTCATATATCCAGTAGGCTAAGCGGCACCTGTAACTCAGCATTACAGGCCAAGAGAATAGTAGAGAAGCGGTGCCCTATTGAGGTGGTTAACTCGAAAGTAGCAACGGTAGGCCTAGGATTGATAAGTATAGCCGCTGCGGCAGTAGCTAATGCTGGGGGAAGCTTACAGCAGGTATTGGAAGAGGTAGCACAGTCTATTCCCCAAATACATTTGATGGGTTTGGTTGATACCCTAAAGTACTTAGCTCTGGGTGGCCGCATTGGTAAGGCAAAAGCACTATTAGGCTCAATATTAAACGTGAAACCGCTACTAACCCTTAAAGACGAGGAGGTTATACCTGCTGGCCAAGCTCGCACACGTGCTAGAGGACTGGACAAGCTATTCGACTTTGTGAAAAATGCGGTAAATATTCAGGATTTGGCTGTTGCTTATAGTACCACACTTAATGAAGCGCAGCTCCTTGTTGAACGTCTAGGTTCTATATTACTCAAAGAACAGACTAGGTTAGTCAGGCTAGGGACTACACTGGGAGTACACATGGGGCCAGGAGCTTTGGCTATAGGCTTTAGAGAAAGGACATAGCATAGGAGGCGGGGGTAGGCGATGGACATGACCTCGTAGGAGTGGCCTATGAGGCGCTCACAGAAGGCCAGCAGGTCGAGTTTGAGGTTATGCGTACACCCAAAGGGCCAGCGGCAGCCAATGTAAGGCTCGCTGAATATAAGCGGCACCCTGATGGCACAAGACAGGGGGCCGTAAAGGAAGGTAAGTAAATGAAGTGCCCCAAGTGTAATAGTAGTGATGTATCAACCTTCACAATCTCTAATACTTTATATTGTGAATGCCGCCAGTGCGGCTACAAGTGGAAAATATCATTAGGGGGTTAAATAAATGAGGGTATTGGCTCATATAAACATTGCCAGTGATAAGCGGAAGGCAAAAGAGTTCGTAAGGGGCTATGTGAGTGGCCAAGGAACGCACGTCCTAGCCGAAAGGTGAAATAGCTTGCTGGGTGAGACCGTAACTACTATGAAAAGTAGCGAATAATCTCTAGTCGGTGATTTGAGGCAGGTTTTTGAAAGGTAGCAATAATGAATGATGTTGATAAGGTGATACAACTTACAAATGGAATCGATGGCTGGCTATCAGATAGTGAGGGTGAGTTGCTGTATGAGCTGGCAAAGAAGGTACCTAGTGGGCAGGCTATTGTAGAGATTGGCAGTTGGAACGGAAAGTCCACAGTGTGGCTGGCTAAAGGCACAGAGGCTGGGCAGAGGAATAAGGTGCATAGCATTGACTCACATAGTGGAAGTAAAGCTCATATAAGTGAAGGTGAAACGAATACCTACCCAGTATTTATCAACAACTTAACTAAAGCGGGGGTTCAAGACATTGTGGTTCCCTTAGTTAAAACCTCGGCCGAGGCTCTCAAACGTTGGCGGGAGGGAATTGGTTTGTTATGGATAGATGCCACGCACGAGTATGAGGATGTAAAGCGTGACTTTCTTTCTTGGGAGCCATACCTATTACCGGGTGCTAGAGTTGCTTTTCACGACTGCGACCAAGTTGGGCCTGCTCAAGTTGTCAAAGAATATATTAACCATTCCAACGATTTTACTATTGTGCAGCAGGTTGCCACAACAATAGTGGCAGAAAAGAGCAAGTGCATACACTATTGGGTGATAGATTCCAACAATATTGGGGTCTGCAAATACTGCGGCCTAAAAAGAGACTTTAGGAAGCTAGGGCAAAAGCAGCAGAGGGCAATAAGTAAGAAACAAGTCGCAATAGCTAGGAATACCCATAAGACCGGTATGCCGAAGGGGAGGAAACGAAAGCATGGGAGAGTGAGGAGCTGAGACTGGGTGAAAGAGGGTGAGCTATGCCTGTAAGGTGGTGTTAGGAGAAACGAATGGGATTGTTTAACAGAGTTCAGGCAGCCATAAGAGCCTTCCAGGAAAGGCGCTTTGTCATCATCTTCAGTGATAATGAGGGTGAGGCTGACTTGGCTATTCCTGCCCAGGAAATAATGGCTGAGTCAATTCTATTTGCTGCCAGGGTAGCCTCTGGATTTCTCTGCCTGGCTCTGCCCAAGGCAAGACTTCAGGAATTAGAGATTGACACACTGCCATCTAAATATCGCGCATCCGATACCCCCTTCTACAGCCCAGTTGATGCCAAAGAAGTAGAGCATTCAGGTATTTCGCCCAAGGATAGAGCCTTCACCATAAGGAAGATAATTGACCCTAGCACCAAGCCCCAGGACTTAGCCCGCCCCGGTCATGTCACCTTACTCGGTGCCCATGCTGATGGGCTGATTGGCCGCGATGGTCATACGGAGGCAGTGGTTGAGCTTTCCCGTCTTGCTGGATTATACCCCGGTGGCGTGCTTTGTGAACTGGTGTCTGACACTGGTGATATGATGAACGCTAAGGAGTTGAAAGCCCTGGCCAAGAGGTTTCACATACCCATTATTACTGTCGGCAGCCTAGCAAAGTTCGTCAGGTCACTGCTAAAATAAAGGGCTAAAATATCTGCGAGTTGAGGCTTACTGAGTGGTTGGTTAAAGGCAGAGAACTGAAAAAGAATGAAAGAAGGGGATGAACTATGGAGTGCCCGATAGGGTTGAGTATATGTCGGTTCTCTTATTGCCGTTTTTGGAGTGATGGTAGCTGTAGATATGAGTCTGCTGCTGATTGTGTAGCTAAACTGGCGTCTTTCTATCCTGAGTTAAATAAGGAACAGTTGAGGCTGGTATTGAGATTTGCTGAGTGGTTGGTTAAAGAGCAGGAGAGACTGAAATTCGTGTCCGGGCTTAAGAAATATGATTAAAGCTGTATGCCTTGACTTAGGAGACACTTTGATAGCTGAAGAAACCGTTGTACATGATAGCTCCGGCCAAGCCATTACTGCCCACGTCGTCGAGGGTATATTTGAAGTCCTGGAATCTATTAGAAAAGAGGGATACAGGATTGGTATGATAGCCAACGGAGACAGCATTGGTACCCGGAACATTATAAAAGCCGCCGGCTTACAGGATTATTTTGATACCATAGTAATTTCTGAAGAGGTGGGTATTGAAAAGCCCTGCCAGGGGATTTTTGAGGCTGCTCTAAGCAAGCTTGGCGTCAAGCCTGAAAACGCAGTTATGGTTGGTAACAGAATTGATGCCGATGTTCTCGGGGCAAACAGGTTCGGTATGAAGAGCGTATGGTTTAGATGGAATACCCGCTATAGCGACACGATAGATAGTAGCCAGGAGAGACCTAATTTCACAATCAATAGTCTCTTTGAATTGCCTGGCCTACTTGCGTTAATGTAAAGGTTTATTGCGATTGCAAGTTGGACGTAGAAAGGGCGGTGATAAGAAATTGCTAGTCTTAGTCGTAACCAGTGAGGAATCGGGTGTAGATAAGTATAGTCAGGAACTAGCCAAGAGACTGGACGTCAAGAAAATCGAAAGTAGGCGGTATCTCTCGCTACTAGAGGCCTATAAGCTGGCAAGATCCATTAGAAGTGAGGGCAGTGTTATTCACCTGTCAAATCAGCATTTTGCCCGGTATGCTCTCTTTCTCAATCGACCCTTTATACTCACGGTCCATGACCTGGTGCGATGCTGCTTTAATTTTGATCCGGAAACCATCAGCGAGAAGATATTGCTCAACCTGGATAAGAGGTATATCAAGCGGGCAAGTCACATAATAGCGGTATCTGAAAACACTAAGTGTGACCTAGTCAATTATTTGAACATACCAGAGAGTAGGATTAGTGTAATCTACAATGGAGTGAACCATAGTATTTTCAAACCGTATAAGTCTTATCAGATGAGACCGTACCACCACCATAAGCCATACATACTCTATATCGGTTCCGAAAGACGGCACAAAAATCTGGGCCGGCTTTTAGAAGCCTTTGCTCAGCTAAAGCGGGAGTTCCCCGAGCTAAAGCTAGTGAAGGTGGGAGGCCCGGGAAGGTCAGAACAGTTCCGCGACGAGACGATGAAGAAGTTATCCCACCTGGGGTTGGAATTATCTCAGGATGTGATTTTTGCTGACTATGTTTCAGACCTGGAGTTAGCCTACTATTATTCCTCAGCTGTCTTACTTTGCTATCCCTCACTGTATGAGGGTTTTGGTCTGCCACCATTGGAGGCGATGGCCTGTGGCTGCCCGGTGGTAACTTCTAACACCTCTTCTTTACCAGAGGTGGTGGGTGGAGCTGGCATTATGGTCGACCCCTATAATACCGACAGTCTAGCTGGAGCAATGAGACGGGTTCTGACTGATAATGAGTTGAGAGATAGCATGGTAAGAAAGGGGTTGGAGCAGGCAAGGAAATTCTCCTGGGAAAAGACCACTGAGCTGACACTCGAGATCTATGGCAGGGCAGCTGTTTCGTAAAGGGGTAGTGTTAGCATGACTAAACGACGACCAGGCAGATTACCTATCAAGAGTGCTCGAGAACCGCACTATTGTGCTGAGTGTGGTGCTCTAATCAAGAAGGGCGACAAAATGACCATGCGGATGGGTGGTGACTATGGTTATAAGGTTCTTTGCCTCAAATGTTCTGGAGTGGGCCAAGGGGAAGGACAAGATAACCGTATAGGAGAGGATTGAAAGGGGGTATAAACATGTTGGTTGATGCTTGGCTTAAGATGGTTGGGTCGTTGACCCCTGAGGATGTAAGGCTCTTGAAGGCTCGTGGGTGTGCTAGTGAGTTGTTTGCTTTGTTAGCGGCGTTTGATAAGCTGGCCCAGGCGTGGCGACGGACAGAACGTTCGGTAACTAAAGCAGATTGGTATGATGTCGAGGTTAGGCTTGATGAATTGCACAATGCACTGCGGGAAGGCTAGAAGGGGGGCTGTAGACAAAGATTCAATACTGAATCCCTGGTTACTGATATTCCTGAGAAGGAGAAGTTACCGCCACCTCCACCACCACCTCAATACTAAAGGCCATTCAAAGGCGGTAAGCTACCATAGTGCTGAGTAGAGGAACTTTATGAACAAAAAGGATTATTATCAAATCCTTGGCGTTAACCGGGATGCTGATGAAAACACTATTAAGAAAGCCTATAGAAAGCTAGCAATGCAGTACCATCCTGACCGCAACCCGGGCAAGGAGGAATGGGCTAACGGGAAGTTTAAGGAGATAAACGAGGCTTTCAGCGTTCTGGGCGACCCGGAGAAGAGAAATCAGTATGACCAGTTTGGCACCGCAGGCAATATTGACGATATCTTCGGCAGTCCTTTTACCCGAACCACCTTTGAAGATGTGATGAAAGACTTTGGTGGTTCCGGCCTTGGATTTGACTTTTTGGATAACATATTTGGCGGCTTTGTGAAAGGTAGGAGTTTTTCCTTCAAGACATTCAGTCGGGGATTTGGTGGCCCAGGAGGAAAGAGATTTGAAACCCCTGGTGGGATTAATCTGGAGGAGATATTTGGCCAGGCTCAATGTCCCCCGCGCCAGGATGTCCGCTATGAAATAGCCATTACTAGCGAACAGGCAGCTCGGGGGCTGGAAAAGGACCTCACCCGGAGGGGCAAAAAGCTGAGGGTGAAAATCCCTACCGGAGTAAAAAGTGGCACTATAGTGAAGCTCCGAAATGCCCGTCAAGTAACCGATGGACAGCCGGGAGATATTGTGATTCTGGTTAGAGTTAAATACCTGGATTGACCAAGAAGACGCGGCAAAGCAGGAGACGAAGATAATGGAAACCCAGCCTGAAACTAGAAAGCAATACCTATGGATAGAAGCTAACCGGGAGTGGCTAATAGAACGCAACCTCTATAAGCCGCCACCGAGAACAGGAGAGGAAGCAGATATGATGCTTCAACTCCTCATTCACGATTGTCGTCAAGTAGAGAGACCGTTCCTGGGGACCATAGAAAGGCCCCCGGTGGCAAAAGGGAAAAAAGAAGGGAAAAAGTAAGAAATCAGCCCAAAAAGCATATAGAAAGAATACAGCTTACCTTAGAAAGGGTCCTAGGAAGAAATAAAGATGGACGCTAAGGAGGCAAAGTAAAATGCTAACAGTGACCGACGATGCCAAGGAATACTTAAAAGAGCTCTTACTAGACCATACTGACGACCCAGACTTTGGCGTGAGGCTAGCACTGGGGGCGTCTAACAAAATTGGGTTAGTGTTTGACAGGGAGACACCTGACGACTATGTCGTAGAACATGAAGGCTGCAAGGTACTGCTGGTAGGGGACGAAGTGGCTGAGGTAGTTGCGGGGGTAACCCTGGATACTGAAGATAGTCCTGATGGGAGAAAGTTACGCATCTCCAGAGAGTAAGCAACCACAAAGTGATAGTCAATGAAGCAAAGGAGACAAGAGACAGTGACAGAATTAAGGAACCTGTGAGACAGCAGAACCGTAGTCCTCTACACCAATGACAGCCAGGTATATAGAAAACTGCGGGACTCAAGCAAACTCCTTAAGATAGTCCCATATGAGCAGGAACAAGGAGAAAAGGTAACTATGCTCGGGGTGGACCTCTATTTCCCTGGGGAATATCGAAAATGGCTGGAAAAGAATATCAATCCACACCTCCGGAGAGGTAGGAGGGACTGAGTGACCAAGTTAGCTATTGCACAAATAGTCTTAGGGGTGCTTATTGTGGGTATCTTTCTTCTAGCTCCGGCGGCGATACTCGTTGTTCCTGTCCTCGGCGCATTAGTGCTCGCGTGTGGTATAACTCAATTTCTAAAAGTAAGGGTAGGAAGGGCACAAGATGAATAGGAAGTTATGGAGAGTCATCTTAGTTTATTCTTTAGCAGTGGTAGCATCTCCCCCAAAACCACCAGTAAAGCCAAAACCAAAACCGCTACCAGTACCCCCACCACCAGTGATACCATCAAAGGACAATCTCTAGTTGAAATCGAAGTGTCTAGGAATGCTATTTATAGAAGGAATGTCGTTTAACTTCCTTAGGAGGTGAGG
>CAZZHQ010000096.1:0-9697 GCA_964654015.1 uncultured Dehalococcoidales bacterium | reverse complement strand
TTATCATCACAAAAATTTCGCATCATTTCTGGTCCAGTTTTTGGGGAGCAGATCAAAAGATCTTCTTCATCTCTTCATAATCGGTATCAAATATATTGCCGCTTTCGGGAAGCTTTTCCTCTCTGAAAATTCTTGCACAACGTTGCTCAATAGGAGGGACTCCCGCCTTCGTATTAAATTCGGATTCCATTCGCAATAAACTGATCGCCCATTTTTTCATTTCTTCTGTACTCAGTTCAGCATTAGAAAAAGCGTTGTAAACCTTAACAAGGTCTTCTACTCCTTGAGAAACAAAAATACAGAGGCCAAAGGTGTCACAAAGCATAACGATTATTTGTGTTTCTCTTGAAAGTTCAACTGCTCCTTCTTTCTGAGGACTAAATACCAGCCCTGCAGTATGATCAGCGCCCATTGGGCTTGTGCAATAGGTCACACCGGTGCCATTGAAAGTCCTTGGATCATGGCCAGGATTACCTTGCCCCATTGTGGCCGGTATTCTCTTTGCGCCAATTTCTTTGCCCAGATGTACAACTCCATTGCCATAAAGATTACCCTCTTTTGTTCCTCTGCCAATCTCATAAATAAGTCTCAATATTCTATCGCCATCTCCGTAGTCGATTTTTCCTTCATCCATGGCTACTCCTATGCTGCCGCCAAACTCAATGGTATCAATGCCTACATCATCACATGCATGATCTATCTTCGCGATTGTATCTATATCATCTATGTCGATATTCGAGCCACACAGGCATAATGTTTCATATTCGAGGCTTGCTGTGATGTAATGGCCATCCTTATCATGAAAAACATTCGAGCAGCCTATAATACAAGCAGGCATGCACTTATGAGACCATTTTCCTCTTCTTTCTCTCTGCATTTCAACGAGTTTTGCACCATTAATCTTTTGCCACATATCGAAAGAACCTTTGCGAAATGAATGTGTGGGAAAGCTACCTAGTTGACAGGCAAAATCTATGACCCCTGCTGTACCAAAGTGATGAAGAGCTGCAACAGAAGGGTTTCCTTTAACAGATTGCGTAAATTCCTTTACAGCCCTTCTAAGAGTTTCCGTTGGTTGTGGTCTCAGTTTTTTTGAGGGATGTATTACAACAGCTTTTAATCCCTTTGATCCCATGACGGCACCAATGCCACCCCTGCCTGCCGCTCTTGAGGGTCTTTTCTCATTATCTGACCCTGCTACTGAGGCGGATAGCATTTTCCTCATTCCTGCGGGACCAACAGACAATATGCCCAGTTCACTGTTAAACTTCTCTTGAAAAATATTTGCCAGTTTATAATTACCCATATAAGGGTCATCATTGAAGTTGTGAAGGAAAATCCCGTCATCTGCGATCTCGAGGTATTTCACGCCGGTATTGGAACAGTTCTCAATTATTATTGCTCTTATCTCGTGTTTGGCAATCATTTGTCCTGCGATTCCGCCGACATTTGATTCTTTTATTCCCCCGGTTAAAGGACTTTTTGCTCCTATGGAGAGTCTACTCGATGATGGTATTATTGTGCCGCCAAACAAGCCAGGAGAAATAATTAATTTATTGCCTGGGCTTAGAGGATCGCATTTGGGGTCGACTTCCTTTGATAAAATTGTTGAAGTTAAGCCTCTCCCGCCAAGAGGAAGCCATTCTTCAGGAATATCTTCCTGAAGAATTTTATTTGTCGATAAATCTACACGAATAATTCTACTTAACATAGCACGCATTCCTTATTTAAATTTTTTCCTTTGCTGTATTTATGACTCTGATTTGGATACCTATTGCTAATCATGCACAGTTATTGTCTGCGCGCTCACGACTAAGTTATCTGAGAATCACATGTTCATGTATAGTCTCGCCACAAATGTTGTCAACAAGGCCGTGCATCTTAATCTCAGCTTTGTATTGAGCGAGAAATCTGAAGTAATATTGCGGCCAATTGGTATTTGTTGGGAGTTGAGCGATCTCAACCACATTCTTGGTACTCACACTACACTTCACCTGAACATCTTTTTTCCGACAATTTATTAAAAGATTTGTAGCAAATGACTTACCACTTTCTCTATCCGTTTCTTTTTTCTTTTCCTTCAGTTCAAATCTATTGGTAGTTAGAACTGGAGTGCCATCCTTTGCCAAATACAGGAGTGATACAATTTTATCTGCCTCCTTTGCAGGATACACATAGCCATATATCAAAGTATATTTAGGATCATGTAGCCTTGCCCAGTACCAGCGGCTAAAGTGATTATAACTATTCGTGGTCCCCCAGTTGTGATCATGGTACCCACGGTTTCCTCTAACTGGCAACGATTTCCCGTCGAAGTATAATGTTCCTTCGACATCGGCTTTTGGCATTGCAACTATCCAACCATGTATATGTCCATCTTTACCGGCATATAGTAAGCCTGTCCCTTGAGGTTTCCAACTTGGAAGCTTATTTTTGAAGGCGAGATCGGCGCCTATATCCCGCTCACTCTGTAGAAAGCCACCCTTGATATGTACTGACATCTTGTAAACGTCATTTTCCTGACGCACAAAATTGGCACCCATTCGGACATCGCAGTGATCTTCCGAAGCACTACATTTACCTTTATCAAACTCTTTTAGCTCGCTATATTTTTCCCCTTCAGGCGTATATATGTCGATTTGTACAGTAGAAGGGTGATTCACCACGAATTGGGCAGGATGATCGAAGTTCACTACACACTTATACCCGTTTTCCAATTGAGCATCAAAATACCACCATTCGTAATAATCTTCCTTATCATAGAAATGGCGCGCATCATCTCTATCCTCATAAGCTAGGGGGGACGTAAGATTAATCATTACTTTCCTCCTTTTCGACAAGATGTCGCTAACTAAGCCTTCCTTCTACTCGTTCGACCTAATATTTCAAAGGCCCTTTACGTGGAAAATATGCCTCGACAATGCTATCCTTAACTTCAAGTTGCTGAGGCGAGACACTTCTGACTATCTCGCCGATTTCTAAGATGTGGATTTTATTTGAATGCTCGAAGGCGAGATTCACGCTTTGCTCCATAAGGAGTATGGTAATGCCTTGTTCTTTGAGTCTTCCAATAGCTTTGGAGAGGTCGACCACTAACTTTGGTGCAAGACCTAAAGTTGGCTCATCGAGCATTAACAGCCTCGGTTTGGACATCAGGGACCTTCCTACCGTCAGCATTCGCTGTTCTCCTCCACTTAAAGTCCGTGCTTTCTGTCTCTCACGTTCCTTCAGAACTGGAAAGAGATCAAACACAAATTCGAGGTTTTCTTTAACAGTACTCCGAAAGAGATAACCACCCATAAGGAGGTTTCCTTTAACAGTCATAAAGGGGAACAAGTTCCGTCTCTCAGGAGACTGGATAACCCCTAAACGGACTATCTCGGAAGGGCTAAGAGAACTCAAGTCGATATCATCAAAGGCAATTTTACCGTGCCAGTTAGTCAAGTTTGAAATAGAGTCGAGGATTGTCGACTTCCCTGCGCCATTGGCTCCGATAAAGCTCACGAACTCACCCTTATCAAACTCGAAAGATATGCCATTTATGACTTTGGCCTTCCCGTAGAAAACCTCAAGACCCTCAACTTTCAAAAGAGGTGCCATGCCTTCTTCCTTACGACTCAGCGGCTGAGGGAGCTCCCGAGATATGCCTCTATAACTCTCTTATTCAGGGCAATATCTTGGGGCTCTCCTTCCGCAAGTTTTTGGCCGAAGTGAATAACTATCACTCTCTGTACTAACTCCATAAGGACCCTCATATTATGATCAACAATAGCTATCGTTACACCTGTTTCTCTTAGTTCTTGAATGAGCTTAGCCAGCTCGGCTGACTCTGCTGCAGTAATACCTCCAAAAACTTCATCCACAAGCAAAAGTTTAGGATTAGTGGCTAACGCCCTAGCCAGTTCGAGCTTTTTGCTCTTAGCCAAAGACAGCTCATTTGGGAATTTCATTAAATCATCTTTGAGTCCTACTTTCCCTGCAATTATTATGGCCTTTTCATCTTGGCTGCCTCCCTGTTTTACAATTCCTAGGCTGTTAGGGAGTCCGCCTATCAGGATGTTCTCAATGACCGACATCATCTGAAAAGGCTGCGGAATCTGGCGTGTTCTGCTTAAACCCATATTCACTCTCACATGTTTCTTGCAGTTGCTGATTTCCTTTCCCAGGAAAATGATGCTCCCAGAGTCTTGCCTAAAATCTCCCGTCAGCAGGTTGAAGACGGTGGTCTTGCCTGCACCGTTGGCCCCCACGATTCCAAGAATCTCCCCCTCTTCCACATCGAAACTCAAGTCGTCAACCGCTATGAGGCTACCGAAACCTTTCGTTAGTCGCCTTACTTCTAGGAGCCTAGCCAAGTGCATTACTCCTGTTCAAAATTCTGTTCCGCAACTTTTTTACTTCAACTGAAAGCCTTGGCATTAATCCCTCCCGGCAGTATATGAGGATAATAAGCCCAATTAAGCCGAATATAAGTAACCTCCCTGGCGTTGGTATGAAAGGTCTCAGGTATTCTGTTATAAAGAGCATAAGGTACGCGCCCATGATAGGCCCTGTGATTGTGCCCATACCTCCTACAATAGCAGCTATCGCTATTGATATAGATAAGTCCAAAGATATAATGCTGGGTGTTACAGTTCCTAGATAATGAACCCAGAAACAACCCCCAATACTCGCTACTATAGCGCTGAGGATGAAGGCAAAGAACTTGAATTTGGTCGTATCTATTCCCACACCTTCAACTGTGTCTTCATTTTGGGCTATAGCTCGAAGCACAAACCCCAGGTTGGATCTGCTCACATACCATAATCCCAGACCTATAACTAACATTAAAACCAACGTTATGTAAAAGTTAGCAGTCGCGCCAGTTGCCAAGGTCGAGAGGGGTGTTAATCCCCTATCTCCACCAGTCACATTACTGAAAGTGTTTACCAGGAGGTTTGCCACCACAACTAATAGCAGTGTCATAAGACAAAAGTAAGAACCGCGAAGTCTTAACGCGGGAAGAAAGAAGAGCAATCCCACTAGCACCGACACCAGAATAGCAATAGGTATCGATGCATAAGGTGGAATCCCATAGTGGTAATTTAAGAGGCTCGTAGTGTAAGCAGCAACACCTATGAGAAAACCGTGCCCAAAGCTGAGATAACCCGTATGTCCACTGAATATGTCCCAGCTCATTGCGTAAATAGCATAGAGATTCGCTACAACTAAGATCCTAAGCAAAGCATCCCCTACAAATAGGGGAAGAGGAGCAAGAGCTAACACGACGATCAACCAACCCAAATACCTTCTCCCCTTGGACATTCTAGATTTTCTCCGTCAAGTAGGAAACTTTACAGAGTAACATCTCAGGATATTTCCTCCCTGCCAAAGAGGCCCTGTGGTCGAACGAGCAGTATTACTATTACCATTACAAGTCCAATGATGCTCTTAAATACCGGATCAACCAGGTACACCATAGCTGTTTCTGCGCAGGCAACAATAATGGCGCCCATAGCCGTGCCCATAATGCTGCCAATTCCTCCAAACAATACTACGACGAATGAGATTACCAGGATGAATGACCACATATGAGGATACACCATAGTGTAGCTTCCGTAGAGCGTGCCCCCCAATGTCGCAAGCCCCCCAGCGATAGCAAAAGTGGTAATATATACCTTCTGGGTACTTACTCCTGTAAGGATGGCTCCTTTCCTATCCATAGATGTAGCTACAATTGCTCTCCCTAGGTAAGTCTTGTTCACAAACCACGCCAGGCCTCCTATTGATGACCAAGCTAAAAAGAAGGCAAGCACCAAGTTTAAGCTTACCCGAATACCTAACACTTCAATATTGCCGCTAATAAGAGGTTCAATGGATCTAACTGCTCCTGTGAATCCAAGAGTGATTACTTGTTCCACACACATAGCTAGTAATAGGGTGCACATAAAGATACGGATAGAATCGCCTTCAATTCGCTTGATTAATCCTTTAAAAGTTAGAACCGACAACCCAGCACCTACCAAAATCGCTACTGGATAAGCCACTATAGCAGGAAGGCCTAGAAGCTGGGTAAGAGTTAAGACGGTATAGGCACCAACCAAAGCGTAAGCGCCATGGGCGATGTTCTCCACGCCTGCCACCCCGAGGACCAACATGAAACCAACGGCAATAATAGAATAGAAACCCGATATCAACCCTGCCGAAATAAGTATTTCAAGCGGACTGGCCATCTTGCTTCCCCCGGATAGTGTGTGCACAGTCCGAGTGGATAGGTCTGTCTATGCACACACTATGTGGATATTTCTTACTTCTTCATCCATTCCGGATTCACAAAGTCTCTAACGGCGTCTTTCTTGGGCCAGATTTCATATGCGTCGTTTCCTTGCCATTGAACCCATACGCCATGACATAAATCAGGACCGTACTTCACATCGTGGGTGAAATACATCTCGTAAATCGGGTCTTTTTCATCGCGACCGTAAAATTGAACCCTCCAGTTCATTGTGTAATCTGTCTTTTCAAGTTCTGTGACTAAGGCATCAAAGTCCAATGTGCCAGCTCGTTCAGCAGCCAAACGGAATGCATCCAACGCAATATAGGAACCTAAGCCTGCATAATCCGGCTTCGTAGGGCGTGTTTTATACTTCGCATGCCATTTCTCCACAAATGCCGTCGTTTTTGCATCCATTTTTGAAGTCCACGCCAGACCAGCTACTGCTGCTACATTGCCGGTAACACCACCGGTATCGTCATAGAACTCTGGGCTTCCAGCAGCTGCAATGATACCGACCATTGGCATATTAGGCTTGAATCGTGCGTATTGTATGACTGGGGTTGCCCCTGCCTCCGCTACTAGCGCAAAAATGCCGTCAGCACCACTTCTTTCGACCTGCCTGAAATAAGGGCTGTAGTCCTTTTCGTCGCAAGGGAAGTAGACCTTGTCCACAACCTTGAGGCCAAGTTTTGCTAATTCTACTTCGAGTAGTTTGCCCGTTTCATCTGTCCAAGCGGCCTTTTCACCAAATATCACTACATTGTGCCATCCAAGCTCCTTCACCAGCATGCCATCCGCAAAGTCCAGCAGACCTGCTACCAAGAAGAGATCGTTTGCGGCTTGTACTCTGAACCAACCCTTGTACTTATCGTACTCTTCATGAACTTTTAACGGTATAAGATAAGACGTAGTCCCTGAACTGATAAAAGGGATTCTATATTCCGCTAATCGAGGTAAGATGGCGGACATCACCCCGTCGTTGAAAACTCCTATGACGAGCTCTGCACCTTCTCTTGCCACCAAGTTATCGATTGCTTTCACCCCCTCATCGGGAGATCCCAGATCGTCCGCACCTACGACTCTAACTTGCCTGCCAAGTATCCCGCCTGCCGCGTTGATATCCTCAGCCGCGATTTCTACGCCTCTAAGAGTTGACAAACCGACATCTTGTTGCATTGTTGAAATTACGCCGACCGTCAGTGGTTTCTTTTCTGCTACCGGTGGCGCTGCCGGGGCACAAGCTGCCATTCCTCCTGCTATGATTGCAACCAGAGCCAGAACTGCAATCGTTTTTGTAATTTTTTTCATCTTTCTCTCCTTTATCTAGAATTATTAAGAGTAATGGGTGCTTTATAAAATATCATAGTGAGATAGGTTCTACTTTGGTTTCCTCCACTGGTATATCCTTTGTTAACTCCTTAAAGAACAGTTTCGTATCAATGATGCCCTCTGGAGCAAATACACCTCCTTTCTGTTTGATCTGCCCGCGCGTGAACATTAGAACTCCGATCACTGCTGGTAATGCTGTCATGAAGTCCCCCGGAGCACCGCATCCATATATATATCTTGTGAATTTACCTCGCCTTTCACCCTTCACTTCAGTTCTGAGCACACCTCCCTCCATAGCAAATTCTCCATATTTCTCCACAACTTCGTTCATCTTAGAATCGAGGAATTCGGGAGCTAGTTTAGGCAATGCCAACACTAATTGGCTCGCCAGACTTCTAGCGGATATCGGCATCCCATTTATAGTAATTTCTGTCATTTTTATCATACCTGTCTTTAATAAGAATTCTCCTATCCAGGTCTCACCACTAGGCCACCCCCCACCTTTGAGGAATACATTTTTCACCCCCTTTATATAGCGAGGGATAGTTATGGGCTCGGGGTGTCCACAACTGACAACCTCCAATCTACCTATGGGTGAAACAAATTCAACTATCTCAGGCTCTGAATTTGCTGGAATCTTTACCCATTTGCCATTACGATAGCTATCGACCTCTCCCGTCATGCAATGAAAATAATGATCCAGGATAGCAGTTCCCTTTATCTTAGGATCCAAAGCGGTCCAACCCCAGGCTATATGAATCTCATCTACTCGGTCAAGCTGATCAGCACCGTATCTAGCCATCAGGTTAGTTAACCCAGGAGTGGCACCCAAACCTATTACGGCAGTAATCTTTGAATTATTAGCTTCTTTGTCAAGTTCAAGACACTTTTCTGTTGCATCCCAATCATCGTTTATATCTATGAAGTTTGTTTTCGCCTCCATCGCAGCCTTCAACACCTTCTCACCAAAAACATAGTAGGGTCCTAGTGTGCTCAGGACGACAACTGCGTCTTTCATTGCCTCTACGAGACTTTTATGCTCGTTTGCATCTACTGACTTCACAGATGTTTTGCCGCCTACTTCAGCAACAAGCTTACTAGCTGCCTCGACGTTTTTTTCGGCTATAACTACTTCAATATCGGGAGCTCTTTTAACTAATTCACGTACCGCACAGGAACCTATATATCCTGCCCCTCCTAATACAACTACTTTCACTAGATCCCTCCTTCTCCATATCAGATTTTCGTAATGCTAGATGCTCATCTTTGATAACTGTGAGACTACCACCTCTATTCTGAATTTTTGATAACTAAAGTTAACACACTATGCACATCATGTCAAGCTGTTCGTTGACATAAATAGCTTAAAATTTCACTGCAGTAATTGACATGCTCGGAATATTTCTGTAACAATAAAGAACCAGCGTGGGACAATTTAAATCTATAGTTGTTGTGCTGACATGTTAACTTTAGGCAGCTATATCAAAAATTTACGTAAACAGCAAGGTATGACGCAGAGGAAGCTAGCTCGTCTGATTGGGCTATCTAGTGCCTTTATATCTCGTTTAGAGAGAGATCATTTTGGTGATTTGAGTTCACATGCTGTAATTAAAATCGCCGAAGCCCTCAAGGTAAAACCTGAAGAGCTGTACTTCGCTGCCGGATTTATCAACGAACCGAAAGTTGAGTCTCTGCAAAGAAAACCAGAGGAACTGCTGAATGAATTGGGACTGCTGATACCTTTGACAATACCAATAGTAGATAATATAGTTAAAGGGGAGGGTGAAGTTGTTGATTATGCTTACTTGGCAAAGTCGAGATCAAGTGGTCGCCCAATAAAAGGAGTATTAGTAAGAGGGTTTTCCTTGGAACCTGGGATATGCGAAGGTGACATTATCTTCATAGACACAGGTTTATCTCCCCGGCTAGATGATATTGTTCTATGCTGCTATTACAACAAGGTCTGGATTAAGAAATATGAAGGCTTTGATTGCCATCTCTATGGTGTGGTAATAGAGGTTAGCAGAAGATTAAGATGATTTGAACATTTGGTAGCTTTTGACCTCACCCCTGTAAATTAGTCCATTGTATAATTAGGGTCTTCCGGTTAAA
>CAZZHQ010000095.1:2088-9783 GCA_964654015.1 uncultured Dehalococcoidales bacterium | reverse complement strand
AACTGGAGGGTTAATTCGTCACAAACAGTGCACGCCGCGGGCTCTGATGGGTATATACCAGCATGTCTCAGTCCAGTCTGGACTATATAGGGCTACTGGAATCATAGTATGAGAGCACCAGGCGAAATAACCCCATACCGCCCGTTCTGGGCACACTAAAAGGTCACATTCAAGTAGAATGTGAAATCTGAAGCACGTCTTACGGACGAAAAACAGGCTCTCAGAGTGTTACAAAGCCCCGTCAGTGTTGTATTAGAAAACAAAAGTGCCATTCTGTTTCCTAACGAAAGGCACTAGTAAACAGGAGTTTCTTAATGGACAACGCGCTCTTCAAAAAAGTCCATCTGGTAAACTGGTCCGGGTTACCGGTGGATATTGGGCTTTTGTCCCCGGAGTCATTTACCTAATACACCCTCTTCCTTACTATTTGAGCTATTATCCCTGCACTGATGAGAGCCATACCAATTATGCTAATGATTATTACGCTTTGAACAGGCGTCGAATCAGCCAGTCGTTTTAGCAGTATACCCAGTAATGCCCAGCCAACAACCAGACAGTAGAATATATCTTTTCGTGTGAAAGAGTACACTTAATGCAATCGCTATGCCCACAATAATTACAGCTACAGCCCAAAACTGCTCGCCAAGTCCAAATATGTTCCAGTTTACATCAACCAGTAAAGCGGTAACATTGGCGATTGTGGCTATGGTTATCCAGCCAAGGTAAACACTAAAGGGAAGATGTGCTAGGTATTTTTCGCTCCGGGTTGAATCTGATTTTCCAATTCGTAGCCGTAAATAAATAGTGCTCAGGGTTCCCAGCAGCACCAGCATTATAATCAAGGATAGAGGCAAGATTTCATAGTGCCAGGCGAAGATCCAGCCGACGTTTGCCAGACTGGAGATGAAAAATAGTATTCCAATATTCTCGATAAAATCTGACTTCTGAGTATTTTTCTTGATGGCGATAATCAAGCCATATATGACAAAGATAGCCAGCAGAATGTATATTACACCCCAGATAGAAAATGTCAACCCGGCCGGCACAAATAAATTAGGATATTGATCGGACAACTCGCTGGTTGCTTTGTTATTTAAGGGAAGGGCGTTAGCAAGTCCGTTTACGATGACGGTACCCAGAAATCCAACAAGGGATGAAATTATTCCCCGGCGTTCGAATGGGACAAATTGCATAATGTCCCATCCATGTAGAAGGTGAAAGAGGAGAAGCCGTCGATTTAGCCCCTGGTCCTCGCTTGAGCTTCGAAAATGGAGGACAGTATTGCTACTCGTTTAATAATACTATCCGCCATTCCGTCTACCCCTAACTGTAGGCAGGGTTATCTTGGTTTTCGCCAAATACCAGGCGGCGAATCTTCTCCCGGTCTATAGCCCTCTGTAGATATTTAGGGCTAAGAGCCCGCTCACCTAAGAACTGGCAGCAATCATCCCAGTCCTCCTGGGTTGGCTCGTGGCCGAGTGTTGCCGTCAGATGCTCTCTTTGCTGGGGCATGAATATGAAGTCTAGCATCATCATACCTGTCATGCGGATAGCCGCACCCAGAAAGTACCCCTGTATCATGGCATTAAAATCCATTTGCTGGTTCATCTTTCTATCCCCTTTGTTGTTATTTGAACTCTAGCCGGTTAGTCTTCGTGGATAATCTTACCCTTCATGCCGAAGAAGGTATCGTGTATCATGGCCATCTGCACGGCAAAATTCTCCACGCAGTTGGCTATGGCGTCTTGAGCCCCGGGATCTTCGGCATTAACGGCAACATACCGGATTACAAGTCGCCCTCCTTTAGGACATTTCCTGATTTCAAGCCTGAGACGCTTACCCAGCTCACGGGCAGCCGCCATTTGCTGGGGGTCGAGCCCCATCATTCTCGGATTAAAAGTCATTGTTCCGCACCTCCTTTGTCTTCGTATTCCCATCCCGATGGCACTTGGGGTTGTCCACCATTAGCTTGCTCATCGAGGTTAAAACCGAACATCTTTCCGAACATATTGGCCATTTGTTTACCGGCCATGTCGGCCATCGGTCCCAGCATGCGGTCTGCAATATCGGGTTGTTTAGATGAAGGCTCGGGCTTGGGAATCTTTACCTTCTCAAAGGGGTTATCCTGGATTATCTCCTCGGAGACCAGCCAGGAGAAAAAGATTCTCAGGCTGCGCAGGTAGCAGTTGATGGTATATCCCGAGAGTCCCCTGTCCTGGACATGGTTGAGACGGTGGTTGGAGAAACACCTCTTTTGCTGAAGGTGGAGAGTGAAGGCCCGGATCTGGTGCAGAGTGACCTGGAGCACATCCGTGCTCTGTCCTCCGGAAGAAAGGAAATCCTGGAAGTAAGTCATGCTGTTGGTGACAATAGCCGTAGCATTTGGGCTCTTTCCTTCCGTGCCTGCGCAAAGCTGGTAACCATGAAGTAAATTTCCTATATTTGTGCAAAAATTTGACGAAGCAAGCGCCCCCATTTTACAAAGCTGATTTTTTGGGGTAAAATAGGCACGAAATTGGGCGGTTAGCTCAGTGGTTAGAGTGCTTGCTTCACACGCAAGAGGTCACTGGTTCAAGTCCAGTACCGCCCACCATAAGGTAATATTATTACCACTTTTTAGCTTCAGATTTTTATATCATTTTCCTGAGCCCAGTTAATTTAGCTTGCTTGTCTGGAAATAACATTACCTAATTGCACATATTTCAGGTAAAGGTCAGAGTAAACCTAAGACTTCGTTCCGAGAATTTGCCTTTGTTTAATCTAAAGCCGTGCGGATTCGAGCTTTAATTAGCCAATACGAAAGTCTTGAAGAAGCATTTAGTGCTACCTTTTATCCTGCATGACCTAGATTAATTCTAGTTATCATTGAACTATTGCCTACCGTGGTGTTAATATTAGTCTATTAGTGATTACTTATTTTTAAACAATTCCATAAGTATAAAGGACGGATTATATCTACTTAGTAAGAAGGAGTGCGTAGATGACACAATCACTTATTGCCTCGGTTGGCTTCGCCCTATTCATTCTTTGCCCTCGAATGGCTGGTATGGCAAATGTTATAGCCAACGCTACTAAGGTAAATCTAGTACTTGTATCTGTAATTGGAACACTAATATCGTTGCCTCTTATCGTGGCTATGGTATTTATTTTCCGGCAGTGGGGCTTGTGGGCGGCCCTTGCTTTTGCCGTATTAACTGATGTACTGGCGGCCTTGGTAATGGGCGCCATAAGCTGGAAGTCTAGCTTCGAAACTTTTATAATAGCGCTTTTCGTGATAGCCGGCGTTAGAGTGGCCAGTTTAATCACTGCCAAAATATTCTAAATCTCTGGCGATAGCAATATTTTGTAAGGAATTACAACGATGGATTATAAAGGTATTGATGAGCAGGCAACACTATTCGGTGTTCTTGCTGACCCGACCCGATTGAAATTACTGAGACTCCTTGCTCGGCAAAGGGAGCCTAACGCTCTTTGCGTGAATGCGTTAGCCTACCAACTGGGAGTAACACAATCAGCAGTCTCTCAGCACCTTAGAATACTCAAGTCGGCGGGTCTGGTTAAGGGCGAGAGGCGTGGCTATCGAATCCACTATTTCATTAACCAGGAAACATTAATTCAGGCTCAACATCAAATATCCACTGCCCTGAACCTCAAAGAAAAGGCAACTGAAATTATGGATATTAGCCCTGAGAAGGATAAGAAAAAATCAAAATTGAGGAGATATCATGAAGACGCTACTGGTATTGAATCGGAATCCTTATGATGGGACAGATGTGACTTGGAATGCTTTAAGGCTTGCGGAGCAATTGTTGAATAGAGGCGTAGAACTAAGACTATTTCTGATGAATGACTCCGTTGACTTGGCCAAGGAAGGAGTAGCACCACCAGAAGGTTATTTCGACCTGACCCACATGCTTCGGGAACTAATACAAAAAGGGGTTCAAGTAAATGTCTGTGGTACCTACTTGGTACGCTGTGGAATTCATAAACAAAAGCCTTTAATTGATGGAGCACCTGAGGCCAAGATACCTGAGTTAGCAGAATGGTTCGCTGAGTCTGATAAGGTTATTTCGTTTTAGAGAATAGCTGAAGTGCCAAACAATAATATTATTATCGAGACAACTGGATTGACCAAGCGCTACAGCGAAGTGGTTGCTGTAAATGATATTAGTTTCCAGGTTGGCAGCGGTGAGCTGTTTGGATTTCTTGGCCCTAATGGTGCCGGTAAGACCACCACCATCAACCTGCTCACGGGTCTAGCTCGGCTAGATGCAGGCAGGATAAACATCGGTGGTATTGACTGCACAAGTAATCCTAAGGCAGCCCAACACTTGGTAGGAATCGTTCCTGATGAGAGTAACCTTTACCCTGAGCTGACCGGCTTTGAGAACCTCTGCTTCTGCGCGGCGCTTTACGGGATGCGAAAGAAAGAGCGCCAAATGCGAGCGAGGGAGCTTCTGGATACCTTTAGCCTTACTGATGCTGCTGACCGTAGGTTCGCAGGCTACTCAAAGGGAATGAAGCGCAAGCTCACGTTTGCGGCCGGTATTATTCATCAACCACCTATCCTGTTTCTTGATGAACCAACCACGGGGATTGACGTTGCCAGTGCTCGCCAAGTAAGGCAAATAATAGCTGAACTCCACCGCAAAGGAACTACCGTTTTTCTCACTACCCACTACATCGAGGAGGCTGAACGACTCTGTGAACGAATTGCCTTCATCGTAAACGGAAGAATTGTTCGAACTGACCGCACAACAGATTTACTGCAGCCCATAAAGGGCAAAAACGTGTTGCTACTTTCTGTCTCTAACTCCGTGGCTAATTTATCTGAAGAAATGGCCTCGGTATTCCCCCAGTATCAGTTACAATCCACTACTCAAGGACAAATCCGTGTCGAGTCGGCGGAACCGGTTAGTGTTGGCCCTCTGGTACGGTTTCTGGAAGACCGAGGAGTCCAGGTAACCGAAGCCCGACGGCATCTCCCATCGCTAGAGGACGTATTCGTGCAAGTCACTGGCATTGAAGCAGGGCTGATGATGAAAGAGAAGGAAAAAGCCGGAGGTGGTGGAAACCAATGAAACGCTGGATCGCCTTCAGGAACATCCTAGCTAAGGATATGCGGGCTTATTACCTCAAGCCACCCAACATCAGCTGGGGAATTATTTTCCCGCTAGCCTGGACGGGCATGTTCTTTATCAGATCCGGCAGCGGGCTGGAAAGCGTGCTGACGCTTCTGCCGGGTGTGATCACCATCTCTGTACTCTTTGGAACTACTTCGATGCTAGCGGTAACAATTACGTTCGAGAGGAGGAGCCGCTCATTCGAACGGTTGCTTTTGGCTCCTATATCGCTGGAATTACTGATGCTGGCCAAGACCTCCGGAGCCATTTTATTTGGTTTAGCTAACGCCTTTGTACCCATCATAATCGGTTCGTTCTTGGTAGACCTGTCGGGAGTGACCTGGTCTTTAGTTATACCTACCATTCTGCTTATCGGCATAGCTTCAACCTTCTTAGGACTGTTCATCGCAGTTTCTGTTAGCGAAGTATTTGAGGCTCAGACATTTTCTAACTTCCTTCGCTTTCCAATGATTTTCCTATGTGGTCTGTTCTTTCCTATCATGTCGTTACCCGTATTTATCCGCCCGCTTTCCTACATACTACCCGTTACCTATGGTGTCGACATTCTCCACGGGGCAATTAACGGCGAGCATATCATGTCTTTCGCAATTGACTTCCTCATCCTTGGCGTGTTCTGCATCGTTCTGTTTGTTTTGAGCCTACATAACATCAAACGTAGGTGGATTACCTGATAATATACATAGCTACAGTTACTCTCATCTACATGGAGGAGAAAATCAAAAGCTGCCGTATCGCCGGAATTAGGTTTTTCCTCTCAAACAGGAGTTCGGGAACCGTCGCCCAAGGCCCACCATTTTCTGAATCTATAAGGGGATAATACAGGTTTTGATGCTTGACTGAACGAAACAAGCCTCAATGTGCAAAAAGGCAATTCTGTTTGGAGGGATGATAAAACAGACTTCCAGTATCTACGATGAGTTAGCCCCGGACCATAATCCGGTGAAGAAACTGCGGGCATTAATACCAAGCACCCTAGTGTCATAGCCACCTTCCTGAACAACCAGCGTCGGCAAACGGAGCGAGCTAATCATTTTACCTATGGCTTCAAAGTCAGCAGCTTCAAGGCACCAGCTGCCGGTAGGGTCTTCCTTAGCCGTGTCCAGCCCCAGAGCAATGACGAGAAACTTAGGATGGAACCTTGTTATCCTTCTCAAAGCATCATTAAGGACACGGCGATAAAGCTCGCCGTCAATATTTTCCGGCAGGGGTATGTTGACATTGTACCCCTTGCCAGCACCCCTTCCCCTTTCACTGACAAAGCCGCTGAAATACGGGTAGGCAATGCTGGGGTGGCCGTGGATAGATATGGTCAGGACATCAGACCGTTCGTAAAATATTGCCTGCTGGCCGTTACCATGATGATAGTCAATATCAAGGATAGCGACTTTACCATAGGTACTGAGAAGCTGAGCTGCCACTGCTGCTGAATTGAAATAGCAGAAACCGCCAAAAGAACTCGGCTCGGCGTGGTGACCGGGCGGCCGTACCAGGGCATAGGCCAGTAGGTAGCCTTCAAGGAGTTTTTTAACCGTGGTCAGGGCACAGTCCACCGCCTGTTTCGCCGCCAGATATGCGTTGCCGTTTATTGGTGTAAATGTATCGATACAGTAATAACCGGCACGTATCGGCAGGTCTTTGGGAGGCCGCGCCCGGTTACGAACCGGGAAGACGTAGGGATAGATAGAGGCACCGGGTTCCAGGCCGGCGCATACTTTCTTGAAGTAGTCGACGAAAGCCGCGCTATGCACTGCCTTAATGTGTTTCTCTGAGAAATGGTGTGGAGCGACTTTCTGAAACAGGTCAGTGTTATCAAGCTCCTTCAGTATAGCATCTATCCTTACTGGAGACTCAACATAACCGCGCTCTTCCACATGGTGAATGCCGTGACGGTCATTGATAACAAGCATTATGCGCCTGTCCATCGGTATCTCATGCCTTACAGGCACGGGAGGCTTTTTCACATACTTGGGTTCCCTCAGGTGTACCGGGTCATCCCGAAAAGAGGCAACCACCATTTCAACATAGTCACGAGGGCATACCCCTTTATACTTTCGTTCCAGTATTGCCCGGACAATCTCTCGAGCTGTGTCACGCGATAATTCTATATCCTGTCCCAGATTGTCGTAGACCAAGTAGGGTGGGTTATCGCCCCCCGGTTTGAGCGGCGTCTCGTAGGCAGTATTCACAATAGGACGGGCACCATATCTCTCATAGAAGCGCAGGCGTGCCGCATTTTGTTTTCTGACTTCAGGATTGCGGCTTAAGACAGGGTCATCGGGCAGGCATTCAAAGAAGAAGCCGACAGTATTCAGGTCAAGAGCTTCCTCCCGCACCCTCTCATAAAGAGCGCCGCTGATACCACTACCCATCTTTTGTCTGGTTGCAGAAATGTAGTCAAGGTAGCAAAATTCCAGAGCTGGAGCATGGAACAGGAGAGCAAACCCATCTATACTGCCCTTTGAGCCTTCGGCAACAAAAAGAATGGAGCGGAAACGGTACTTCATCGGGTTACGAAGTTGCTCTGGCAGTTTAGCCACGTCCCTCTTTGACA
>CAZZHQ010000095.1:0-1988 GCA_964654015.1 uncultured Dehalococcoidales bacterium | reverse complement strand
AGACCGCTTGATTTCCTCCTCCGCCTTCTCCATTAGAGCGCTACCTGTGCCCTGTCCCTGCCTTTCTCTGTCCACCGCCATCCAGTATATATCCCAGGTTCCTTCGGTCAGTGGCGCTGGTCCGTAGCAGATATAGCCGACGACGGCTGAGTCATCCTCAGCGACAAACACGTGGTAGCCTGAGCCGTGAGGGTCATGCAGGTAGCTGTCAATAACCTCCTCGGCGACCACTACCTCGGAAGGCTTGAACTCGGGTGTATTGTGTAGTATTTTCATTAAGACGGGCCTGTCTTTTTTTAACATTTGACGTATCTTGATTGTCATCACCGTCCTTTTCCAGTGCCAGTTTCACAATCTGCGTGATAAACTGGGTATAGGTCATCCCGGCGGTTTCTGCCTGGCGTGCTGCGCCGTAATCGGGGGATATGTCGGGGTTGGGATTCACTTCGATAACATTTAGTTGCCCCTTTTCGTCCATCCGCATGTCCACTCTAGCATAGCCCCGGCAGCCAAGCAAGCGGAATGATGCCGAGGCTATTTCAGCGATATGTTCCTGCTCACGATTTCCGATTTCGGCCGGGCAGACTACCCTCGTACCCTGAAAGTATAGACTGTCCGGCTGCCACTTGGCAGCAAAGGTGAGAATTCTGGGCATTTCAGAAGGTAACGAGTAGACTATTTCGGATACTGGCAGCACGGTGCCTTGGGAGTTACCCAGGACCGTAGCGTTAAACTCGCGTCCGTCAATGAACTCTTCCACCAGAGCACTGCCACCGTAAGATGTACTTATCGTGTTCACTTGCTTTTCCAGCGAGGCGAGATTACTGACCACACTCTCTATGGTTAAACCGTGGCTGGCATCCTCACCATGGGGTTTGACAATACATGGATAGTTTAGCTGGAACATATGTAGTGTTTGAGGATTGAGCAGCTGGAAGTCTGGCGTCGGGATTCCGGCGGCTTTCAGTATTGTCTTGGCCTTCGGCTTGTCTAGAGCCAGCCTCAGCGCGGTTGCCGGGCAACCGGTAAAGGGTATCCCCAGTTCCGATAAAACCTCTGCCACCAGGGCTTCTGTCTCGGGGTAGCCACAGAAGCCTTCGAAGAGGTTAAATACCAAGCCCGCATCTAGAGAGTTTAGTTTCCTTTCAGCTTGTTCAAGCGGTGGCGTCAGTGGAACACGGGTAACATCATGGCCAAGCTCAAGCAATGCCTGATGCACGGCTGCTACTGCGTTAAGGACACCCACCACCGCTTGTGTTTCGCCGGCGGTGTCGTATCGTGAGACGCATGGTTCATTGTAGACGATGGCTAGGCGCATACGCATTCCGGGTACCTTTCCAGTGCGGCATCAAGCACGGCACCTATCAGTTCTTCATGAGTCCAGCGCACCTTTATTGCCATAATAACCAGGTCGCTGTAGCTTCCCAGTCCGGGCAGGGGGTTTATTTCGAGAAAGTAGGGTATTCCCTTTGCGCTGACCCTGAAGTCTACCCGGGCGAAATCCCGGCACCCCAGAGCCTTAAAGACCTTGAGACTGGAAAGGGTTATCTTCTCTAAGATTTTCTCTTCAAGCCGGGCAGGGCACTCGTACTCAACCAGATTGAGATAATCGCGTTTTACTTCTAGCGAATAGATAAAGTGCCCATCTTTCCTTTTGGGCAATACACGCATTATGCTTAATATCCTGGGTGATGAGTTACCGACAATGCCCACCGTAACCTCGTCGCCATCAATGAACTCTTCAACCATTACCGGCTGCTGGTAACTCCCCAGGATTCTCTGTGCTTCCTCCCGCGCCTGGCTAGCGCTGTATGCCAGGGAGGTAAGGCGGATTCCTTTGCTTGAGCCTTCGTATGCTGGCTTTATCATGGCCGGGAAGGGGAATCCACCCCACGCTACCTGAGAGAGCTCCTGTTCGTTGGCTATCACCAGCCACCTGGGGGTACTGATGCCATCCGCTGCCACCAGCTTCTTGGTTACGGGTTTAT
>CAZZHQ010000094.1:0-9787 GCA_964654015.1 uncultured Dehalococcoidales bacterium | reverse complement strand
TGGCTATCTGAGTGGGAGGTGGAAAGTCAATCGGACGATTGCGCCTCTTCCATATAAAAGTACATACTCCCGCCAGCACTGTGATATCTGCGGCGATCACAATCACCGCATAAGGGTAGGGGTTGAAAGGCATAAGGCTGGCTGTTCGTTGCCAGTACCCTCCGATGATGGTAATAATCAGGGCAGGGGTCATAATACAACGGTCAGCTACCAGGTCAAAAAGTGAGCCAAACAGGGTCTGCTGCTTCAACTTGCGAGCCAGAAATCCATCCAGGCCATCGGTGCCCCAGGCGATGAGCAGCAAAATGCCAGCCCATATTATTCCTGTCGTAGTTGCCTGAATTAAAAGAATGGCGACAACCACTGCCAGGACGACACGTATTGCTGTGATGGTATTAGGGACGTTGATGAGCGAAGACCTTATCTGCCCTTTGGAATCATTCATGTGCTTCAACCATACAGGAGAGCGAAGATGCGTGGATTTTTTTCATTTAGCAGGATAGCATAGTGTAGAAGCAGGGTCAAAATGCACAGGCCTGCTACTGTCCACTAAATTTGTGCTAGACTGATTATTGATGATTGCCAGGCTATTTTTTGATGTCTTATGCCGCTAGAGCGTCGTTTTCTGGGCTGGGATGCGCCGCTCACTACCAAAGTATGTGAGTACCTGCTGCCAGCAGAACTGGCGGGGCCCGTTGACCTTGGAAACGAGTTGGTGGTTGTCCAGACGAGGCAGGCAGGACGTCGGCTAAGGGAAGCGCTGGCGCTATATTGTGAACGGCAAAGTACAGCCCTGCTTTCGCCGCGAGTGGAGACCTCTGACTTCTTTCTGCGCTCAGGTGATGAATCGACAGTCGAAGCCAGCCGTATAGAGGTGACGGCAGTATGGGCCGACATACTGCTGAAGGCAGACCTGGCTGAATATCACGGGCTTTTCCCCTCTGGTGCCCCAAAACAGGATTTTTCATGGGCATTGCATACAGCTGAAATAATTCAACAACTGCGGAATGAGCTGCTGGATGGGGGACTCAGCATCGCCGGCGTAATTAAAGACTATGCTGGCATGATTGAAGAACTGGAGCGCTGGCATGACCTGGCCAGTTTGGAAAAAGCCTATCTGTCTCGATTGCAGTGTCTGGGGGAAAAAGATATCTATGAAACCATGCTCGTGCGAGCTGAAAATCCGGAAATACCGCAAGAAATCGAGAGGGTAGTGCTGGCAGCGGTATCCGACCCGACTCCGCTAATGGTCCGTGCGCTGGAGCACATTGCAAAACAAACAACTGTTGTTGTACTGGTACATGCCCCCGAATCCGCGGCAGATTGCTTTGATAGGTGGGGTCGCCCAACAGTGGAGAAATGGGCTGAGATGTGCATCGATATTCCTGAAGCAGAAAGGAATGTCATCCTCTCTGGATCTCCCAGAGCTCAGAGTCAGAAGGTGTTACAACTAATAGCGGAGGAATCTAATCGCTTTGGTCCTGCTGATATCGCCATCGGCGTTCCCAGCAGGGAGATTATTCCATTCCTGGAGGCTGAGCTTGAGCAAAATAAACTGCTACCCTTCGACCCCGCCGGCATTCCATTGAATGAACACTCTATCTATCAGCTACTGGAGGCGTTTCGCTCGCTTGTTAATGAGGGCAGTTATACCGATTTCAGTTCATTTCTGAGACATGCTGCAGTCCTGGAGTTTCTGCAAAAAAAGCATGGACTGCAACCACATTTATTGCTTGAGGAACTGGATGAATTCCAGAACCATTATTTACCTATGGATTGGGAAAAGGTAGCCAGTTATTTCTCGCCAGGTGTCTCGAATAGTGAAGAGAGTATGCAAAAATATGAGCACCTGGGCAAGGCAATAGTATTTATACATGAGCAAATCGAAGGCCTCAAGAACAATGAAATGGCCGGTGCGTTATGCTCATTATTGCAATTCGTTTATGAGGGGCGGATGCTCAATCACGATGCCCCTGAAGACGGAGAGTTCATCAAAGCGGCGAACAATGTGAATAGTGTTCTCCGTGAGTTCTCCAATGGCATTGTCAAGGAATTGAAGATGGACAGGCAATCCACGCTAGCCCTGTTACTGTATAGTCTGAGTCAGCAGAGCTACTTTAAGGAGCGAAAAGGGGCGATGGTTGACCTGGAGGGGTGGCTTGAGCTGCAATGGAATGATGCCCCCTTAATGATAGTCACCGGGATGAATGACGGCGCAGTGTCTGGAGGGCGGTTGAGCGATATTTTCCTGCCCGATACCCTTAGAAGACAGCTAAAGTTGAGGAACGATGCCGAGCGGCTGGCAGGGGATGTCTATTTGATGCGCACACTTATCGAATCGCGCCAAATGAGTGGACGAATCTGTTTCATTGTTGGCAAGACAAGCGTCAGGGGGGACCCTCTAAGGCCTTCCCGTCTGCTTTTCCGCTGTGACGACGAGGAATTGCCGCGACGTGCCAGGAGGCTGTTCAGAGAACCAGAGGAAAGGCGGGATAATTACCCTCCAGCGGTCAGTTTTCTGCTTAAGGCCAGCCCCCCTGCGGATATACCCAATAACAAAGTATTACTGAGGACGATGTCGGCTACAAAATTCAAGGATTATCTTTCCTGTCCCTTCCGTTTCTACCTGAAGCATGTGCTTGGTATGGAAGAACTTGGTGATGAGAAAATGGAGATGGATGCGCTCGATTTCGGCTCCATGATTCACGATGTAGTTCACAGAATGACTACGGACGAAAAGATGCGCCGTTGCTACGAAGAGCCGGAGCTTATCAAGTACCTCTTCAGCAGGGTGGATAAATGGGTTAAGAGGAGATTTGGACTCTCGCCTCCCCTATCGGTAGAAATCCAACTTGCCTCGGCCAGGCAGCGCCTTAGGGCGGCAGCACATGTACAGGTTGAGATGCTGGAGCAGGGTTGGGAGGTTGAAGAAACCGAACTCTGGCTTGAAACTGAAATTGGAGGGATGCTCATACGAGGACAGATTGATCGGGTAGACAGGCATCGGGAGACAGGCGCCCTTCGTATTCTGGATTATAAGACTTCTGATAATGCGAAAAAGCCGCAACAGGAGCATCTGGGCACTATCTCTACGGGATTGGCCGAATATGTTGTGGCTAAAAATAATGGAAAAGACAAACGATGGGTGGACCTTCAATTGCCATTATATTATCTGCTACTGGCTGGTAACAGAGAGCTACCAGAAAAAGTGGAACTGGGATATTTTAACCTGCCGAAGGCTGTAGCAGAAACGAATGTGTTTATCTGGAATGATTTCAATGACGGGCTGCTGAATTCTGCCAGGGCTTGTGCCGAAGGGATAATAAAGGATGTCAAAGCACGAAGGTTCTGGCCGCCATCTGGAAAAGTGCAGTATGACGATTTTGAAAAGCTGTTCCCAATGGCTGCAGACGAATGCGTGGATGTGGGTGAATTTGAGTTGTTTATGAGGGAAGGGCGAGGAGAGCAGCAATAATGTCAACACATATCGGCCACAAAGCTATATCGGCATCTGCTGGCTCAGGAAAGACTTTTCAGCTTACTCACCGCTACATAGAGCTCATGGCGCACGGTGTGTCTCCTGACCGCATTGCAGCCTTCACTTTTTCGCGGAAGGCGGCCGGAGAGATTTTTGACTCCGTAGTAAGGTATTTGTGTGAAGCCTCCTGCTCTATGGGGGGAGCAGCTAAGACCGCTGAACGAATAGGCGTGCGGGGGTTGGTCACGAGTGATTTTGTGCGACTGCTCAGGGGTTTCCTTAATGATTTGCACCGGCTGTATATCGGCACGCTGGATAGCTTCACCGTCAGCGTGCTAGGCAGCTTCCCAATGGAGCTTGGCATATCCGCAGGATTTCAATTGATGGAAGGAGAAGGAGCCACGGCGAAGAGCGCTCAACAGGAGGTTTTGGGCAGCATATTTAACACACGCTACGTGGATGCTGCGGCGCAGCAGGACTTTATTGAAGCGTTCAAGCAGGCAACCTTTGGGTTGGAAGAGAAAGGACTGGAAAGAAATCTCAATAAGTTTATCGATGAGTATCAGCGATACTATCAGGCCCTACCGGTAAAGGAAGCATGGGGGCAGGAAGAAAGAATCTGGGCAGAGGGTTCTCCCTGGCTGGGGAAACTCTTTCATGTTGATACCGCAGTGGATGGGATTGAAAGTGAACTATCTTTCTTTTCGGAGAAAATCAGGGAAAGATGGCAAACATTCATCGATGCCGTACGTGTTTTTGATAGTAACTCACGGTGGACACGAGATATAGAATATCTGTTTGAAAAACTTATTCCTGGGATTGAGTCTTTACGTAACGGGAGTGCCAGCATCAAGATAGATCATACAGTCTGTGACCTGTCCTCTGCCCAGTGCCGGTTTGTGACTGAATTGCTAGGGCATGTCATGAAAACGGAGCTTGGGGTGGCGGTGGCGAGGACCCAGGGTGTATTTCGAGTACTGGATTGTTACGAGGCGGTCTACGATGAAATGGTGCGGCGAAGGGGCAGGCTTACTTTTACCGATGCCCAGTACCTGTTGACGGGGGCCAACCGCTATAGCGGCGGCGCCCGGTTGAGCCGCCTCTCAAGAGAAGAGGCACGGCTTTACATTGACTATCGGCTTGATTGTAAACTTGACCATTGGCTGCTGGATGAGTTTCAGGATACGAGCGACCTGCAGTGGGAAGTGCTCAGCAACCTGATTGATGAGGTCTTGCAGGATAACAGTGGGCAGCGGAGCTTTTTCTATGTTGGTGATGTTAAACAGGCGATATATGGATGGCGTGGTGGCAATGCCCGTCTCTTCAGCGATATATTACAACGCTATGACGGGCGAATTGAGCTTGTCCCGATAAGCAGGTCATTTCGCTCCTGCCAGTCCATAATAGACACCGTTAACAAGGTATTCACCAGCCTTCCTCAGGACGCTCTGCCGCTGAATGCAATTGAACAGTGGCAGAGGTTCTGGCAGGAACATCAGTGTCAGCAGGGGCAGGTGCCAGAGACAGGATATGCCGTTCTGCTAGAGCCTAAGTGCCCTGAAGGTAAAAAGAAACCTGATAAAAGCGATCGCCATCGAGTCGTCGCCGATATCCTTAAGGAACTCGATCCGCTGAAGCGAGGCCTATCGGTGACGGTACTGGTGCGAAGCAATGACGAGGGAAAGGATATTGTCGATTTCCTTCGCGGGGAATGCAGTGGGATGAATATTGTTCATGAAGGAAAGGCGACTATCAAGAACTGCCCGGTTGTCCTGGTGCTGCTGTCACTGGTAAAGTTTGCCGCGCATCCCGGAGATACCTTTGCCTGGCGTCATCTGCAGATGAGTCCGCTGGGCAGATATTTTAAAAAGAAAAAGCAGGGCAAGGGAAATCTGTCTCTGCATCTGCTTACTGAAATCCAGCGCTCAGGGTTTCAGCGCTTCATATATAACTGGGGGAAACGACTGGAAACAGTTCAACCTGTTGGTGATTTTGGCAATAAAAGGCTAAATGACCTGGTTGATGCGGCTGTCGAGTTTGATGGACAGGGTAACCGTGATTGTAATGCCTTTCTGCGCTTTATCGATAGCTACAAACTTAATGAGCCTCCCGCCGATAATGCCGTTCGTGTCATGACCATTCACCAATCCAAAGGGCTTGGATTCGACATTGTCATCGCACCTGATTTGCAGGAAAAGAGTATCGCAAAAGGAGACCATCCTGACATTATCATGGCTGGCAACGCTGCAAAAGAGGAGTCCTGGGTGCTGGAAATGCCCCGTAAAATTATCGCACAGAATGACACTGTCCTCGCTGAGGAGTTGCTTAAATATGATGAGAAAGCCTGCTTCGAATCCCTCTGCGTTCTGTATGTTGCCCTTACACGCGCCAAACAGGGGCTGTATATGGTTACCAGTTTTCCCGGTCCTAATTCCAACATGGTGACATCGGCTACACTGTTGAAGAATCAGCTTGTGGGAGATCCTTTGGTAAAAGATATCGACAAGAAAATTGAGATAAACGGAGAAGAGTGTGACTGTCTCTATGAGAAAGGGGAACGGAACTGGTATCTCCAGTCATCCAAAGAGGAGGTTACCGAACTGCTTGAGGAACGGGTGCTGCCAGGGGATTTTGGGAAGAGAGATTCCCTCCGCAAACATCTTATCCGCGTGTCGCCATCGGAACTGGAGGAAACGGAAAGGAGTGCAGGTCTGCTATTTTCTGTTCTGGCCAGCGATAGTCTGGAACTGGGCATGGCTGTGCATGAATTATTCAGCAGTCTTTCCTGGGTTGATGAAATTGACGAGGAAGAACTGATTCAGAGATGGCATGAACGCTCGTCTGTCAGAGAACAGGTAAAACAAAAGGCCATCAGGCAATTTCGACAGACCCTTGGCTCTGAAGAACTACGTCGTGATTTTTCTCGGCCACTGGGTGATGCAGTGCTATGGAGGGAGAAGCATTTTGAGGTTGTGCTTGGTGAGAGCTGGGTAACAGGTGTTTTTGACAGGGTAGTTATCACTCGTGGCGCAGATGGCAAGCCACAGAAAGCCATTATCCTGGATTTCAAGAGTAACGAAATTCCTGATGATGCCTTGCTGTCTGATATCGCGGAGCGATACCGACCACAGTTGTCGCTTTATGGCAAAGCTCTGTCCAGGATGCTTCAAATTGATATTTCGCGTATCGGGCTTCGTCTGCTGTTCACACAGCCAGGCAGGATACTTGACCTGGCACAGGTAGTAGACGGAGATTAGCTGATAGCATAGATATTATAATAAAAGAAAAGGAGAAAATATGAGTTTCAGGGTAGTAATGCCACTTGACATAAAAGGCGAACCGGATAAATATCCACGAAAATTCGAGGAACTGGGAGCAGAATTTGTAAAGAAACATTGTCAGAGTGAAGACGAGTTTATCTCCTTTACCCAGGATGCTGATGCAATAATCACTGTGGCCAGCCTGTTACCTGTAACACGAAGAGTGTTTGAATCTTTGGAGCACTGTCGACTTATTGCCAATACACAGGTTGGGTTCGACTGTGTGGATATTGAAGCAGCAACGGAGCAAGGCATCCTGGTAGCTAATGTTCCGGATTATTGCGTTGAAGAAGTGGCTGATCATACCATGGCCTTATTACTGGCATGTGCTCGCAGGGTGGTTCAATTGAACTCCCTGGTCAAGGAGGGCAGATGGGGATTAACCCCCGATGATACGCTGATACAGAACACAGTCTGGCCCAGTCTTACACGATTAAGCAGTCAGACATTGGGGTTATTGGGCCTGGGCAGAATAGGCAGGGAGGTGGCAGCAAGGGCGAAGGCTTTTGGAATGAGGGTTATTGCCTTTGACCCTTACATTTCAGGGGAAGTGGCCGAACATCTGGGAGTGGAGTTGATGGAATGGAAGCGCTTGCTTCGTGAGGCCGATTATGTTTCTATACATGCAGCTTTGAGTGAATCAACAATGCACATTATAAACGAAGGGGCACTTGCAGAGATGAAGCCTACCGCATGCCTGATAAATTGCGCTCGAGGTGGCCTTGTAGATGAGGAAGCTCTATACAGTGCTCTTAAAGAGGGGAGAATAGCTATGGCGGCATTGGATGTTCTTAATGCCGATCCACCTGCGACAGTTAATCCCCTTTTGTCTATGGACAATGTCATCATCACCGGGCATTCCGCTTTCTTTTCCCCTGAAGCTGAGGCGGAGCGATGGCGTCGCCCCGCTGAAGAGATAGCTCGTGTTATGAGAGATGAGTGGCCTCTGGTTTTGGTTAATCCACAGGCCAGGGAGAGATATATTATTAAATGGGGGCCAATGAAGGAAGCCAGCTAGCGGGGCTGGTGATACGGAGGAATTTTACCTGTTTTTCTTCAGGCTTCCTGTCAGAGAGCCTTGCCCCGTTTTAATTCAAATACCACTGGATTAGCATGGTCGGGGCATGCGACGATAGAGGTGTCAGCGTCTTTCTCCCAGGGAAAAGATGCCCCGAACTGTAGAACTCCCACAAAAGGGAAGACTGAGCAGAATGCCCATGCACACATGCCACAGGGTGTGTGTTGACCGATGACGAATTCGTCTCCAACTCTGTGCCCTGCTTCACAGTTGCCTTGTTGAGATATGACCCTGGCAATCACTTCGAACATTGCATCCTCCCATTGAGCTTCTCAATATATTGATACAAAGCTATTTTGAAAATCGCTTGCAGTGCAGTTAAAAGTATATCCTGAGAGAAACGATTTTACAGAATTGAACTGATTGTTAGTATAAAGGTCATTTATTAAATAATCCAGCATCTTTTCTATTGGCTTACCGGGATATATAATATGGTAAATCTGTTTTGCTACTGAATGCGGACATATCATTTAAGAGAGGAGGCGTCGGTTATGAAACAGTGGAGCAGGCGGACAGGGCTGGTTGTGTGGGGGAGCGCTATCGTCATGTTGGTCCTGGCATGGATATTATCCTGGTTTTTAACGAGACCTACTGCTGTGCGGGCATTATGGTATGTTGGATGGGTGGTTTGGGTTTGCGGTGCCATTCTGATTATCCTCCCACTGATTATGATTTATGGAAGAGCTAAGGGCAAGGGATGGCTTGGTACCATGCCTATAGTTGATAGCGGAATTTACTCTTTGATTCGCCATCCATTGTACCTGGGTTGGCTTCTCATGTACGTTGTTGTTATTTTCTTTGGCCAGCATTGGATACCTTTAGTCATGGGCATCGCTGGCATAGCCTGCGTTTACTTGATAGCTGTTCAGGAAGATATGCGCCTTGTCGTAAGTCTGGGAGATGATTACGTACGCTATATGCAGAAGACCCCCAGAATGAATATCCTTCTGGGGCTTGTACGAGTGCTACAACGAAGGAAGAAATGAAAAAGGCATAGCCCTATAGGGCTATGCCAGATACTATCCTTCTGTCGGGCTTCCTTTTTCAGGAGCAGCCGGCTCATCAGGTGCCTTCTCTTCCGTTGAAATACTTTCCGGTTGATCTTCTTTACGCAGGCGTGGTACGGTAATTTTCACTACTACCTGTTCTGGTTGGTTGAGGATTGAGACTCCGTCTACAGGGACGATGTCCTTTACTCTTAGTGCCTGCCCTCCCTGTGTGAGAGAGCTGATATCGAGTTCTATACCGGCCGGAAGCTGGGAAGGGAGGCTCTCGACACTTATTGTATTGAGTTCGTGTTCCAGCATGTTGCCTGTTATTTTCGTTGCTGGTGCTTCTCCTACCAACACTACAGGAACCTCCATTTTCACCAGCTCAGTCATTTTCACCTGATAAAAATCTATATGCAGCAACTGTCTCGTCATTGTATTGCGTTGAATCTCTCGAATTATAACGTGCTTTGCCCTTTTTTCCGTTTCAATCTTAAGACTGATAAGAGCCACCTTGCTCTCCTCCTTAAGCATTTTCTCAAGGACTTCGGTATCTCCTTGCAGGGCAACCGATTTAGTGGTAGGCCCAAATAGATGTACTGGAGTCATCCCCTGGCGGCGTAGATGTCTAACTTTCTTTCCCAGAATTTCACGCTTGCTAAGTACCAGTTCAATTTCCTTCATCTAATCTCTCCTTTTGTATTGAGAATATGACCTGCTGATATGCTCCTAGCCAGAAAGCCCGCAGTATGCTCATATCTCCTGACTCTAATATCAAAACGTTTCTTTTTATTAAATGCACACGCTTGTTAGTTTATTATAGCATGTTGTGGTTGTAGTAAGTTTTTCCCTTCGTGTCAAAACTCTATGATAATGTCCTCTAGAAAACTCGATAGAAATGTCCTCTTTCCGAGAAAAGTGG
>CAZZHQ010000093.1:0-9837 GCA_964654015.1 uncultured Dehalococcoidales bacterium | reverse complement strand
GATGGTGTGGCTTCCCGGCTCAGCGCTCCAGGTGAAGGTCTCTGTCACCGTGTTGTCCCCAGGTATCGAAGACACAGAGTCGTAAGTCAAATATAAGCCATCGATATAGTATGTGGCTGTAGATGATACAGCATTACCCGCGCCTTGGTTCTTAATGGTGACGGTAAAGGTAATGGTCTCACCCACAGAAGGGCTTGTAGGAGCCCAGGTGATATCCTGAATGATAAGGTCAAGGAGAGGAGACGCTAATGTTGGAGCAGACTTTGGAACTGTCGAGGGCGCGCGAGTAGGGGTTGGTGGTGTAGTTGAAGATGTGGATGGGCTAGTTGTCTCAAGGTTGGCTACTACTATCGATATGACAAACGGTATGCTAATAATAGCTAATAACCACTTTAGCCAGGTTGGCAAGCCGCGACGCGGTCCGGAGACTGGTGTGGGTGCTCCTGCTACCGCTCCGCAATATGCACAAAACTTTATTCCGTCCGGAATAACATTTTTACAGCGTGGACACTTCATAGTGATTCTTAAAAAACCTCTAGTCTTTTAGTGGCTTTATTTTTACTCCTTATTGTTTGGCGCTACACTCGGGGCAGAAAGGAGCATTCCTAGGTATGGAAGAGTGGCACCTAACACAGCGCTTTGATCTAGATTTCAGAACAGCCCAACAAATTATGCAGTACACTAAGTCAGGCTCATTTGGATGACCACACTGGGGGCACTTCACAGTAGCTAGAGTCTTCGGTGGCGAAGGTGTGCTAACCAGAGCAGCAGGCTTGGCCTTCCCCAGCATTTCCAGTTCCAGCCTCATCTCATCAGGGGACTGATATCTTCTATTCACATTTAGTTCAAGTGCTCTCAACAGGACTTGTTCAAGCTCCTTTGACACTCTTGAGTTTACCGCTCTGATAGGACTAAAAACTGGTGAAAAGTCACTTGTTTCTGGGTCTCCCTGAGCTATATATTTTTTGGACACCGGCAGATGACCAGTTAGCAGATAATACATGGTGGCACCAAGAGCGAAGATGTCTGACTGAGGAACGGGCTTGCCTGCCCACTGCTCGGGCGGTGTGTAGCCAAATTTGCCAATTCCAGCTGTGCCCCCACTGGCAACCTGCTTAAGCTCTCGCAGGGTTCCAAAGTCGATGAAGACTATGTCGCCCATATCATTCAGCATCAAATTACTTGGGCTGATATCCCGATGAACCACACCATGCTCATGGATAAACCTTAGTATTTTGCAAATCTGAACTGCCCAGTTAAGCACCTCCGCTTCCTCAACACAATTGACAGACCCACCTCGCTCATTGAATATCTCCTCCAGGGTCTTGCCGTCGACGTGCTCTACCACTATATAATAATGATCACCCTCTACAAAATCCTCAAGAATTTCAGCGACTCTTGTGTGCTTCAATTGTGCCATGCTCTTCGCCTCTTCGCGAAGCTTCGCTAGATCAACATTAGAGGTGACGCGTTCCTTGATTTGCTTCACCACACAATGCTTGCCTTCGGCACGCTTGTCCCGAGCGTCGTATATAATGCCCATGCCGCCGGTTTTTATGAGCTTTTCAATCTCGTAGCGCTGGTGTAGTAGCGTCCCCGGAGACAAATCATCACTCTCAAGGAGCAACTGACGCCCGCAGTAGGCGCAAAGCTCCTCACCAACTTTATAGTCGTTCCCGCAATGAGAGCATTTCGGCATGTTCATCACCCTCTTACACCGTATTACCTCAGCACAGACACAAATACTTCCCTTCATTAAAGATAACGATCAGAGATCTCGCACACACTGAAGTTTCTCGATTTCACCTTGGAGAACCACAAGGCCACAGTTTACGCAACCGATAAGTAACTTTCCGTCACGTTCCTCGGGAACTCCTTGACAATTTAGGGTATTACAATTTCAGCATAGAAAGAAAGACCTGCTTCCACAGAAAGCGTAGCCAGAATATAGGTCACCGACCCATATTCCACCGATAGAGCCTTCACCATAGCCACTGGATGTAGCCTGAGAAGGAATCAGCTTGAATGTTCTGGTAGCCTCCCACCCCTCATCAGTATCTCGACGGAAGACAATTCCAAAATCCCTTTTCTCGATGCTACACTTTGTACGAACTATCATCGGCAGACTAGCTCCATCTAGAGAGCAACACTCATCCCACGGTAAATGTAAAGAAGGTTCTTCCAATTACGATCTCATCGCCATTTTGTAGCTTCTGCGGCGAGCCTGGAGTCAGCCTAGGACCTTTGTTAACAAAGGTGCCGTTTTTGCTCCCTATATCCTCAATGAAGTATTCCCCTTCTTTTACGAAAATTCTAGCGTGTCTGCGACTAATATGACCGCCTGGGTCATCATCACTCAGGTCAACCTCTGGAAAGGCACCGCTGTCGGCGTCCCACCGACCAACGTTCATTGACTCCTGGTCAATGGCAAACTCATGGCCTACCTGGCCCGTTCGCTTGACCATCAGCTTTGCCTTGACCGCCTCAGTGGGCTTTACAACCAGTGGAGCCTCTTCAGCAGAAACCGGCGCACCTGTTTCCGCCGCTGGCATCTGTTCTTTTTCCACAGTAGCGGCGCCGGTCAATTCAGTACTACACTGGTCGCAGAACTGTATCCCTTCTTCATTTTCGAATCCACAGTGCGGGCACTTAACCTTAGCCATTAGTGTACCTCCTTTCATCGGCCGCGGATATATCTACATTACTCTCCGCTGCAAATTGTTTAATAATTCCTCATCTAGATACCCTATTCTCGTAGTGAGACCACCACCAAGATGGTGATTCCTGCCATTCGCATTAGAATGCCGAGCCCAATAACTATCGCTGCCATATCCACCAACACCTCGTCTACATCATACCATAAGAACCTGAGAAAAAGATGCGTGCGTTTATGGGCTAGGATAGCGCCTACGGCATGCAAGTCAGCTCTATACTTCTTGTCTATTTCTATCCTGGCAGGAACTCGCCTTGCTATAGGGCTATTCAAAAAATCTATCTCAGCTTTGAATGGAGCTAAGCGGTGGCCGACGATGTGCTTGTCAAGGATAAGTATCCTGCCCGGCCGGCGTGACCACCCAATTAGCCCTTGATCATGCGGGAGCGTACAGTCATCTATAAAAGCAACAGACATCGGATTCTTTACACCCAGATGGGCAAGTATGACCTTGTTAGCTCTTTCCACTGACTGCGCTACCTCCTCATAGAAGCATTCCAGCCTGGAGATGTCGACGAATACCCACAACTTGTACCAATTCCTCTATTTTATTATCAAGATAGCCCTTATCAAGCGTCTTCATGTTCATATATAGTAATCTCCATGCTCAATTATAGGCCAATACCCCACACTCAGAACACCGCTAGAAACCTGCATCAACTCGTTTCCTCTAGCCTGACTGTATGTGTACTTCCCAACCTGATGGTCTTCACCGCCCCAGCGGAAATCGTTCCCTTCTTTTCCAGCTCGTCCATCGCCTGCTTGAGACTGACGGTCATTGCGACATTTCCGATTCTCTGGGTAAGCATTTGCGCCTGGGCAAGCTTTTGTGTTGCCCCCGCTATATTGCCAGCCTTAGCATCACGTGTTGCCTCCTCCACAAGACCTTGAACACTCATCTGATTAAAGTAGTGCATAACCTCACTGTCAACCTTACCACACAGATCCCGGTCCCTGGTGTATTCCACTACCACGTCATGCCTCTCTATGCTCTCTCTCACTTCAAGCGAGGGGATATCGTACCTCAACGTCACCTGAGCTACTCTTACCCGGCTACTTTGCCTGCTAGGTAGCGTCAACTTGGCACCAAGAGTTGTGACCTCACTTTTTTCCAAGTCGCCTACATCTGCAGCCATTGTCCTCTCATCGGCGGGGTGCAACTCCAGCCTAGCAATATGTGGTGTAATCCGGTGCAATTCCTCCAGCGTAACCCCCTTTGCCAACTGAAAGGTTAGGCTTGCCCTTGTTATCCCAGTGGCAGTAGCGGTCTCAAGCTCGGTCTTAAACTGGTCTTTTATCTGTCTAGGGTCCTGCAGGTGATAGGCACCACCCAAAGCAACCTCTGCTATGTCCTTGAGCAAGTCCTCATTGTAGTCATCACCTATGCCGAAGGTAGAAATAACCAGTTTATTTTTGGCTTCCCTACGCGCGATGTCCAAACACTCGTCCTCACCTACCGTCTGCCCATCGGTTAGCAATAACATTCGGCTGAGATTCGACCGAGATGCCTGTTTTGCTATCTCTCTTGCTCCAGCCCTCATACCAGTGTACATACAAGTGCCATCTTCCGTCTCAATTCTCCTGATGTGAGACTTAATAGCTCCTTTGTCATCCGCTTTCCTACTAGGCACAATCACTTGTGCTTCGTCGTCGAACACAGTCACTGCAATCCAGTCCTGCTCGGATACCGAGTCAACAACTAAGCACGCAGCTTCTTTAGCAAACTCAATCTTCTCTCCGCTCATAGAACCACTTATATCAATCACCACTACTATGTTCAAAGGCAATACGCCGAAATCTATCGTCTTATCAGGAATGGCCTTTACCAAAAGTAATGCCTGAGCCCTCTCAACATTCTCCATTGTGTAGTTTCGAGCAAGTTTGCACTCAAGTCCAACCTGTGACATGGTAACCTCCTAAAGTTATTTGGTTCCTTCACTCACCTTAACTGCGATGACCGTCACATTGTCATCGCCACCCCTCTCATTTGCGAGCTTAACGAGGCGCTGACACACACCAAGTGCCGAGTCACAACCGTTCATCTCTGAGAGAAGCTCACCATCGGTGACGTAATTAACCAGCCCATCGGTACAGAAAAGCAGTACATCTCCGTCATGCAAAAGAAGTTTTTCCTCTTTTAGCTTGTCGACGAAAAGCGTGGGAGAATTCCCCAAGGAACGGTAGATCTTTCCCCGGTCAGGGTGAGTCCTCGCCTCTTCCGGTTTGATCAGGCCTGCCTTAACTAAACCGGCAACCAAAGAATGATCCTCTGTAAGCCGCTTAACCTCTTCATCTCTGATAAGATAGGCCCTGCTATCACCAACATGCCCCAGAAAGAGTTCATTTTCTATTCTTAAGCCAAGGGTAGCTGTTGTTCCCATAGAGGAAAGCGCAGGGTTGTCTCTGGCCAGAAGGTAGATCTCCTTGCTCGCTTTCTCAATCGACTCCTTAACAAGATCATTGTGGTTCTCCACTGTGGCCCCGCTATCCAGGGCGTTGGAGATGGTTTGGCAGATGATGTCGACTGCCCTCCCGCTGGCAACCTCACCTGCTTGTTCCCCACCCATGCCATCAGCCACTAAATAGAGCCCGTAAGATATCCATCGCGACTCCCGGTACCCGTTTACATCTGCTGCCCAGCCACAGTCCTCATTGTTGCGACGCACCATACCCACATCACTAATGAGAGATGTATCGAATCTGAGACGTAGTTTGGGTCTAGCACGGTAGTCTAAAAGCCTCCGCTTGAAGTCATCAGCATTTTCACACCGGCTCTCTATCCTCAGCGTTAGGGAGCTAAGCAAGGTTCGAGCTAGGTCGGGATTAAGGTTGTGCGTGAGGACTTCAGGTATTGCTCCTGTCGCTGGTAACACTTTCCCAGTTAACAAGGTGTACAAGACAGCACCAACGGAATAGACATCAGCCCTCTGGTCAACTGTGACCCCTTTGCCTGCGAAAAGCTCGGGGGCCGAGTAGCCGTCTGTTGTCAGATATTCTCTATCGCTGCTACCAACTGGGCTATCCTGCCGAAATTGAAAAGCTTCACTGTGTCGCCCTCCAAGAACACATTGCAAGGCTCAACGTCGAGGTGAGCATAGCCGTGCTGGTGGACAAGGCTGACTGCTTGACACAATTGAATAGCAACCTCTAGCGCAAAATCCTCGTCAACAATCTCCTTCTCGGACACGAGATCAGCGAGCTTTTTCCCTGTGGGCCACTCCAAGATAAGATACTCTCTTCTTTCCTCAGGGAAGTGGTCATAAGCCTTCTGCAAGGCCCTGGAGGTCATGGTACTTAGGAGTTCGAACTCGCTTTTGAAAGCCAAGAAAGAGAACTCCTCACCTTCGGTACTGAGCTCCTGCCCAGACTCCTCTAGTATGGACTTCTTTTCCTTCACACCAAGTATAGGGAGGATTCTCTCCTTCACCAAGACAGGTCGCTGATCCATAATGGCACAATAAAGGTTCACGCGACTGACCTGTAGTACCTCTTCAACCAAATAGCGGCTCCTCAGTGCATGGCCTACTTGTAATACGCCCTCGCCCCCGTGTGGTGTCGGCTCTGCCTCCTCTGCCACCGCTGGACAAAATGCTCCACATTCTGGGCAGAACTGATTGTCAGGAACATCAATACTACAATTAGTACACTTGACCATCTACAGATCCCCGAAAACCACTCCTCAAGTTGCAGTTAGAGTCACTGCTCGCAAGGCCTCATGAGGGAATAATAATACTTGTTAAACTCATTGTCAATGAAATGTATTGAATTTTATTAAGATAAGAGGTAATATACAATTGTTTATCACACTGATATTAGGTGTAAAAGACTATTATTAAGTTGATTTAATTCCAATACGTATAAAGCATGTAATAAAACTATTAATATTATTTAACAGATGAATATAGATGATAAATATATCAACTTAATTAAATAAAAGATGAGGAATATCTCATTTAAACCATGTCCATCTATCCAAAAAAAATCGAAGTAGTATATTTAAAGAAAAGGAGAAATAACATGGCCAAAATAAAAGTAATCTGTGGAAAATGCGGTCACGAAAATTATATAGAGGAGTGGGAAACCAAATCGTGTTCAAACTGTGGGAAGGTAATAATAGGACCCAAAGCCAAGTAGTGTAGTGGGCCACACCCTGTGGCTGGATATGAAGAGTTAGGGGAGTCTGGCATAATTCCTCATTTATATTCTCTTTCACATTAGATTGCCCCCTTTTATATACCAATTGTGGTGAGAGTTTCACAGCTTGTCAATCAATGTCTTACCACCATTAATCTATGAAACAATTACTAGTTAATACCTTGGCACCGATGTACTGCACCCCTTGAAATCAAGCCGTCACTAAGAGAGTAATCTGGCTATTTATATATTCCTCCTCAAATTTGTTGGGTGCTTTATATCCCAGCGCTGAATGTAAATAATGACCATTGTAATACTCTACCCATACGCCCAGGGTATCTGCCAGCGTAAACGGGCTGTTCCATTCTCTGAGCCACAGAAGCTCCTCTTTCATTGTTCTGAAAACCCGCTCTGTGTCCGCATTACCCTTAGGATTACCGTAGCTGGTGAAGGCCTGGTTAATGTCCATTTCCCTGCAGGCTTTCATAAACCCCATAGAGGTAGGCTGGCTACCGTTATCAGATATGAGATGCAGTTGTTTTTCACGCACACCCTCCACAAACTGCCTGTTTATGGCCATATCCAGTGCTTCCAGCCACTCCCTCCCTCTACATTGCATACCAGCATAGTAGCCGACGATCTTCTTGCTGTACCGGTCCAGCACAACTACGATATACATCCAGCCAAAACTATTGACCATAACATTGCTCATATCTATGCCCCACCACTGATTTGGACGAACCGGTTTCGGCTTGCTCCTGCCGGGAGTCCTGTTGGCCTTAAGCTTCCTGTCCGGCTTTACCAGCAAACCATGCTTCCGTAGCAACATGAGTACACGTTTCTTGTTGATCTCCAGCTCATTCACATATCTCAGATGTGCCCACACTCGCCGGTATCCCCAAAATGGATGCTCAGCTTTGATCCCTATAATGCGCTCGACCTCAGGCTTTTTTTCGTAATACATCCTGCAGCATCTGCTTATCCAAGCTTAAGTCAGCCACCAGTTGCTTAAGATTCCGGTTCTCCTCCTCCAGTAATTTCAACCTCCTCACTTCGGCAACGCCCATGCCGATATACTTCTTCTTCCAACGATAAAACGTCTGCTCTACAATGCCCATCTTACGACAGACTTCCACAACAGGCGTTCCCGATTCCGCCTGCTTTGCCGGTAGCTTATCTTCATCACTTCGGATGACTACCTTATGGTCATCGCCCTCTCTCGCACCTTCGACATTATCACCAGAGTTTCAACACAAAGGCAAAAAAAGAGTTGACAAGTCAAGCTATCAATAATAAGCTATTAACCATAAGCAATAAAAACAGAGTTAAATTGTATAATGTAAATGTCTCGGGAAGGGCCGATGATAGTATCTTCTGGGGAAATAGATTCGATATGTTGCAGGAGGGATTGGATACTGCCTCTTCAGGTGATGAAATCTGGGTGGCTCAGGGAACTTACAAACCTTCTTCCTGATTACATACTCATTTTGTTATTACTCTTTAATTAACAAAGATAGGAGGAAAACAATGGAATATAGAGTTATACCGTTCGTTGCACAATTGTTGGATAATCAAGGGCCTGAGACAGCTGCAGGTCAACTGCAGACGCTTATTAACGAACAAGCTGCACAAGGGTGGAAATTCCTAGGGCTTAACAACACTGAAATAATTATTACAACTCCAGGTAAGAAAGGCTGTTTTGGGATAGGAGGCACCCCGGAAAGTAGTAGAGTGACCCGCTTTGACATGGCCGTTTTCGAGAAGTAATATGCGGTGGTTAATTCTATTCCCTATTTATGTTTATTGGTATGCTTGGCCCCCCTTCTTTGATAAACGCTCTTGCATTTTTAAGGAGAGCTGCTCTCATTTTGTTTTTCGGGTAACACAGGTTTATGGTTTTATTGCTGGCTGCAAGGTGATGATTTGGCGGTATCGTAATTGCCGCCCCGGCTACAAAGTTGTTAGCAACACAGGCGGTAGGTTTGAAATGCATCTGGTGACTGGAAATGTAGTGCCTGAGTCAGAAATCGCTGATTCTGTTCTCCAGCCCTATTTTACCGCTATGAAATCAATCACAATACCAGGCAGGAAATAACTATGCCATTATTTGGTTCCAATATAAAGAAAATGAACTGTGAGTGTAAGACTTCAGAAAGGAGGATATGAAATGACTTGTCCAACCTGTCATGGTAAAGGTATTATCAAATGTGAAAGGTGTGGAGGTGCAGGGAAACTAGTGGGTATCCTAAATGATGTAACCTGTGGTGTCTGTAAAGGATCAGGCCAGATAAAATGTCCCAATTGCGGTGGTAAGGGTAAAATATAGGAGAGGTTCTGACCAGTAGCCTCGGTTCCGTTCCAAATCTATGGATAGAACGAGGAAATGAAAGGTAAACTTAATTCCATATCACGAAATTTGGAATGGCACCAAAGAACTTGTCTGCTGGACAAGTTCTTTTTCATTCGGAATATAATATATTTGTTCTAATTCGAACTTAAAATACTTGTGTCTAATCAAATATAGCTATAGGACTGGTTTTTAGGGGGCAAGTCACTCCTTGAGCCGTAGACTTGTTCCCGATTTATGACTACTTGTGTTATCCCTTGCCACCGGAGAACCAGCTGCCAAAAAAAGAAGTGTCAGGCTTATAAGCGTCAGTTTTACCATCTTTGTGATGTTCTGCTACTTCTACGCAAACATCGACCGTACCATCAGTCCAAATACAGCGATGATGTCATACCATCATCTGAGGTTTCTCGATAATGGTTACTATCGACCCTTTCTCTCTTTCCCATTTCTCTATCTCCTTTTTTCACTGCGTGTCTCTTTAAGAACATATATTAAAGAATATGTCAAATTTAAGTCTGTTATGTGTCAAGACTCTTTAGAAATGTCCTCTGCTGAGCTCATACAGGTAATGCCTGGGTACGTGGTAAAGATTTGATGTTATATCTTCTCCAGGGGTGATCAGCAGCAGGAACGTAGTTCT
>CAZZHQ010000092.1:0-9861 GCA_964654015.1 uncultured Dehalococcoidales bacterium | reverse complement strand
TTTGATGGGGTTGCCTTTGGCCTTTCAATCGATTTGGTTAGCGACCCTGTTTATGATAGCTCAGTTGAGACCTTGGGTGGTTACTGGATTGTTGAACTACTTGCAAGGGAGGATCATGAATTAGCAATAGAACCGAGGAATGTGTTGGCTCAAGAGGATTTCAACGTGTGGCTGTCAGAACAAGAGAATAACAGCATAATTGTCAATCATCTTGATAGTGAAAGTGGAGCTTGGGCTGTTAAGAAAGTGCTCAGAGGAAGAAAATGATGTTTTTCCTCTATAAAAGTAGCGGCTCTGTTGTAATTGTAATATCTTGTATGTTCAAATAACAGCACTAATCTCTGGAAGGGGGAATTTAACTCGATGGTAGACCAGGTAAAAATTGAAATTGCTATTACCTCTTTATTAGAGGCTATCGGTGAAGATCCTCATAGAGAAGGCTTATGTGGCACTCCAAGACGCATCGCGGAAATGTACGAAGAGATTTTCTCTGGAATGGGGATAGATGCTAAAGATGAGCTAGATGTGAGTTTTGATGAGGGCCACAATGAAATGGTTATATTACGTGATATCCCATTTTATTCCATGTGCGAACACCATTTGCTCCCATTTTATGGAGTGGCGCACGTTGGCTATATTCCTCACACGGGGGGACATGTGGTAGGAATTAGTAAATTAGCGCGAGTAGTCGAAATATTTGCCAGGCGTCCTCAAATTCAGGAAAGAATGACTAAGCAAATTGCAGATGCTATCTTTGATGCCATTAACCCTGAAGGTGTGGGGGTAGTTGTTCAAGCGGAGCACTTGTGTATGACTATGCGAGGAGTCAGGAAACCTGGAACGAGTGTCGTTACTTCCGCGGTAAGAGGAACATTTCGTAGCAAGGTAGTTACTCGTTCAGAATTTATGTCTCTTATACAGCGTTGAGTTTTCACCAGTCTAAACATAACCTAAATAGTAGATATTATTATTTGGGATTATATCTTTTCCAAAGGTACTGGTACGGAATTCAATATTTCATTGATAATGATGCTAGAATCTTTACCGCGAAATTGAGACTGTATGTCAGTGATTAGTCGATGCGCCAATACAGGTACTGCCAATTTCTTAACATCATCAGGAATAACGAAGTCACGGCCTTGAATGGCAGCCCATGCTTGGGAAGCAAAACAAAGACTCAATGTAGCACGCGGACTCACTCCCAATTTTACTCCGTCTTTTTTTCGTGTTGCCCTGCAAATGCTTACTATATATTCAAGTATACTAGCCTCCACTTTCACCTGGCGGCATTGTTGCTGCAATTCGATTATTTCATGTATCTCGAAGATGACTGGCAAAGTTTTAAGAGGATCAGACTCAATAAATCGAAGCAGTATCTCCTTTTCCTGTAATTCTGATGGATAGTCCAGCGTTAAGCGAAGCAAGAAACGATCTATCTGTGCTTCTGGAAGAGGAAATGTTCCTTCAAGTTCAATCGGATTTTCTGTAGCGATGACCAGAAATGGACGGTGTAAGGGAATTGTATCGCCATCGATAGTTACCTGTCTTTCCTGCATACATTCAAGTAATGATGACTGAGTTCTGGGGGTTGCACGATTTATTTCATCAGCAAGTACAATATTGGCCATTATTGGCCCGGGTCGAAGTTCAAATTCGGAAGTCTTTTGATTGAAGTAGTGAATACCGGTCACGTCGGCGGGAAGTAAATCAGGTGTAAATTGAATACGTTTAAAAGTACATCCAATGGACTTTGCCATTGCCATGGCTAAAGTAGTTTTTCCTACACCAGGTATATCCTCGATAAGCACGTGCCCTTCGCATAGTAAAGCAACGAACATCAATTGGATAGCATTTTCTTTTCCCACAATCACTTTCGAAACGTTTTTAACGATTTGCCCGGCGATATCCTGTATTTTTTTACTCACTATTCCTTACCTCCAGTAATGACATAATTTGTAGTTCAAATCTGTTCTTGCTGATGAACCATTTTCAGCTTGTATCTTCTGAGTATTTTCCATCTTTCTTTGATTTCCTGCAGTAGTTCAAACTGCTCCAATTTATGACCGTAACGGGCAAGAATGTAGGCATCTGTTATCTGAGAAAGCATGTCATGCTCACTTGCAGGTAGAATTCCTTTCATGGTCACTAGATATTCGTAAGGTGTTTCACTTGTATGACGAGGATATCCTCCAGAAGCACCCCAACGAAGTATATTTCTATAGATCTGTCGAACTGAATTTATTTCATGAGGCTGTTCAACTAATGCTCTTTTTCTTAGAATATTCCATGGGTAAAGCAGAATATTCAGAAAATATCGAAGTAATTGTAGCAGGCTATTGAGTAAATCAGTTAACAAATTCCCACGTATAGACTCAACTGTAACGTTGGCCGTATCATGTCGACGTATCCAATGCCATATATCTACAAAAATCCGATATAGAGCTACTAATAAACCTATTGCAAAGAGAGAGACGAATATCCTTTGCCCAATAATCCTAGTATTTGGGGGCAAACGGAATACTGACCACCAATCTATTACTTCTTCTCGCGGACTTGGAGGTAATGTTTCTCCAGGTGGAGCTATATTTGAAGTTATATCATCCGGAAACAGATTTACCAGAAAAATAACTAAAGCAGCAATTTTAGTCCCAACCCATTTAAGTATGTTCAGTATTAGGTTTAACAAATCTGGAGCTATGAAAGAACCAATAATCAAACCCAACGAAACGATTAGTGCGACTACTATTAATAGAAACTGAGAACTACTATTTACAAAATTATCCTGCGCATTACTATTTTTAGCAGAACGGAACAATCCAAAACCAACTAAGGCTAGTGATGAAAAAATCACGATTAATGGGGCAATGTTTGGTAGTGAAATATCAGCCAGGTGGCTGATAAACAAAACAAGGAGTAGCATCATAAAGCCAAATTGGAAATATCTGCTTAATAAAGAGAAAGTGGTCTTTTCTTTTGATAGACTCCATCCCCTCCAGAAAAAGATACAATTACCGAGGATAATTAACAATTCAGGTTGGAATACATAAAACAGTTGTCGTATTTGATAATTTAGGGCTGATAACCATGATATATCTAATATACCGTAGCCTGAATATAACTGTATTCTCAGTACTAATAAGGTTCCTAAAATCAGGGCTATAATATTAGCGGCGAAATATACAGGACGTTTAAATCCAACGTAATGCAGAAAACGATTAAATATAAAAGCAAATGGATAAGCCAACCAAATACCAATTATAGTAATACGTCGATCTTCAGTAACAAATTCGTTTAGAAATAGCATTATTGCTGCCAGCCAACAGCTTTCTGTCAAAATGACAATAGAATAAAGAACATTTTCGCTCCAATTTTTCATAGTATTTTTTCCAATATAAGAGAAGCTTCCTGGCCTGTAATATCTCCATAGGTTCTTACTTTGTAGTTTGTGTAACAGTGACTTTCTGTCTTAGGAGTAATATTTCCAATTTGAAATAACACTACCTGGTATCCTGATTTGCCCAAGTCCTCTAGTGTTGCTGTAAGTCCGTTCGAAATCTCGGAAACAATAAAAATGAGTGTGGACCCCCAGGGTAAAACACATCTCTGTCGATTTATAAAACTCTCCAGGGTATCAATTGGATTTAGAGTAATCCTGGCCAGTATTTCCAGGATATTTATCATATGATTGGGACTTGTTCCGGGCATTACAGTTATGGAATTTCTACCTTGAGCAAGATAGGTATTGGCAAAAAATCCTAAAGCTGAACCAGCGTTAATCAGGTAATTACCGATAGAGGCAACTGTACTGACTGCCCATTCAAAAACCTCAGGTGGGTCTATATTTTCATTACCAGTAAAGCTATCGATACCAAGCCAGATTATATTTTGCAGTGTTGTAGACGGTTCGAATTCTTTAACCTGCAACTGTTGATGCCGTGCTGTAGCTTTCCAACTAATATGATTAAATGGGTCTCCTGGTATATATTCTCTTACTCCTATGGTTCGGGTTGGGTCCTGGAATATACGATATCGAGCCCCTAATTCACCTAATGGTTGGCGCGCTGGCAATTCCAAACTATCCACTGAGAATATACGGGGATAAACAATTAAGGCGTCACTTTCATTAGTTATGACTGATCGCGGATAAAAACCAAATATGTCGCCTGACTGCAGGCTTGCAGGGCCAATTACGTAATAACCTCGTTTACTGCATTTAATTTGGTAATGCCAGCTGGCTCTTTTATAGCCTGATAGTGTGATGGAAACAATAGGCGTGCTTTCTAACAACTCTTCGTTTGTTTCCTTGAGTACGGGTAATTCTTTAGGTAATTTATCGTCGATATCCAACCAGGCCAAAGGTAATAATTTTTTATTGCTAACTCTCACTGTAAGTTGTACAGTTTCTCCTTGGAAAGTACGACGTTCGCTCAAGAACCGTTCATAATTGACATTCTTGAGTGAGAAGTGACTCCAGAATTTAGCTATGCCAACCGCAGCAAGAAATATGCTAAGCAATATCACTACTGCAGTAATGTTTTTCCAGATGCTAAGAATAAAAACAATAAGCAGTATGAGCAGGCCACTATTACTGAGCAACTGAACACTAACAGAGGAGTAGCCCTTTTTAGCATAAGAAGATGTGTCCATATCTAACTGGAAATTTGTTTGATGATATATCCTTTCAGAAGTAACAAGATATTATATCAATATCCTATTCCATATAACTTGGTCTAGTTCAAACACTGGCCCGTCGCGACACACTGTTCGCATACCGTCTTTAGTATTTATGCTACATCCATAGCAACTACCGATGCCACAACCCATCACCATCTCAAGAGAAATCTGGCATCTTTGTAGCTTTGTTTTATTATCCTCGTACAATTCTATAGGTTCATTAACAGATTTTGCAATTTGCATGTTTTTACATAATGCTGACATAGTCATGTACATGCTGGTCGGGCCGCAAGCAAACACTTGATCAGCCCAGTTCAGATGATCAACAACGACATCAGTCGCCATACCATTGTGCCCCGAGCTTCCGTCCTCTGTTGCTGTGACATAGTGAAATCTCGAGTTCAATACAGAGGAGCTGTCTTTTCTATCCCTCTCTGTAGAGGAGTGAATAAATACTGATGATAATGGATAGATTAAGCTAGTAGTACTTGCTCCGTGCACTATAGTAACTGAATGTTCCGGTAGAGTACGTTGTATTAGGAAAATAAGCGGAGCGATACCAATTCCACCTCCAACCAGTAATAGGTGCTTCGACTGAGATTCGATTTTGAATGCACTACCCAATGGACCAAGTATGTCCAGTTTTGTACCTTGGCCTTGCTTTGATAACCATGTCGTTCCTCTTCCCACCCTCTGAAAAAGTATAGAAACCTGGCCGGAATTTACTTCATGTATGCTGAAAGGCCGACGAAACAAAACGTCGTTGCAGCTAATCGTGATAAATTGCCCTGGTTGCGCTGTGTTTGCTATATAAGGAGATTCAAATGATATCAGATGAACATCAGGCATAATTTCTTCATTGTGGCTTATGGTACATATCAATTGTTTCATGATTAAAATCGGCTTCTTTAACTTAGACGGTACAATGTTTTAGTGTAGTATCTATCATAGGCTATTTCACCATTCACAATGGTTGCCATGATCTTACCTTTGAATTTGAATTTATCAAATGGTGTGTTTTTACCTTTCGAATAAAACTGAGTACTGTCTACGATCCATTCTCTGTTTGGGTCGAAGATTGTAATATTTGCGGATCGCCCTGCCCTCAAAATACCAAGTTCCTTCGTTTTGCCTATTATCATTGCCGGTTCATAAGTAAGCTTTGAAATAAGCTTGATTAAATCTATTTTTCCAGAATGAACTAATGCCATAAGGCAGCCAAAAGCAGTTTCAAATCCAGTAACCCCGAATGCGGCTGAGTATAAATCACCCTCTTTATCCAACAAACTGTGTGGGGCATGGTCAGTAGCAATAGCATCAATTGTTCCGTCTTTGAGTGCTTCAACCAGGCAAGCGGTATCGGCCTCTGTCCTCAAAGGGGGATACATTTTGGCATTGGTGTTATAAAGTCTATCGAATCTATTATTAGGAGAGCTCTGTTCTTTTTTGGTTAAGTATGCAGTATGCGCTGCCTCGTTACCTGGTCTGTTCTTAAAAACATTTTCCTGGGTTAATGTGAGGTTGTGTGGTGTTACTTCTGCTGTGACCATTATTCCTTTTTCTTTGGCTATGCGTATCATTTGAACGGAACCCTGGGTACTTACATGAGAAATATGGATTTTACTCCCAGTCAAATGTGCCAATATTAAGTTACGTGCGACCATTACGTCCTCTGATGCTGCTGGAATACCAGTTACTTTAAGCTTTTCGGATACCCACCCTTCATTTATTGCTCCACCGGCGCTCAAAGATTTGTCCTCGCAGTGTTCCATAATAGGTAAATCTAATGCAGTGCTGCATTCAAGGGCGCTACGCATGAGACTTGAATTTGATACTCCATCACCATCGTCGCTGAAAGCAATTACTCCTGCTTTTGCTAGTTCAGCCATTTCTGTTAATTCTCGTCCTTTTCTTCCTTTGGTGATGCAAGCTACAGGCAGGACATTGACAGTCGCCTCATTATTTGCCTTCTCAACCAGCCATTCAATAATTGACTGATTATCAAGTGGTGGACTTGTATTTGGCATACAACAAATAGTGGTAAAACCTCCTGCTGCCGCTGCTCTTGTTCCAGTAATGATGTTTTCCTTATTCTCGTAACCTGGCTCCCTGAGATGACAATGGATATCAATGAAACCAGGAGTTATTATGAGTCCGGTAGCATCAATATTCAAGATATTTTCTGATTCAGATTTATCTATGGAATTTGTTCCTTTGCTAAGTTCTACAACCTTGTCGTTTATAATAAATATGTCTCCAATTTGATCTATGCCTTGTGCAACATCAACTATGCGGCCTCCGCTGATAAGAATAGGATGATGCTTTCTATATTTCATTATCCTCCCTATTGGTTAGCGACGAACCAGCGTAGTTGCTCGGGCCGAACCCTTGAGCTTCAGCTGAATCCGCAGAGTCAAATAGAATCAGATTTTCAGCTTTTATTTTATTAATCCAATGACTATTTGCACTATGGTACTTCTTGTATTTTGCACCTCCCTCGTGCCACTGTGAACTAGCTATATATGGAGGACAATTTTCATGTTCACAATAGATGCAACATAATCTTAGAGGATTGAGGCTTATTATATTAAATTCAGGCTTTATATATTTCGTCTCAGTGTCCTGGTTGGATACGCATGATGGATTGGGGCACTTCAGTCCCGAATCTTTTTTATATACTGTATATTGCTGTCTTGTCAGTGTAGAAATATCTTCAGTTGTAGTTGTTTTGTTACATCCCAGAAGAAGTGAAATCAAGGCCATTCTAACAGGCACACCAAAGGCAGCCTGTTTAAAATACATGCTTCTGGGATCAGCATCTACTTCATAGGCTAGCTCATCTACCCGTGGTAAAGGATGCAATACGAGAGTTTGTTTAAATCTTTTTCCCTTAAGCAGCTTTCTATCTACTACAGGATAATTATTTCCTGCCCGCTCATCTTCTAAACTTACTGAATACCTTTCCTTTTGAAGCCTGGTGATATAAAGTGCGTCGACATTTGCCTCTGTCTCTATTTGAATGTTTACATCAGGCATCATGGCCAGTTGATGAGGGCTACCAGGGGTGATATATATAGAGTTCAGAGGGAAAACTCCTTTTTGGGTCTCTTGTTTTAAATCTTCACTTCTTTTAAGGGTACCGTTATAATTTGTGACTAGTTTTCTAAGCACGTGCTCCGGTACCTCAAGCCCCGGATAAGATTGGAAAAGAATATTTGCTCCAAATCTAGCCAATGCGTATGCTAGAGAATGAATAGTACGCCCATATTTGAGGTCACCACATAGTGCAATTCTCAATCCTTCAATGCTTTTCCGCTCGCTCTTTATGGTATAAAGATCGCATAATGTTTGGGTGGGATGTTCATGACCCCCATCGCCTGCGTTTATTACTGGGACGTCAGCGTAGTTGGCGACCACTTTGGCCGCGCCTTCCCATGGGTGCCTTATCACAATTATGTCGGCGTAGCTACCCAGTACGCGAGCCATATCAGCGATACTCTCGCCTTTGGCTAGAGATGTGGAACCTATGTCTACTGCACTTATTACATGTCCCCCCAGCCTGTGCATAGCAGTTTCAAAAGATAGGCGCGTTCTGGTACTGGGCTCAAAAAACAGGCTAGCCATAATTTTGCCTTTACAGAGTGAACTTTGTGTTTCTATTGATTCGTTCATTATATTGGCAAGTGAAAAAAGCTCTTCTATTTCAGCGTTTGAAAAATCATCCAACGTTACCATATCTCTATTTATCAGGCTCATAAACAATTGCTCCTCTATATTCTTAAGAGTTGATTTTCGCTACGTGTCATACAGATTACAAAGTCTGAGTTGTCTATTTCTGTTAGTTTTACCTGTATTCTTTCTTCCTTGGAGCTCGGAATGTTTTTTCCTACGTAATCAGCCTTGATAGGGATTTCTCTATGACCACGATCGACTAGTACCGCTAACTGGATACATTTTGGACGACCAAGGCGGACCAGAGCATCCATGGATGCCCGAACGCTCCTGCCTGTTGAAAGAACGTCGTCTACCAGTACAACTATTTTACCAGTAATATTACTGGTAAAATAGTTTGTTGACTCCTTATTTGGTGGATTTGTACAATAGTCGATGTCGTCACGATAACTTCGAAAGTCCAGGGAGCCGACTGGAACAAGCAATCCTTCAAAATCATGAATCAATAAAGATAGACGGTGGGCCAATGGCACCCCACGTGTAAGCAGGCCTACAAGAATGATGTTCTGGGTGTCTCTATTTTTTTCTACAATTTCATGTGCAATACGAGTTAACGCCTTGCTTATTTCCAGAGAGGATAAAACAATATTTTCAGCCAAAAAAAACCTCCCGCCAGCTAACCAGCAAGAGGTTCTTACAAGTACAAAACATCAAACCCACTTTACTTACCAGCCTCACTGGACTGATTTAAAGGCTCTAATTACAGTATATAACTACTATAGAAGGACGATTATTATTCAGTTATAAAAACCAGATTTCAATTGATAAGTAACAGCACATGAAACCTGAAAGTGGTACGACTTTGCGCTATTAAACTATTTCTAGTCTGACTCTGGTTTCTTCTTTTGCGGCTTTGACTCTAAGTAGAGTGCGCATCGCTTGAGCTACACGGCCTTCCCTTCCGATGACACGTCCTTTATCTCCAGCGGCAACTTCGAGTTTAATTAATAATCCCTCGTCGCTTGTTTCTTCCGTTATTTTTACTTGATCAGGTTCCACTACAATAGCTTTGACGATATATTCAAGTAGCTCTTTCATCTTTCTCCTTTGTGAGTGATTATTACTCTGAAATTTGCTGCTTAAATTTATCGATGATGCCAAGTTTTCGCAGCAAGTCATGAACCGTTTCAGTAGGCTGGGCTCCGCAACCAAGCCACTTTAGCGCTTTCTCTTCATTGATGTCAAAACTTGCGGGTTCAGTTAAAGGATTGTAATGACCTATTACCTCGATGAAAGCACCATCCCGGGGAGATAAGCTATCTGCTACAACGACTCGATATATTGGCTTCTTTTTAGCGCCAACTCTGCGTAATCTAATCTTAACCATAATTTATGTTACACATTATCCAATAAATTCCAAACATTGTCAATAATACGAGTTAGTAGATGTTGATGTTATACGATTTTGTCACCATGTAATTGATAAGGGAAAATGTCACCATGGAAGGAAAAGTG
>CAZZHQ010000091.1:0-9968 GCA_964654015.1 uncultured Dehalococcoidales bacterium | reverse complement strand
ATCTTGGTATTGCCGACGAACACTATCAACGGTGGGGGTACAACAAAGCGTAAAGTTTAGGTGACGGGCTTCGTCTGTTTCTAAGCCAGCTAAGTAAGCTACCTCCAGCAAAGCCCGAAGAGGGCGGTCACCTGGCAAAGGTGGAGGTGTGTATTGTCCGCCAATCGTGGTTGTCCACTTCTTCCGAACTTGTTTGGCTAAATTAAGCGGAAACTCATAACGCACGTAGGTAGACACTCCCAACTCAAATTTAGCACAATGCCATTCATAAGGCAACGATTTGGCGCCTGCTGAACAAAGCACTAAGCTGCTAATTGTCTCAGAACTCTCATGAAGTGACTAGATGCATATTGACAATTGGCTAAAAAGGGGTTAATATTCCTACAAGTAAGTGTGAATTTCCACTAAAGTGAACACTTGCACTTGCTCAGGGGTAAGGATGAGAACAGGAGAAGTTCTACAACAGGCAGAAGGACTTACAAAGGATCTTCTTTACTATTTTGAATCGAAAGGCTATATTAAGCCACGTAAAATTCGGTATGCCATGGTTGAAAGAAATGATTACAGCGAGGAAGATCTGAGAAAGATTCAACTTATATGGCATTACTACTCTCAAGGTTTCCGGCCCCGAGTGGCTTATGAGAAAGCGATGGCTGACTACAATAGTGGTCAGCTCACTTTGTGGAAATCTCAGCGCTCTTAAAGAAGCGATGGAGGAAATAGTTAATGTCTTTTACTGAAACGGCAACCCTGAACGAGGCCTGTGGCGTAATCTAAATACAAATAAGCGTAAGCCATGAATAATAAACTATATAAACAATTACTTCTCCAAGAGAAAGAGATAAAGCGAAATGGAATGCACTCTTTCCATAGATACTTTGGTAAATTAATCCCAGCGATTCCAGGCTTTGCAATTCGTCATTTCACACAGGAAGGGGATTATGTTTTGGACAGCTTCTGTGGTTCAGGAACCACTCTTCTGGAAGCAAAAATTCTTAACCGAAATACGTACGGCGTGGATCTAAATCCGCTGGCTGCTTTCATAGCCAAAGTGAAAACCACGAAAATAGATCAAGAACAACTGCATAGAACGCTAACTGACTTACAATGCGATATGGTTGCAGATAAAACAGATTATACAAAAACTAATGAACCGTATTGTGTAAATATGGATCACTGGTTTAAGGAATTTGTTAAATATGATCTCTTAAAGCTTAGAGCACATATTTTGAATCTACCCGGTGGAGATATCAAGAATTTCTTCCTAGGTTGTTTTTCTGCCTTTCTGCGTAGCGTATCAAATGCAGACCCGCAACATGTATTCCCCGGCTATAGCAAGAGAATGCGCCAACTCGATGTACGAGGAGAAAGAAAAATTGATGTTATGGAAGCTTTCAATAGAGCGGTGAGGAAGAGAATTCAATATCTCGATAATATTGCAGACAATTGTGCTTCAATAGAAGTGTTTGTAGGTGACGCTCGGTCGTTACCCAAAAAGGTCAAGAATGTAAATCTGGTTGTTGTCAACCCCCCTTATATAAGTTCTATTCGTTATCTAGAAACAATGAAATTAGAAATGGGTTGGTTAGGAATTATTCGTGGCCAGGTAGAATACCTTAACTTAGACAAAGAAGTAATAGGGACGGAAAGATTTTATAAAAACGACCTTAACTCAATGATAGAGGAAACTGGCCTGCCAAAACTTGACCAGCAAGTTAGTCGTTTATTTGAAAAGGGCCAAACCAAAATGGCTAAAGTTGTTTCTCAGTATTTTATTGATATGCGGAAAAGTATTGCTGAGATGGACAGAGTATTGAGTAAGAATGGTCACATAGTTTTCAAAATAAGTGATAGCTTGGTAAGAGGAGAATTAATTCCAACACACAATTATTTTGTCAAAATAGCAGATAGTCTGGGACTGAAAACCCTGGCCTGTTTTCAAGATAAGATTAACGAAAATTCTCGATCATTACTCACTGCGCGAAATACATATAGTGGCATTATTACCCATGACTGGATTCTAATTTTTGAAAAATGATTATGACCAAAAGATACCCACAACTTTATATAATGCGCTACATGGGAGCTAAGATTAAGCTGCTGGATTTTATTATTCCGAAACTGGAAGATCTGGTATCCCCAGGGGATGTTGTTCTTGACTTAATGGCAGGTACACATGCTATAGGCTATGCACTAAAACTCGAACATCCAATTATCGCTAACGATATTCAAGAATATTCTAGAATTATTGGTACTGCAATAATTGAAAACAACACAACGCGTATAATTCAGGAAGATATAGAACGAGATATTTGGGACAAGGTGGACACCAATAGAAGCCACAAATTATTTACACAATACTACGCTGATACTTATTTTGCGAAAGAACAATGTAGAGAGATAGATAACATCAGATATGCTATCGACCTGATAACAGATAAATTCAAAAGGGCTCTTTATCTGACAGCACTTACCTATTCTATGGGTTATTGCCAGTCGAGCCCGGGCCACTTCGCAGAATATATGCCAAAAGATCATCCGAGACTTAGGACACTGCGAAACTTGAGCATTTCAAATGCGTTTGGAGAAAAATGCCTTGAGAATCATATAGCCTTTTCCTCTTTCGAAAATATGGTCCTCGCTAAAGATTATAGAGATTTATTATCAGAAGAAAACAGAGAGAGGTGTCTTAAAGGAGTGAAGCTGATCTATGTTGACCCACCATATTCTACAGCTCAATATTCTCGTTTTTATCATCTATTGGAAACTATGATTAAATATGACCATCCTGAACTCGAATACAAAGGTTTGTACCGAGGTGATAGATTCCGATCCAATTTTGGTTATAAATCAAAGGTAAGACAGGAATTTTGTTTTATAGCAGAAGCGGCACATGACTTAGGTTCGACTCTCGCAATAAGTTATTCTGATAGAGGTTTAGTTTCTCCAGCGGAAATCCAGGAGATTTGCAGGCAATATTATAGAGATGTCACCATCACTTTGCGGGCCTACAATCATTCCATGCAAGGTAGAGGTGTTTTGAAAGATACGCACGAAGTTCTAATAACATGTCGATAGAGAATAATTATCAAGAAGAGGGATTCGTTACGCATAAGGGACGCGATTTCCTGATACAAAACGGCTATATTATTAAGTCTTTTAATCCGCCTGGTAGTCACGGTGGTATTACACTTATGGGTAGTTACCGGGGTAGGGGGTCAATTACTCCGGATATTATTGCTCAAAAAGATGATGACATCTTCATAGTAGAAGCAAAGGCTCGTTTCTACCAGGGTGATGTCGATAAACTAGAGAACATAAATGAGGGCCACATAAGAGACCTGAAAAATAAATTGAATCTCTCTAATGTGTGGTTTGACAAACGACAAGAATGTTTACATAAGGCTATCTGTATCGGAGCAACCAAGAAAGAGATAGAAGAACTATCCATCCCAAATCATGTTTTTGTCTTTGCGTATTCCAGTGGCAGAATAGTTGTGTACAAGGCAGGTGAAATAGTTAATCAGATCTGAGCTCTCCCGATATAAATGTTCTTCGGAAGTATTATCAAATCGGCAAGATTGAAAAAAGTCTTAATGCTTTTGTTAAGCTGAAAAGCTATGTGGGAAGTAAAAATCGTAGTCGTGATGTGCTTCATATCTTCTATAGACTTGAGGTCTGCATAGTCCGTCGGTATACCTAAATTAGTCTCATAGTATACCTCAGCATTAGGATGATTAAATAGCATTATCAAATTTCGCTTTCTGTTAATCAGAAGATGACTATCAACCTGGTGGCAATGGATGAAGTCTACTGCAGCAAGCGTTCCTGAAAAGGGATCTCCGTAACCACGATTATTAGCGAGGGGATCTGCTTTTGTGGCCACTATCACGGTTTCGTCTCTCATCCAAAAATTTCTTAGCTCCAACTGTGCCTCTGCTAGTGATTTACTTAGCTTAGGATTTAGGATTTGAGCAGTTACATTTGCAAGTAATGGCGTGACTTCATTTGGTGCTTTCTTTCCCAGCAGCATCTCTGCTAGTTCGACAGTTTTTATTTTGGCTACAGAATCGAATCCTGGGCTCTCTCCAATTCTGACATACTTAAGCGGGCACTTCTTCTCCATAAGTTGGATACGGTCACGAATAAATCCTTCTGGCATCAATTGTGATCGTGTATCATTGATGTGGTGTTTTAAGACTAGATTAATATATTTAAAAAAATCCTGCATTTCGGGATAAGTTGCGCTTGGATCTGGTGGCGTATTAGTTTCTGCGTTTATCAGCAAACCACCGTTACCGTTTTGATACTCATCCTCATCAAATGGCCAGTCAAAGGTCAGCATGGGAGTGTTATATATCTGCGATGCCTTGGCAGAAGCAAGATAAACTTTATGTGCAGTTCTGTGATGCCAGCTAGCATCACTATGGCGTATGTATTTATCAGCCGCAAAAACAAATGCGCCAGGAACCTCATTGATTACTGAAGCAGCAGCTCTTGCGTAGCGTTGCATTTCATTTTGGCCTACTGGGGCTTGGGTGGTGAATTCGATAGTCAGAATGGGTTCATCATTTTGGTCAGCATCAGTTATTATGTAGTCCGGCTTATCCAGCGCGAGAACTTGAAGTAGTTTTGGAGAAGTAGAAGTAACCGTGCTCCCAGAGATCTGTGATGAGGTCAATCGTACAAGGGCGACGTTATGATTTTTTAGGTCAGAATTCTGAACAAGATATTCTGCCCCGTCGGGGGTATATTCTGTGTAATAAACCTTGAAATTCCTTTTTGGCATCTTTACCTGTTTGTTTCTCTACGTACCCGTCGTTCTTCACCCTTAGGCTGTCAGTTAAATCTATTTATTATTCGTGACCGACTCGAAGACCCGAGCAACATCACCATGTTTTTCAGGTGATTACCTTCTATTCATTGTTAGTGATGAATAGCACGAACCGGCATCTTTAGCGCTTAATGTGTGAGAACTGCCCAAGTAAGTCCTGCGCTACGCCCTCTCTTAATTCTTGCAAGGCACGCTGGATAGTTATACCTTGAGAGAGAGAGGGTAAAGAGATTCTGTTCATTTCCCATTTATCACGAGGAAGGCAAAAGTCAACTTCAATACGAAGGTGAAGCGGCCAGAGGGTTATCCCCTCTTTTCTCTCTTCTGGCCAAAATGATTTTGACTCTCGTTCCTTTGATCTTATGGTGCCGTAGCCAACTATACCTTTGACCGGCCTCATAGCATAAAAGAAAAGCACGTCATTCTGTTTCACGCGATCCCAAGCTTTCTGGTATCGCTCCCTAACGCCCCAGACTCCACCCTGTTCAAGCCCGTATTCCCAATTCTCAATAGGTCCAATAGCCAGCCAGAATGCCATAATGCTACCTCCTATTAGCTGATATTAGCAGTCAAGCACAGTGAGAACCAGCCAATTGCAATCATCTTACACCAACACAAATATTCCTTCAAGAATCTGCTCATAGTAGGCAATTGGCTCTCAATTCTCTTTTCTAAACCATTGCTAGTTGGGAAATACATTTGATATGATTTTAAGCCGCAGCAGAAGTGGGTGTCAAAAAGTCATATTAAGTCATTTCCCAAATTTGTCGAGTCTGACAGCGTCTAAATTACTTGATTAGGCTGGACGTCAGAATAGCGGTGGTTTCCTATTTTGAAGTTGCTTCCACTCTTCTTCGACTTGTTTATAGGTCACGAATCTACAGTTGTTTTCTCGTAGAAGAGTAAAGGAAGGTCTTATTAGTTCGTTATCGAACCTTTCACTGTTGGATTCATCAGAAACTATGATGAATTGGACTCTGCCAGAAGGGTAACTTTCCGCTATATCATTAAGGCGTAGCAATCCCGAATAAATGATAGGGGTATGTTCAACTTCAAATGCGTGAGTCAGTATGTTACGTTTGCTGTCGAAGAACAGCACGTCTATTCTTTTAGCTATCCCTAGAATATCATCGGTATGGAATTTAGGTATGTCATCTAGAATCTCTGCTAGATTTTCTTTTATCTTCCCCTTATCATTTGTTGCCACATGAACCCTAAATCCGTTTCTTATGCCCCACTCTGCGATTTGGTGCTGTATACGTAAATGCTTCCTATACCCTGCTAGTCCAGTCCCATCCTCTTCTACTATAATTTTCTGTTCTGCAGCAGCAGTCAACGCATCCTTAATTGTATTGTAGTCCCCTTCAGTAAGAAGTTTTATAGCGTTATATAGACCCCGCAACTTTAATCCCCAACGCCGTGGGTCAGGAAGGTCCTTAAACAAACTGAGGGACCCAACCAGTGGTTTGAAGTCATAAGGCTCATCAAGTTCAATGACTGGTTTGATTTCAAATTGAAACGGGGATTCGGGCCATCTGGTCTCTTTATCATAATAAGCCTGGACAATTTCATAAAGTCCCTTGATGACTGAGTCGCCGCGACAATAATAGACCACCACATCACCTGGTTTTATTTCAAGTACCTTTGCATCGGTAGGTAATGGATTTCCCTGGCTGTCCAGAGTGGGAGAACCATCCAAATTATTCTTCCCGACAAAACCAAGCATCCTTGAATTTTCGCTGAAGGCTTCCAAATTGTGTACAATAAGCCATTTATTCATTTCTCCCCTCTTATATCAGGTAATTACCTAGTATTTATTATAGCCCGAATCTCTTACTGAGAAAAATAGAAGCTACCGCAAAAGAGGAAATAGGTCTTTCTTATTAAATAGAAGTTCAGAATGTTTCCAATGTGGGTTACCGTATTGGATTCGAACTCGAGAGTCGGCGGTTATGTTATCCCAGACTGTGCTGGCCAAGCAAAGGTTATTGAAAAGACTCTCCCTGACCAGTCATGCTTGGAATGTCGGTGAGTTCTAGGTATCGTCTCCTTAAGTGGAATAATGTATACAAAATGTGCTTAAAAAGTTGCTTAACTTGGAAAGACGCTAGATGGCTCGGTCAAAAGACATTGTTGCTGAAGGCTGTTTTGTTTATAATTTGAAAATAGTATGAGAAACAAAATTAATAAATAGACCACAAAACCTTATAAGAAGAGCATGCAGTAATCAAAAGTTGGAGTAACGATAATGTCATTAAGACTTTTTGATACTCCTGAGTTTAAACAGCTGGCAGCAGCTTTGCGATTAACTAAGAACCAAGTTCAATTAGACTCCATACAACAAAATCTAAGTAGCAGGTTGCATGGAATTCGAATAGTAGCTTCATTTCCAGCCAGTGAGCCATATTTAAAACCACCCTTTAATTTTCCAAATATATTTACGATGAAATATTTCACGCCTTATCTTTGCAATCCTAACTTATATTATTTTCATCATAGCCCATTAATATTGCCGCACGATCGAGATTTAGATTATACCGTGACATTTGATACCAATTTCGCCTCGTATATAAAAACGGTTGTTAAAAATAACACAATACAAGTGTTATCCGGAGATATTCAACAGACTTTTGATTATGTTCTGGCAAATGGTTTCAATTTTGACCCCCTATTTTACTTTGTCGAAAACATCAAATTAGCACGCCCCGTAGCTATGAGAATGAAAAATAAAGGAGCATTCACTCCAATTGAATTTTGGAATTCACTAAACGAATATTTCAGATCAAATATGGTCTACCTCCAATTATTTATTAACATTGACGATCTGAGCTATAGCAGTACACGCAATTTTAAGTTTAATATAAGCCTCCAGGAGGCTGAGGCAAAAGCAATTGCTTTTGCATATAATTTTTATGCTTCTCCCGAATACAGTTTTCTTGCAAATGACTATTTGTTACCAAACCAACGACTGGGGCTTTTATATTTACTGGCGATGCTTAGAGTCCAGTATTCCTCTAACAAAAGTGCAAAAAATAAATTGACAGAGTTCTTAAATTTTGTACAGGAACGAGGGATAGTATTCCTGGAAAGGGAAACTATAGTTGCATTTGAATATTTCAAAGACCGTTCGAACGTACCGATCTTAAATTCAATCAATGAAGGATGTAATCCCAATGGTCTGTTAACGAAAATTGATAATATCGCATGGGATTTTGCCGCTTGCCGCTTTTTGGAGCAATTATTTGCAGTTCACCCGACAGGGAATTTTTATATACCATTTTTCTTGAGCTTTGACAAAAACCTTCGTGAGCTAATAAAAATATACCCCGTTAAGGCTGTAGTAGTCGATAGTGAGTCTGGATATGTCCATTCTGTTCCGGATATTAATATAAATGAATATTTTATGAAAAATGGATGTTGGGATATTTGGTCGGAATTTGCTACAGAAGAAAAACGAGCTGAAAGGAATTCCAGGATTGTCAATGATGATAAAGAAACCCTTTCAAGAATAAGGACGGAATATAAGCGTCTTAGAAATGCCCTATTTAACTAAAATGTGGTCGTTTTTAGTCGCGATAATGTAGTCTGGAAAGAATGTATTGAAGAAAGAGGTGGGGGGAAAGCGCCTCTTTCCTTTAAGATTTAGATTTTCTCCTTCCATTAGCCAGAGATAGAATCGCTATTTCTGCCACAACTGCCAAACCCCAGGAAGATCCAGAAGGCTGAGGAGTAGTTCCGGACGGAGTAATGGTTATGGCTTTCTCCACAACTTTATTCCAGCCGGTGACCACGGAAAGGTTATTGAAAAGACTCTCCCAAGCGGAAGGGTTCTAGGTATCGTCCCCTTTGGTGGGCCTTTATTTTCCCTGCCAACTGTAATACTGACATTGACACCTGCTATGGCGGACTATAGAATCATCTTATGAAGCTAGACGATTGGTCAAAGCTAAAGAAACGCTTTAAGAACAACCTTCTACTTGGGAATGGTGCGAGTATAGCTATCGATAGTCGACTTTCTTACAGGTCCCTATATGAGCAAGTCTGTGAAAGTGGGAAGCTTAATGACGAACTTCTGAATATGTTCGAACATTACAAGATGACAAATTTCGAGTATATATTGAAATTACTTTTAGAAGCTAGCCAAGTAAATGAAGTCTTAAATATTGAGGACTATAAAACCAAAAAATATTACTTCGAATTAAGAGATGCACTCATAAGCACAATAAGAGACATTCACCCAGCCTATACGAGCGTTAAGCACTTGCTAATCCCAATAGCGAAGTTCCTCGCAAACTTCACAACAGTTTTGAGTCTCAATTATGACCTATTAGTATACTGGTCAATCCTTGTGGGTAATGAAGAGGGAAAATGCCAGTGGTTCAAGGACTGTTTTGTTCATGGAGAATTTGAGAAGGACTTCGATTATCTATATAAGCCGCACCCACCAGCGACAGGTTCGACTCTTGTTTTTTACCCTCACGGTAACCTATTCCTTGCAACAGACATATATGGTGATGAAGTGAAGCTGAGTCGTTCTATCGATGATTGTCTGCTTGAGGCAATCCTATCCAAGTGGAAAGAGAAGGACTATATACCATTATTTATTAGCGAAGGCACTACAACTGAGAAGTTCCGTGCCATAACACGTAGTAATTATCTAAACTCGGTATACGATTCTGCTCTCGCAGATATCAAGGGCTCTTTAGTAATTTATGGCTGGTCTGCAAGTGAACAGGATGAACATATATTCAACGCTATTGACCATGAAGGAATTCCCGATATTGCCATATCTGTACATACTGAAAACCCAAACTGGGAATCTTACTGTGTTAGTATTGAAGATAGAATTGCTAGGACCCACCACTTGAGGGAATCTAATCTCTATTTTTTTGATTCTCAATGCAAAGGTTGTTGGATTCACTAGCCTGTACAAGCAACCTCTGCAAAGCCAGAATCAATTCCTTCTTCTCAAATAAAAGTTCGGGAACTGTCCCCCAAGGCCCACATTACTGGACTTGAACCAGCATATTTAGTAAACTAGGGCAAACGTGGTAGAAAAAGTTCTACCTATTGATACCCCAGCTCCACCATCTTTTTGTGTTCTATAGTTGCCAGAAAGTTGCCAATTAGTTTA
>CAZZHQ010000090.1:0-10042 GCA_964654015.1 uncultured Dehalococcoidales bacterium | reverse complement strand
ACTTGAGCATCAATTAAATTCGCAGCCGGCACAAGCAGAAGCGAAGGAGATACAGCACCAAAAGCGTATCTACGTGCTGGGAGCGCTACGGCAGGTCTGCAGAGACCTGGGCTTTCAGGAGACAGAGCCGCAATTTGAAGAAAATGATAGGCGTAAAAGCATTGTCTACCAGGTCGATACCATGGATCAGGGGAAAATTATTTTTCGTCTAACATTAGAGGGAGTTTCAGCAGATTCACAGATATCCGAAACCAAGTGCCTCAATGAATTCAGCCAGATGTCCAAGTTACTCGATGAGAAGTTCGGCGTAAAAACGAACTTCGGGCAAACTGAACAGAAACAGGATGGGAAAAAAATAGCAAAGGGAGAGATGGATTTACCTGACGGAAATCAAGCGCAAAGGACGGCGTAACCACACAAACCCATGGATAAAATAGATAAATTAGTTAGAGATCTGCACAATGGGAAGCCTGGCAATCGGATTAAAATGGCTGGCTCACTGGCGAAGATCAATGATCCGCGGGCTGTATACGCATTATTAGATGTATACAGGGTATTGTCAGATACTGATGGAATAATAAATAATCCAGACGGAAAAATCGAAGTAATGGATTCACCAGGAGGGGCCATTATCGTTTCAAGGTTGCCGGAAGTCGCTAAGAAAATCACCGGGAAAAAATATCTTATCCAGGCGCTACATGATTCAAATTATAGAGACGCTGCCGAATCCATATTACTTGATATGGGGGAGGACATTATCGATACCCTCATCGGGGAACTGGAAAACCCGATTAATCAAGAAATGTCTTACTATATTTTATCCCGCCTGCATAATCGACATGAGAAAGTTATTGAACACTTTTTATTCGCTATCAGTAAACAGAAAAATAGCCATTTTATCCTCCCATTTTTGTTCACACTTATACACGATGACATACTAAAATATGCTGAATATAAATCCTTAATCAGTGCATTGGGTCACCCCGCAGCAGGAAAGAAGGTCACGGAGTATCTGGCTAAATATGGAATAAGTCTAATTCAGCCTTTAATTAGTCTTTTAAATCCAACATTATCGTATTGGTCAGGCAATGTTTCCGGCATAGCGTATCAAAACGTAATTAGATGTATAAAACTGATGGGTACGTCGGCAATTACACCGCTGATACAGTCGATTGGAAAAGGAGACGTCTACGTCCAGGTAGCAGAAATGCTGACCGATATAGGGCGACCAGCATTACCATATCTGGTTAATGTGCTTATAGAAAACCACGACAAGCAGTCCAGAGGGATGGCTGCCAAAATAATGGGAGATATTCGCGATAAGACATGCACGGTCAACCTGCTATCAGCATTAATAAGTGATGAAGAATGCTCAGTTAGGACGCATGCAATAATATCCTTGGGAAAAATTGGAGATACCGCCGCAGTTAATTTTCTTATACAATCATTAGGTGATGATGAAGTATATGGAACGGCAGTAAGTATACTGGGGCAAACACCGGCATTCAATAGATCTATACAGAAATTTAACGATGGCTTACCTGATCTCGTATGTATTAAGTGCTTTTGCCGCTTCGAAAAAGGTAAAATATCCTATGGGAGCGGGAAGAACCTTGCGTGCCCAGTATGCAGGAAATGTAAAATTCCAGCTCATTTCAATGAAAATGTACATGGAATTAGTTTGGTACTCGATAATAGATTCCCGGCATACGTATACAAAGAGGGGCTTTCATACACCCATGTACTTAAATTGCATAACAGTCTAGCGGTCAGCGGCCTATACGAGCTTTGCACTGGTCTAAGAACACTCGATGAGAAAGATTACCGCAAGCATATAACACGAAAAGGAAACGACATAGCCACATGGGTAAGAGATATATTGGGAAATCACAGCCTGTCAGATCAGTTGGCCAATTGTATGACTCGTATATCTGCGGCTGCGCAGATTGAGAAGTTCTTAGGCTTATGGCGATATGAAACAGGTCCGAAAAATCTTTTTGTTCATTGGTTCTGGTATAAAGAGTTGATTGATTTCAGCGAGATAAAAATATTCAATGCTAACGAATACGAAATCGAGGAATTTATAATCCGTGCGAGAAATGACAGCGATAAATTCAGACAGAAACGTTATAAAGACATCGAGGTACAGGTATCAACTGCCTGTAAAATTCCGAAAGCGAAAATAAATCTCCTCAATGATACATTTAAGAAAGTAGTGTTAATGCAGAGTCTCGAGGTGTAGTATGTCAACATGGATGAATAACCTGAGGATGGCCATGGAAAGAAAGGAGGTCATCATATTACATGGCAATGTACGGGATAAGTATATTGGTGCCGATAAAGAGATAATTTATAACAACCTGACCGAGTTGTTACAAGATGTCTGCTCAGACCTGCCTGTAAAATTTTCGAGAACCGTGTTTTATGACGTGATCGATCGTGAAAGGAGATCAGGCGCTATAGAGAAGCCCCCCACTCTGTCGAAAGGCGGAGAATTATCCTCCACCGCGCCGTCCGCCGGTGAGGAAAAGACTACACCTGCGAGAGTTCTTGCCGGCTGGGCGCGCGATTTAAATGCCTCAAAAGAGAATACTCTGGCTGTAATCTTTTACCTGGACAAACTCATACCGTACAAGCAAGGTGGTTACATCCAGGATGAGCGGGAGATTCTACTCAGGCTTGAAAAGCTGATTGAAAATATTACGCCGAATAACCGGCTCATTATGGTAGCGCTTCAAGACACCATGGTGCCCGTGGAATTGTATACAAACTCCCCTAAAGTAGCCATTATACCTGTAGTTACGCCGGACAAAGCTGACCGCAAAGCTTACTTAAAACACAGGCTTGGCACACAGTACAATCACCTGGATATGGTCGCGGATTCAACTGACGGGCTCTTCCTGAGGGATATAGATAATATAATTTCATCTCTGGACGCGAACAAGGATTTGGGTAGCCGTGAGATAAGGCGGTTGATTAACAGGTATCGCATTGGTGAGCAACAGGATTATTGGGGTACCCTGGATATCGAGAAGCTCGATAACGCGTTCCATTGGTTCACCGAAGAGGAAGGCGTGAAAGGGCAGGACGATGCTGTGAAAAAAGTAGTGGATATTATGACACTGGCCCGGGCCGGACTGTCGGGCATGGCATCCGGCACACTCTCAAAGCCCAAGGGTATACTATTTTTCGCCGGACCGACAGGCGTAGGGAAAACCTTTATAGCCAAGAAATTAGCTAAATTCCTATTCGGTTCGGAGGAGGCGTTCATCCGCTTCGATATGAGCGAATACAAGGAAGAGCATACTGACTCAAAGCTAATAGGGTCACCACCCGGGTATGTGGGCTATGAGCGCGGAGGTATCCTGACAACTACTGTTCGTGAGAAACCATTTTCGGTTGTGCTATTCGATGAGATAGAAAAAGCCCACCCGAAAATCATGGATATCTTTCTCCAGATACTGGACGAAGGCCGACTGACCGATAGCAGGGGTCAGACTACCTTTTTTACTGAAACAGTTATAATCTTCACTTCCAATATCGGGACAAGAACAAGAAACTCCATGGGTCAGGCTATACCCGAAAGAGAGGAGATTGATGCCATTTTGGAAAATGCTAAGTTAACTGAATCAGAAAGGCACGATGAGATTCACCGACACTTTTCCGATGCTGTGCGCGATTTCTTCATGTATGAAATTTCTCGGCCTGAACTGTTAAACCGCATTGGCGATAACATCGTACCTTTTAATTACATCGACGATTCAGCTATGCAGAAGAAAATAATTGTATCGCATTTAGACCGAATTAAAGATGAGTTCGAAGACAGATTTAAGATTTCGCTGTATAGATTTGAATATTCCACCTCAGTTGTAGATCATTTGGCGGATAAATATAAAGAGATAATCGCCAGTTTTGGCGGACGGGCCATCACTAATGCCATCGAGAATGAAATTATGAAACCGCTATCCAAGAACCTGCTAAAAGCAGAGTATGAATCCTCGCACGATATTATCTTCAAAGTCAAAGCTGAAAACGGAAAAATAATAGCATATAGTTAAAGCGGAATTATGAACAGCTTCAAGTTACCTGAAGGACGCGGCCAATTGACGGTTAATTCGTTCGAGGACCTGGCAATTGTTATCGATGCCAGTGAAAGCGCGTCGACAGATAGCGATGTCATCCTTAAGATCGCCACGCAGCTATTTGATAGGCTACCTGCAGGAATTAGCAAAAGGCTGTTTTTCCTGGGCAATAGTAAGCAATACGATTATAAGAAATTAGCCCAATCATATAAGTTGTGGTCCAAAGAGAATAGCATGCGCGGCAGTTTTATCTCGCCGAACCTGGAGGGTCTAAAAGCGGGCAAAGTGATTGTTATAGGTTCAGGCCTTATCTATGACCTTCAAGATTGGGTAAATTGTTTACTCACACCAAATCTTTTTTTTGTGACGATAAATGAATCGCTGAGAGGAGATATTCCGATAGGCAGGGAGGTTCAGCGCGATCAGTTGTTCGATTTAATCTCTGATTTGAGCACGCCGGTGGCCACCATGGAAATAGGCGGATTTAATTTCATGCCATACTATTGGAGCAACGGCGGCTATAAGCTGATAGTTGGAGATGTAAATTACTTGCAAGGATCGAACCTGGAAGATTACTCCATATCTGTATCATATTTCGGCAGTGAAGTAACAGCAAAACACCAGGGAGGATTGAATGAAGGATGCGGCCTTTTAACGGAACTTGAACATTGTGAAATGCCCCAATGGTTTAGCTTGAAAATGGAAGAGGTATCCATATTTAAGCAGGCAATTCAAGGCCAATCCTATGAATGTCTGCACGGCAATCACAGGCACGAAGCTGGTGAGTTGATATGCGACGGTGATGGGACAACTATTCTGGGGAAACCTGTATATCCAACGTTAAATAATAAAAAGGGGTTCGTGCTTATACGTTGCAACGAATCTTCTGCGGTATACTACTGGCATCCGGTTAACGTAATCAGGCTTGATTTTGGCTCAGTGGCGGTTGCACAGGGAGGACATGCCTTCATTTATGGCTATGATCCTGACAAAAATCGATGGGTTAAACAAAAGAAGCTGCCGCAATATTATCCCATGGGAGACCAGTATTTACTGGTATTGTAAGATGAGGATAGTAGTCGACAAGACAGGGTTCCCTTTCCTGGAGATAGATAACCTGGGGGCATTCGGTTTATGGCCCGTCACAAAAATTCAATATGAACGACATATTTCTGAGACCAACTCGTTTGGAGATAAGTTGTATGACGTTATTGTAAAAATGAACCCGCGTGTTTCAACAAACGAGATAAACAAGGAAAATTATGAAGGAGTTTTCATAACTGGGATCACCCCTCAGGAAGCCATTAATTATGCTAATTGGATAGGACCCGGATTTGGCTTGCCTACCATCGATGAATGGCGCAAATTTTACATGACCATCAAAGATGAGAGTATCCCCGTTTATACACTTTCTGGCCTTTCAATCAAGGCAACAGATATTTGGAATCATCTATATAAAAGAATGAAAAAAATGCGTGATTTTGCCCTCTTTGAGGGTGGGCTTGTGGAGTGGGTTACCGAGAAGGATAAATACGTGGGCGTAGGTAAACCTCGACAACATTTTCATCCAAATACATACGATCCGCAAAAGGATTCGATCAAGCCGTTAAAAGAGAGGATTTACTATTTCGGATTCAGATTGATCAAGAGGTATAACAATGATCATTGAAGCCTGGCAACACCTATATGGTAATGTTGAAAAGGCGTTGTCACCGTCAAGAGTGGGTGGCTTCCAGACGTTATTTTATTCCCAGGATTATATTAATGAACAGGAGTTAACCGAAATAGAAACAAGGCTTGTCTATTACCCGTCTGATTTATTGCCCGAAAAACTGGCCTTTTTCAATTTGGGGAATAACAAGTATGTTATATCGCGCATTGTTCATGTGGAGCAGAAGGACAGGTTCGGCAGAGGTGGTAACTACCTGGCGCATAGCCTCATTATAAGTAGAGCAGATTTTATTAAATTAAAATATAATCCTTTTGTCCTATTCCACCTTTTTAACAACAGGTTTATCAACTTACCAACTGAGGCACTGAGCATGGAAGGGCGTTCGGGGGTGAATATTGGCAAAGTTGATATCAAAGTCGATGATGCTATGGGAAAATCAACAGAATTGCATGGGCAGCAGTACGCACTGAAATGGGAACGCAGCGAGCTCTGGAAGTTACTTCACTTAACTCATAATAACTCTGAACTTAAACGAGACCGTGTGTCTCTTGCCTTGACTGGAACTGCGGAAGATGTCCGTGATGCTCTGGCGATGGTCTTTTCACTGGCATTGGAATCTGACCGGCCAGATATGAGCTTCGATACCTACTTTGATAAATGCAATCCCGTTGTCAGCTATTTTTGGGCTAACGGCTATGCTGCGGCACCATCTCCTTCACCCCGCCTTATATTTGTTGATTGTGCCAAATGCAAAGTAGATTCAGATGTTTCTATCCCTGTCACACCATATGAAAAATGGCTGTCCTATAAAATAAATCAGTCCGGGTATGCCGATATAATCAACAATAAATCAGCTGCTTTTGAGGCGAATAACTTTTTGACGGGAATTGCTTATGACAGTGATGTGATAAATAACATGCCACCGGATTTAACCGATGAATTTACTAATCAGAATTGGCCTGCTATTGAGGCCATTTCATCAACAAAATTAGAAGCGCTGATCGGCCGGCGCTTAGCTGGCAGGATATTAAACCCTCTTTTAATGCAATATCGTAGTGCCGGAACCAATAATTTATTTATAGCTATTAACCGCGGTTTTGATCGCGGCCCTATTGCCAATATGCTGCTAAATACATTTTTAAATGAGCGGCCGGCTCAAGATTATATTGCAGATATTGAGAAATTCCTGAAAACTGTAAAACACGTAAATTTGGAGATACTGGTCTTGATCTGGAAGCGGGATTATGGCGCATTGCGCAGGCTGCTTGAGTCAATGCACCCGGAGCAATATAAGAATGTGATTACACTATTTGCGGGGACAGATTTAATCCCTATAGAAAAGCTACTTGTGCCGTCTATGACCGCAGTTTTATCACAGACAACCATTGAGCTGTCGTACATTAATCCAAGATTAAAAGAACAAATACCGGACGTGGTACTACAAGTGATCAAACTACAACAATTTGCCGAGTTGGCCACATTTATTCCGGTTCTGCCCCAAATGGATACAAAGAACCTGGCGAATATACTGAAATCCTTGGGCGGCAGTGAAAAATTGGCTCCGCCAGATTTCATTACCAAACTTGATCAAATATTGAGCAGCCGGACCGATGCCATCAATCCCCAATCCAGTGTCAGGAACATCATCAATAAATTTGCCTTAAAGGATAAAGATGATAAAAAGGATACCAGGAAAAATCATTGAATCAATTTAACCGGAACAATTAGCAATTATGGCTGCGCACTTACGAAGAAGAGGCACTGCGGTAGTCATCAGGCATGGCAAGGTTCTGCTGGTGAAGGACTGTGGCAGGCATAAATATTCACTTCCTGGTGGTGGAGCGAAGCCTCATGAGCGATCATATCAGGCTGCCGCGAGGGAACTTGGTGAAGAAACAGGTTTGCGCGCTACAAGAACTACCTACTTATGTTCGTTTGCCGGAGCTGCCAGCATGCATAAGGCATTCCTGATTGAAGCGGAAGGACATGTGCATTTAAAGCCGCATGGGGAACTGGACGGATACATGTGGTGGGATATGGAAAGCGACATCCCTGCATTTGGGCACGTATATTCAATAATACGTTGTTACAAGAGCAAACATGCTAATCATTGAGAAAGCCGGATTATTAGTTATGAAAGCAGAAGTATAATATGGCATATCAAATATTTATTAGTCACTCAACGGTAGATCAAAAGGAATCCGATATTATCTACGATTACCTTTCTATCCAGGGTTATAAGTGTTTTATGGACACGCGTGACCTGGTGCCGGGCAGACCTTTTGCGGCACAAATTGCTGATGCGATTGCCGAGTGCATAGTGTTTGTACTAATTTTTTCAAAAAATGCGGATGACGCAATTGCCGTGGATGCCGAGTGTGCGATGGCCTATGCACGTAAGAAATTAATCATTCCTACTAGAATTGAGGATTACCAACCACATAATTTAGGCCCCCATATTGCAGGCCGCATGTGGTGTGATTTATTTCCCCCTCCATTAGAAAAGCATCTACCCAAACTATTGAGTGCAGTACCGGATACACCACCTCCACCGCCACCTGGCCGAGTATATATGATTGGCATTGCAGGCAGGACATGCAGCGGGAAAGATTCAAGCGTGCAAAGTATTGCCAGCATTAACAAACATGTTTTGCATATCAATACTGATATATTTTTTAACGCGAAGAGCAGCCATTCCTGCATGGGATATAAATGTTGGGAACATGAACAGGCATTACGATTTGATCATTTGCTTGAAGTCATTACCCTGCTGAAAAATGGCTGCGGCACTGTAATCGAGGATAGATCACCCTGGTGGGGTGCTTACGACTGTGAAATAAATGATAGTGATCTTAACGATAAAACAATTGTTATCGTTGAGGGATTTCTTTTGTTTATACGAGAGGATATTTATTCTCGATTCGATAACAGGATGTTTATCGATGTTTCTGACACGGAATTATATAAACGTAGATTGGAGAGGGCTGGCCCTGATGGAGAACCCTATTTAAATGATGTAATTCTTCCTGTATCAAAGGAATATGAACTGATGCAACGAGATGTGGCTGGATCGCAAATTTATTATAGTGATGATTTTTCAGCACTTGATATTGCGGATCAAATCGTGTCTGCCATCAATAGTGAATTCACTAAGCAGAAAATGGATAAGCATCTCGTATCTCCGATACGGAGCGCCACCTGGGAGGTTATGCCTGGAGATATACTCTCAGACCACGAATGGCATCCCATCCAATTCAAAAATCTAAAAAAATATGTGCGCCAAAATAGAGAAAAGCTGGATGCCGGTGAAACACTTCATGGAAATACCTTTTCTTACAGGCGAAACCATAATTCTTACACTGACTATGAAGTTCAGCTAAGGAGCGAATGGGCTTACTATCGTCATATTTACCGGTATACTCTTGCAGAAACGTCAGCAAAGAAAGCTCTATAGTATGATTATATGATAGATAACACCGCACTGCTCGAAAAGTTAATCTCGCAAGGGAAAATATGTATTCAGCGAAGCAGCCTTTTGGCACAGACTCCGGCGCAATTACCTGTTAAATTCAGTTTTGGCAAGGTGGAGGGTATGCTACTTGGAGCCGCAATCGGGGATTCGCTGGGGGCTCCCTCCGAGGGTAGGACAGCTGAGCAACGGTGTCACGAATTCGGTGAAACCCGAAGTTACTTACCTTGCAAACGCTCAAATTATCAGGCCGTGGGTGTTCCCACTGATGATACACAACTTACCTTCTGGACGTTAAAACAACTCATTAAAGACGACGGATTGATACCGGACAACCTGTCAAAGCGGTTCTGCAAGCACCATATTATCGGAATAGGCGGTACTACCAGAAAATTCATTCGCAATCATAAAGATAAGCATGAACCCTGGTATTCAAGCGGTCTTGATAGCCTCGGCAATGGTTCGCTTATGCGTATATCACCAATAGTGGTCCCCTATTTACGCAGTCCAAATGCTTCGATATATGCAGATGCCGCATTAGACGGTATGCTGACTCATAATTCCTACGCAAATAACGCTGCTTGTGTAGCTTACGTACAAATCCTATGGCAATTGTTGGCAATGAGCAGCGCGCCAGAACCGGCATGGTGGACTAATGCCTATTGCTCCATAGCAAGTGAACTCGAAGGTAATAACCACCACCACTCTAAGCAAGAACCGCTCTGGAAATATACGGAAACGGTCATTAAGCAGGCATTCATTGAAGGAATGTCTGTTCGGGATGCATGCAATACATGGGGAAATAGGTCAGGGTTATTT
>CAZZHQ010000089.1:0-10106 GCA_964654015.1 uncultured Dehalococcoidales bacterium | reverse complement strand
GGGAAGAAGCTCGTGGATATCTCGGTGAAATTGGCGAGCAATTGCTTCCACCTTCTAATCAAGGATACATATCCATCTTAGCAACAGGAACGCGAGAGAGCTTGTGTACGTGTCTAATAGAAAACCTAAAACGGTCCCTTCAAAGATCAGATAGGAACGGTTTGCTTCAAAGATTGTTTCGCAAACACAAGCCGGTAGTCACAGGTACTCAGACCGATACGCGTGCCCTAGTAGGGCTATTTGAGGACCTAGCAAGGCTCTCGATACAAGAGAACCAAGCTTCGGGCATAATTGTGATCGTGGATGAACTAGGCAAACTACTAGAGCATGCAGCATTAAAGCCTGAAGAGAGCGATTTACACATATTGCAGGAGATGGCTGAAGCTGCTTCACGTAGCTATGAATATCCTATTTGGTTTATCACTATCCTTCATCAAGAATTCTCACAGTATGCATCCCGGCTAGGCCGACGACACCAGCAGGAGTGGTCCAAAGTTCAACAAAGGTTCTTTGATGCTCCATGCACGTTAGATGACACGGATGCTCTGCAATTGGTCGCTACTGCCCTTAACAGCTCTAAAAAAGCGATGGTATGTGAAAATGCCCACATACAAGAAGCGGCAAGAGCCTGTGCTAAATTAGCCCCTAAGGGCTGGGAGGTTGAGTTCCAAAAAGTATGTGTATCTTCTTACCCACTGCACCCAATCACGTTGTTGGTTCTCCCTGCTCTGTTTAAACGATTTGGGCAAAATGAGCGATCTTTATTCTCGTTCTTGTCAGCTGATGAACCTTTCTCGCTCTCCGACTGGGTTCAAACTCAGGAGTTTCGAACTAATAATCCGCCTTTCGTACGTCTACCACAATTGTATGACTACGCTTACTACATACTTATAGGAGGAGCTCCTAATCCACAATTTGCCAGAATGTGGACAGAGGTCGAGGACGCAATGAATCGATTAGGAAATGAGGCACCGGAAGAGATTGACGTTCTCAAGAGTATAGGTTTACTGGGGCTTGTTGGAGATGCCTCGCGTATTTCAGCCTCAAGAGAAGTAATACAACTGGCTCTCGTCTCTCCCAGCCGGTCAGCACAACAGGTAGATAACGCAATAAGGTCTCTTGAATCAAAACGACTTGTCGTATTTCGACGCTTCAGAAACGCTTATAGGCTGTGGGAGGGTAGCGATATAGACATAAATGAACGTCTTGCGGAGGCATATCAAACATTACCCACACAGTCAGTTGCATTAGCTGTCGCACGAGATTTGTGCCCCTCATCACCGCTAGTGACACGAAGACACTCCTTCCATACAGGTATGTTGAGATTCTTCGCTGTCATGCCGAGCTCCAAGGAAGGTCTATTGACAGCTACCAACATGAAGGAAAATTATGATGGGTGTGTAGTGCAATGTTTGGTTGAGAATGATGAAGAAGTAGAATTCGTCGCGTCTATTGCACAGCAGATGGAAGATCCTTCTGTTATCGTTTTAATTGGGAAAGAGAACGACGAGCTTGCTGAGTCTGCCCGTGATGTTGCCGCCCTTGAATGGGTAAGGAAGAATACCCCGTCTTTGGCCGGTGACCGTGTTGCTCGTCAGGAACTAAGTGAACGACGCTTGGAAGCTGAAATTGCGTTTCGTTCTGAATGGAATGGGATTTTTGAGCCGGGCTTAAACGGTTGTACGTGTTACTGGGAGGGTAAGGAATACAGCAATCTTTCGACTAGGCGTTTCGCTTCCCTATTGTCCGATGCCTGTGATGCTACTTTCCCTTACGCTCCCACAGTGAAAAATGAACTTATTAACCGACGTAGTCTTTCATCTGCAGCTACGGCAGCTAGACGGAATCTGATTGAGGCTATGATCTCATCGAGTGACAAACAGGGACTGGGCATTACAGGATATCCACCTCAAAGAAGCATCTATGAATCACTGCTACTGCACAGTGGCATTCACAGAAGTAGCGAAATGGGCACATGGATTTTCGACAAGCCAAATGACTCAGATCCTGGTTTACAAAAGGCCTGGGACTATATTCTCGAAGCAGTAGATTCAAGTAGTTTGGAGCCAAAATCAGTAGTCGAAATCTTTGGTAAGCTTAGTAGTGCACCGTATGGAGTTGCAGATGGTTTCGTGCCCGTGCTATTCTGCGCTTACCTGCTAGCGAATAATATCACTATAGCGTTGTATGAAGAAGGTGCCTTTGTACCAGAGTTGTCGGTGCCAGTTCTGGAGAGGCTAATGCGAAGGCCAGAGAATTTTTCAGTGTTGAAATTCGAATTGGGCGGTGAACGCTCTGCTGTAGTTGAACGCTTCGCTCGAGGTTTCACGGTTAATAATGGAGTATTGCCTGTTGTGCGTTCACTTTATGCTCGGATAGGCTCTCTTCCTAAGTATACATTAATGACTCGGAATTTATCGCCAGAAGCAATTGCTGTTCGCGAGACAATACTGAGAGCAAAAAGCCCGGAACGTTTGCTATTCATAGACTTGCCAACTGCCGTAGGCTTTCAACCATTTCAACTGTCGTTTAATGATTCTATGAATGAGGATAATGTTGAAGCATTTTTCGACTCGTTAAATAGTGTTTTTTCCGAATTTATTGGTTGCTATCCAAAGCTATTAGACTATATTAGAAAGGGAATTCTCGATATATTTGATATAACTGAGAATGAGAGCGAATGGATTACCAAAATCCAAAAACGTGCTTCACGCTTGTACAATGTGGTTTTTGATTCGAAGCTACGTGCTATAGTAATGAGAGCTAGTGACACGCAATTAGGCAAAATAAAGTACCTGGAATCTTTAGCGGCAGGAATCACAGGGCAACCTTCTAGTCGGTGGAGTCAGGCAGACGAAGATAACTTCGCACGCCTTATGCCACAGCTCGCATCTCAGGTGCGCGCAGCCGAATCCGTACAATATCTGAAGTCAACGCTGGAAGATAATGAAGACGGCTATCTGCTCACCATCAACGATAGACAAGGAGAAGCAATACGTCAGATCATACGCTTCTCCCACAAAGAACGGGGCGAGGTAGAGAAACTAGCTCGCATTCTCAGTGATCAGGATTCATTTAGTACGAACCGGCGCATATTACTAGCCGCAATCACTGAGGCTGCACGCCAATTGGCCAGTCCGACTGCAGTTGAAGAAGAAACCAACAGGAGTACTTAAGCAATGGAAAAAAGTGAGGTTCGTCACATACTGTCAATATCAGGGGGGAAAGACAGTGCAGCATTGGCAATTTATATGCGTGATCGAGTCCCAAATATGGAATATGTTTTTTGTGATACCCACGAAGAGTTACCGGAGACCTACGAATTCATAGATAAATTAGAGGCTTTTCTTGGCAAACCCATAAATCGTCTTAATCCAGATAGGCCTTTCGAACACTTCCTACGTATAAAGGGCTTCTATCTCCCATCTCCACGAGTGAGATGGTGTACCCAATCGATGAAGCTAAAACCATTTGAGGCCTTCGTGGGGTCTGATAACGTGCTTTCCTACATCGGCATTCGAGCAGATGAAGATCGAGAGGCATACATATCTACTAAACCTAACATTAGGCCTGCATATCCCTTGCGCGAAGAGGGTTTAGGTTTACAAGACATTTACCGAATACTAGAAGAAAGCGGAGTTGGCTTCCCCGAGTACTACTCTTGGCGAAGTCGTTCAGGATGCTACTTTTGTTTCTTTCAGCGTAAGATTGAATGGGTTGGGTTGTTGGAAAACCACCCAGATCTGTTCGAGAAGGCACGTCGATTCGAAAGCATGAAATGCAAGGATGGGCGACGCTACACTTGGTCAGAGAGAGAAAGCTTAGACGAACTAATGCAACCACACCGTGTCAAAGCTATAAAGGAAATGCATAAGAAGGACATGGAGCGACAGCACAGTCATATGGGACCCAACGCGCGTTTGATAGATGTGTTTGGTTCCGTTACAGAAACCTATCCAGATGCTTGTGCGATATGTACGTTATGATTATGAACATTGACGATAAATCCTAGAAACATGTGGTCCGCGGAGGAGAGAGTAAGTGAGCGCAGGTTATAATACGGATAAAGAGGACATACACTTTTATGTAGACAATGCACCACCAGATGAAGTATCTCACGTGTTGCGTGTTCTTTCTTCAGAGGACCCCTTAACGCCCAGCGAGATAGCTAAAATAATGATCAACGAATACGGCTTTGAGATGCAAAGGGATCACAGCTACTCTCCTCGGCGTCTACATGACCTACGTCTAGCAAGTCAAGAGCGTCAAGGGCCGAAGGTGACGTACAAATTAACAGAGCATGGAGCTAAATTACAGGCAATTCAGGCTATGAATCCCGCTTTTGCCATAGATTTACTGCACTATTTACACTACACAAGCTATTCTGGCAATCCACAGGACAGAAAGTATCTCTGGAGTTATCGAAAATGCTGCGAAATTATCTGGACTACTCAACGCCTAGTTCTAAATCAAAACCTGGCAGGTCAGATACAAAGTAGCATGAGGACAGAATTCAGTTACTTGAATTGGACTGCAAGAATAGGAGCTCGTTTCGATAGCACAGCTGTAGGACGTATTTACACTTGGTTACGTGCTTTGGATCCCCCACCTTTCACAAAATCCAGTAATAATTTACAACCGCGCTTGGTCCAACGCTTTGAACTCGCTCTTCTCGCCCTTGATGATACTTACCGTTCTCGCCAATACCGCTACGGTGATGCTGTCTTAATGGATGACTCTTTGATAAATCAGATTGCAGGAGTCTTTTTTATTGATACGAAATGTTGTGCCGATTTGCTACGGCTATCAGCAAACGTTGTCTCTTCGGTAAAAATGTCTGACACTTTAGGTGGGGCGTCTATAAACCTACTCCGTCCGTTTACTATAGATGATCTCTGAGGTTTGAATATGAGCCTGTATGTTGAGTGGTTAAACCAGATCAAGCTTAAAGCTGATTACGAATGGCTGACCAAAAGCCAACGCAAAGCCTTTAATGACATCGTAGAACGTTGGCCGGCAGAAGTTTTTTTATGCTTATATGGACCGCAAGGTTCCGGCAAGTCATTCATAGCTCGGCTGCTAGTTAAGATGCACGGCTATATCTATACAAATGACTTGAAAGGCCTAGAACCAGGTCCACATCTTGTCGTGGTAGACGGGGAGGAGTATAACCGTCTGATGAGACCGATGGCGCAATTACTGGGTCTTAAACGAATTGTTGTATTGATGAGGCGGCCTCCAAGAGATCCCATGCCTAGAACTGAAGTTGCTTTGGATGAACATGATGTCAAACAGTTTCAGCATAACCTTATCAGATACGGTGTGTTGCAGGCTTTCAAAACCGAGGTGGATGGTACGGATCTTGGACAGATACTCCGTGCCGAAGCGATAATAAGGGGAGGATGACAATGCTTGAAGATTTAGACCTTATATTAAACAAAGACGCAATTATTAGCACATTTCCGGTAAAGTATTTATTCTCTACTCCGGAGCAAGTAGAACACCATTACCGTACCCACGCACGCACGCATATACCCCTAGGAGACACTGATAAGTATGCGGACACCATTTTTAAGTGGATTGGCGGTGGAAATCAAGGAGCATTCATCGGCGCGGTTGTAGGAGAAAATGGTCATGGAAAAACCAGTTTCCTAGTTCATGTGTGGGACCAGAGTAGCGACCGCAAAGTATTTTCTGTACCACCATTCAAATGGGAAAAGGTATCCGACATTGTCGATGGCACTGAAGCCTGGATACAATATATATTGGGGAAAACCCACGCTGAATTGGCTCTCAAGGCGCATAGGCTGTATGAGAGTTTTAAGGAAAAGTCACTTAAAGAACGAGCCGAAGATATCGCTAAAAATGCAAAACAGAATGTAGACGAAGTTTACACTACACTTCGTGCTATGCAAGAGTCAGGAGACGTCGCGGACATATTACAGATGACGCCAGAGCGTGCTCTCGATTATTGCGCCCAAGTTACGGATGTCGTGAAAGAGGCGGGCTATTCCGGTCTATTGGTTTTACTTGACGAATCAGAGGTAACTGCGAGAGCTCTGAGTACTGCCAAGGTTTTGCAAATCCTTTTCGATATCGCTGATGGACTTAGAATGCGGGAAGGTGATTACGGAATATTTGTATCTATGCCTGAAAATTTCCTTGCACAAGCGCAAGCAAGTTTCCCAGCTTTGCCTGCGCGTCTCCAAAGTCGCAACTGTGTTCCCCGGTTAAGAAACCTGTATGGATCTGATTTTGCCCGTTCTCTATGGGAACGTTACGTTGAAGAATTCAATCTTAGTGATATTGCTGCGGCCGTAGTATCTGATGAAACGCTCCAGGCTATCGGGCAAGTAGCATCATCAGAGCGTAATGACCTCTCCTATGGCCCAAGAACAGTAATTTCGGCATTTAGACGAATGGTTTACTGCTATCAGACAAGGAACACTACCTATAGTCCATCTGATTTCGTTAAGGACTGTATTGATGAGGAAATACCTTATATCTCCAATTATCCCTCACGGATTCGCGAAATTCTTACCTCTCCTGAGGCCAGTGAAGTAAACCCGACCATCCTTATGACTTTGGCTGCTTTCCCTAACGGTATGACTCTCGAGGTTGGTACTAAATTAGGGATTGACAATCAACTAGCGGAGTTGTCTCGTCGACCTAGCTTAGTCTACAAACGTGGTAATCTATTTGGCCTGACAAGGCTACAAAAAACGATGATAGGCCTCGAACCTGATCAACTTCGCGATGTCATTATCAACATAGCTGAGGAGTTTGCTCCGGGCCCTGCCAGCCTAGCTGCAGCCATCAACGGATTCATACACTATTTGGTACCGGGCGTTTTTGAGCCAAGGCAAGGACAGCAGCTATTGGGCTGGGACATCCCAGGCCTCTGGAGAGAAACACAAGACAAGACTCGCTATGCAGAACTTGCAGGTGCTTTTCGACAAACCGTGCGTGATTACCCAAAGCGAACTGTGACCATAGCGGTAGGGCCACTGGAGGCTGATCCACAGAAGGTATATTCCGAAGTCTTGTCTCCTGATTCTAACTCAGACATACTCATTCACTTCAGGATACGTTGGAACAAGGAAGATCCTATGCCGGAGAAGCGCATCGAGATAGATCCGGGAGACCCGGGAGATCGACCAGGTATTGTTGGGTTTGTCTTAAATTTCGCTGATACCCCGTTAACCAATGAACTTCTAGAGGAGATTATTGAGAGAGACCTCTTGACACCACTGAGCGTCTTGTATCTGATTAATGAAAAGAGCAGGCGCACACTACAAAGAGATTATGAGGCACAATGGCAAGTCAGGCAGGAACAGTTAGTACGTGAACTACTGAGTCGCTTTTTCGGGGATCAGACAGTAAGGACGATGGCAGCAGAACAAATCGGACAAACAATAGCAGGTGACGCTCTAGCTTTATTGGGCAGTATTTGTAGGGCAATACTACTCAGACGTTATCCTAATTACTCGACGCTAATCAGCCAGCCTCAGTGGGAGAGGAAGGTAAATGAGTACATAGGAGCCCTGAAGAATGCTGATATCCCTATGGGCTGTAAGCGTGGACATGAAACTTGGGCAGCTCCCGGTGACCGCGTGGCCAAGGTATTTAACACAAGTCTGATGAACTTAACTGGTGGATTCTTTGCCGGACTTGAAAATCTTATTTCGGTAAAGTCACTGGGGCGTCATGATAATGTCGAAGTAGATTTCAGGCTACACCCATTGGAAAGAGCAATAGTTGAAAGGATCACGCTTGATAATCCACTTCCCAAGCGCAAGTTTGGTGGCGTAGAGTGTTGGTGTGTCTCGCTCGAAGATGTGAAATCAATGATACTCTATTCCGGTTACCTTTTGGAAGAATTGAAACAAATAGTCGAGATAGGTAGTAGTCGTAGTAGCTTCGAGTTGGGGGAGTATAGAGGTGAAAGGGAACTCTACTGCAAACCTCTAGACCTAGACCAAATGAAGAACCAGCTAAAAGAGAAATTGATGGATCTTGAAAGAGAAGCACTAGAGTTCAGAAAGTTGCCTCACTTCCAGTCTTCATTCAATTATGATGCTACTCGAAGCGCTATCGATGAGATTCAAGACGACGCCCGATTTGATGCACTACAGAGCAAGATGAATCGGGAATTCGAGAAAATGCATGAGCGGCTTCCAAGCTACTTTGAACAGCTAGGTAACGCCATAACGACCCTGCAGGGCAGTACCAATAACGTAAAAGGGGAATTAGTAAATTCTCGCGAGGTAGTGACAATAAAGAATTCGCAGAAAGCATCTTCAAAATGGTGCGCTGACTTGAATACATACGTGCTTGGTAGCCTAAGGGATCTGGTCAAACAGATCGAAAACGAGTGCTCGTCAATTTTAACTGTTCTTAATAAAGCTTCGATGGAGTACAGCGCAATTAAGCCAGGAAGACCAATAGAAAAGGTCGATCTCTTGCTACAAGGTTGGAATTGTGAGAATGAACTGAAGCAGCGGCTTGACTCAACGAAAGCAAAAGCTTCTACCACCATGACCTCGTTGCGTGACTATGACAAGTGGATACAGTTACTGTTGAAATCAGACGAAGTGCATAACGGCCTGATTGAACTCAAGAAGGAACCTGAGCACGAAACAAAGACGAGTGAACTCATTTCGCAGCTTGAAGCTATTTGGCAGAGCATTTCAGTACATCTGAAAAACCGTAGCGTCACAGGGCTAGGCAGTCACAAGCAATTTTATGAGCAGCTTGAGAAACTTAATGATGAGCGCAGGAAGTACATTTCTGGGCTTCGCTCTGCTTTTGAAGAGAAAAAGAGGGGCATGAATGAGCTTTTGCAGGAGTTTGATCTAGGCCAAGATTACCGATGTAAGGAAGTTTTTAATCCAGATGATATCCAAGGCTGCTACGCTCGATTGTATGAAGAAGCAGCCAGTCATATTACAGAGGCTTTCTCTGTTGAGAGGGTACAGATAGACTCCCAACGTCAGGAGCTACTCTATGCCCGTGACATCTTGTCTCGACTATCTCAGGATGAGACGAAACCATTATTGGTTCAAGCGGATGATTGTACTCAATCACTAGAAACAATTCTCGCAAAAGTTAGTTCCGGCTGGGTCCTTCAATTGATGGACACGTCTCAAGAGGAGCGATCCCTAATCAAGGATTCACTTCAAAGGTCGCGAGAAGTAGTACGGTCTGCAAGAATGGGAATTCGACAGGCTGAGGGTGCCGAAGAAGAAATTTTAAGTTCGGATGCAGCGAAGATGTTAGAGATTATTCCCGGTAATGCTACTGAGAATCTAAAACAACTGATACTAGAAATGATGAAGAGCGGACAGAGTTCTAGTGAAGTTCTTGATTCATCCCTTAACTGTTTGGCTGAACTTTTCCGTAAGGGTAAGATCAGAATCATCGTAGAGCGGCACAAGAGATGATAGAGCACTATCCCAAGAGTCAAAATAGTCGTGCGAGTGGGACAGCAGCGTTACTGTCACGCATGTCCGTTGCTATGGACGTTTACCCTCCCGCTTTTCTAGGGAATGTCCTAAATCTCTTATTCTTGGACGATGCTCTACCTATCAGGTATGCTTCTGCTTACTTGCGTGGTCTTGATAGTCCTAACTTATGCGATGTTTGCCGGGAATATTTGATGCCCGAGGAGCATGCTTTATGGCCTTTTCCAGTGCATTCCATAACTGAGCGGCCGGACCCTTGGTTATTGTCAGAGAAGCTTCATGCTTCTTTTAACGCAGCACAACATTTATTACCGACTCAGCGTGACGTGGGGCGCATTCTTCACGAAAAAGCGACCAAACTTCAGCCGGACATTGTAGTTTTAATGATCGTAGATGGATTGTCCTATTATGATTTGCCCGATGGAATGGATACGAAGCCGTGCTTAGTCAACGGGGTATCGATAACGGACTTTGGATATCGAGAGGTCATAGGAAAACCCACAGTGTCTGAAAGGCTTTTCTCGCTTGGTTACAGTCATCAGATGGGCTTTACCTATTTTGATATTAAAACCAACCCACTGGCCAAGGAACTGTATGGAGTTTTTGGCTCAAGCCAAGTCAAGAGAGTTGCTACATTCAAGG
>CAZZHQ010000088.1:0-10280 GCA_964654015.1 uncultured Dehalococcoidales bacterium | reverse complement strand
CGGGAAATATTTCTACGTTTGATGACGATGGATGATGACGGCATGTTACTTCGCAAGTTCAGAAACATACCTGCCGGCGAATTATTTCGGCGACTGGGCCCATCCGACAAGGGCCGTTATTTTACTCCCGAATCTTCAGATAATAATGCCAAGCTGAGGCGAGATATTTCCAACGATGCAAAAGAGGAATTACAGCGCCGTGTATTTCTGAGCATGTCTTATAACGAGCGCCTGGACTACTGCGTCCGGCCTGTGCAAATTGATGGCCCCTCCCCAGAATCATGGGAAGTTATTAATGACTATCTGGGGACTAATTCGGAGTCGCTCTCTGACTTGGTTAGTGAGTTGGGCACTAGACGCTTCGGCAGAGTCCCACGCATTGGGGATTCTTTTTGCGGCGGTGGTTCTGTACCATTTGAAGCCGCAAGGCTGGGTTGTGAGGCATATGGCAGTGACCTGAATCCTGTAGCTGCCCTGTTGACTTGGGCTTCATTGAATATTATTGGTGGGGGAGAAACGGTGGCAGAACAGGTAAAACAAGCCCAACTTGATGTTTATGAAGCTGTGGATAAACAGGTGACTGAATGGGAAATTGAGCATAGAGAACCTGATGAAGAGACGGATAGGCGCTGGAGAGCGGATGCCTATCTCTATTGTGTTGAGGCAACCTGCCCGGAGTGCGGTTGGCGCGTTCCATTGGCACCATCATGGATAGTTGGGAAAGGAACCAAAACAATCACCCAGCTTATTCCTGATGCAGAGCATTGCCGTTATAACTTTGAAACAAAGCAAGGTGTCTCAGATGCAGAAATGGATTCAGCCCGAAATGGCACCATAAAGGAATCAGGGCTCATTTGCCCACATTGCATGGAGACTCATCCTGAAAAGGCACGGACACCTATACGTGCGATTCGCGGTGATGGACGCCGCACTTTTGGAGATAATAACAGTCTTCTAAGAGGCTGGGAGAATAGGGATGTTATCCCGCATGAAGGTGATATTTTCGGTGAAAGACTTTATTGCATCCGCTGGGTTGATTCCTGGATTGACGAGCGGGGTAGACAGAAAAGCGTGAGGTATTACTGTTCCCCTACAAATCGAGATATGGAGAGGGAGCAAAAGATATTAACCCTGCTAATGGAGCGTTTTAATGATTGGCAGAAGAAGGGATATATTCCGAGTCGTAGGATTGAGCCAGGAAATAAGACAGACGAACCTATCAGGACACGTGGCTGGAAATACTGGCACCATCTTTTTACACCAAGGCAATTATTAATTAATGGATTATTTGCAAAATTGTCCTCTGAATTTAAAGGTTCCCAGCATTGTAGAGTTGCGCTTCTTTTAGGACTTGGAAGATGCAACGATTGGAATTCACGCCTTTGTCGTTGGAATTCTAGTGGAGCTAATGAAAAATCTGAACAAACTTTTAGTAATCAAGCATTAAACACTCTATTCAATTACGCAAGTAGGCCGCTTTTAGCACTGCGAACAACGTGGCTTCCTATAGCGCATAACGTTGGTAATATAATGGCAAGCTCCGTGATGGCCACAGACGCACGCCAAATTGACCACATAAGTGAATTATGGATTACGGACCCTCCATATGCAGATGCTATCAATTATGAAGAAATTTCGGAGTTCTTTCTTGCCTGGTATGAAAAAACAATACCCCAGTTATTCCCAGAATGGTATACCGATTCAAAGCGAGCCCTTACCGTAAAGGGAAATGATGATACCTTCCGAAAATCAATGGTTGATTGTTACCGCACACTTGCCAGGCATATGCCGGATAACGGCTTGCAGGTGGTGATGTTCACTCACCAGGATGCCGGTGTCTGGGCAGACCTGACACTTATACTCTGGGCAGCCGGCCTTAGGGTTACCGCTGCATGGTGTATCGCTACTGAGACCGGACCAGCTACGAGCTCAGGAAATTATGTTCAGGGCACAGTTCTAATGGTATTGAGAAAACAGAAATCACTGGAGACAGCTTTTCTGGATGAGGTTTACCCACAGGTGGAGAGTGCGGTCCACCGCCAGCTAGATTCTATGCTTCAAATGGATGATGCTAGTGAGCCCAATTTCGCTGATACGGACTACCAGTTAGCTGCTTATGCCGCGGCATTACGGGTATTGACCTCTAAAAAAATTGAAGAGATAGACGTAGCCTACGAGCTCACCCGTACTCGCGCACGCGGAGAGAATTCACCGGTAGAGCAGGTTATTCGGAAAGCCGTTACTATTGCCTGTGACCACCTTGTCCCGAAAGGCATGAAAAGGTACCTTTGGAAATCTTTTTCCGCGCAGGAACGCTTCTATTTGAAAGGACTGGAGATAGAGAGCCACGACGAATGCCGTGTAGGAGTCTATCAGGAACTGGCACGAGGCTTTGGATTAACTGAGTACACATCACTCCTTGCCAATGCCAAGGCAAATCATGCACGTCTCAAGACCGCTAGTGAGTTTGGTCGTAGAAATCTGGAGGGTGAAGGTTTTGCCAGTACCATTTTACGACAAGTCTTATTCGGTATTTTCAAAACAGTGGAAATTGAGAGTCCGCGTGAAGCCATTACCTGGTTTATGAGCGAAATTAATGATTATGCCGGTAATAGAACCAGGATAATTGAGATACTTGAGTATATCTCTAAAATACGTAATAACTTATCCCTGGTACATTGGCACAAAGATGCTGAAGCGGCTGGCATACTGGCTGGAGCCCTCCGCAAGCGGCAGGATTACGTGTGAGGACATGACAGATCCCCCCGTTTTCAATAACCAAATTCGCCGTTTCTCATCCAGGCGACAGAGACTTGACCAGTCTTTTCTGGTTGATCGTCTGCGCAATGCTAAAGCTTATGACCGTATTGCCGGTTATTTTTCTAGTTCTATTCTTGAAACGGCTGGAGAGGAACTGAAAACCGTCAGCGGCCAAATACGTGTTATCTGTAATTCTGGATTACGTCCTCAAGATGTTATCACCGCCCGAGTCGCCGAAGCTGCGCTGAGGCATGAATGGTGTCAAGCACAGCCGGAATTGCTGGTGGAATCAGGAGTCCCGGGCGCCACTACCCGCTTCTTCCGACTATTTGAACTCCTTAAAAGTGGCAAGCTACAGGTAAAGGTTCTGCCTGATGAGTATTTCGGCCTTATTCATGGCAAAGCTGGGGTGATTACCTTAACTGATGGTAGCCAGACAGCATTCTTGGGTAGTGTGAACGAATCGCGCCTGGGATGGAAAATAAACTATGAATTACTCTGGGAGGATACTTCACCTGAAGCCGTGGCATGGGTGCAGGAGGAATTCGATGCACTGTGGACGCATTATGCCGCGCAACCGCTAGCAACATTCATAATTGAAGATATAGAGCGCATAAGCAAACGTTCAGTTATACCTTCAATTAATGAATGGATATCTCCTACCAATAAAGAGCAAGGTGTTCCCAATCTAGGTTCAGTGTTTGTTGAAGCTCCTGTTTATCGCAAACAGGCTGGTTTGTGGGAACATCAAAAGTACTTTGTGAAACTGGCTTTTGAGGCTCATCTAAAAAATAAGAATGGTGCCCGTCTTGTTTTGGCAGACCAGGTCGGCTTGGGCAAGACCATCCAGCTTGCCATGTCAGCAGAGTTAATGGCTATTATGGGAGATAAGCCAGTTCTTATACTTACCCCCAAAGCCCTTGTCTGGCAATGGCAGAATGAGCTTGACGAACTTCTGGACATGCCATCGGCTGTATGGACAGGTAAACAATGGATTGATGAGCAAGGGATAGAGTACCCTACTGCTGGGCCTCAATCAATCCGGCATTGTCCGCGCAGGGTTGGAATAGTGCCAACTTCTAGGGCGATATTTCAATGTGAAGATGCTGAATTACTTAAGCAGATGAGTTATGAATGTATTATTGTGGATGAAGCTCATAATGCCCGCCGTCAGAATCTAGGTGAGGGGCATGATGGCGAAAAACCAGAGCCGAATAATTTACTCAAATTTCTCTATGAGATATCACCCAACACCAAGAGCATGCTTCTGGCCACCGCAACACCGGTACAGCTTCGTCCGGTAGAAGCCTGGGACCTGCTGGACATTCTGAGCCGCGGAAGCGAGTCGGTACTTGGTGGTGCTTGGAGCAAGTGGCGGCAGTCAATACAGCAGGGACTAGGGCTTGTAATGGGTACAAAACCACCGCCAGAGGATGATTTAACCATGTGGCAATGGATATGTAATCCGTTGCCACCTGCTTCTGAACATCGTGATTTTGAAGTATTGAGACGTTCACTCAATTTAAGCGATGAACAGTCATTTGTCAGTGGCAGTGATTGGGACCGACTGAAGCCACCGGATAAATCAAGGGTGCTGGCGATGTTCCCACGTCATATTGAGCAGCACAACCCGTTCATTCGGCATATTGTCCGCAGGAGCCGTAAATATCTAGAGGAAACTATTAACCCAGAAACTGGTGAATCCTACCTTAAACCTATTAAAGTTGAATTATTAGGGGAGCGTGACGAGGATGCCATTCGTCTGCCCACCTATCTCAAGAATGCTTATGAACTGGCCGAGAATTTTTGTAATAAATTGGGAGACCGTATGAAAGGCTCAGGTTTCCTGAAGACTTTACTATTAAGAAGAGTTGGAAGCAGCATTGCTGCTGGCCGTCATACAGCGGAGAAGATGCTAGCAACTTGGCAGGATATCGGCGCACTTGTTCGGGAATCAGATGTCGAGAGTGAAGATGATGAGATATTGACATCTCCGAATACGTCTAAAACCCTGACGGAAGAGGAGCGAAGACTACTTGAAACTTTCCTTAAAGCGCTTGAAGCTAACCAGGAACGTGACCCTAAATACGAAGTGGTTCTTAGTTGTCTGCGGGATAGAGGCTGGCTAGAACGGGGATGCATAGTATTCAGCCAGTATTATGATTCTATTCAGTGGCTAGCTGGAGAATTAGTTAAAGATTTCCCAAACGAGACTATCGCTATTTATGCCGGTAGCGGAAAATCAGGTATCTGGAAAGAAGGCTCTTTTATTACCTTAGACCGTGAGCAGATTAAGAATAATGTTCGTAGTGGGGAAATACGATTGCTACTAGGTACAGATGCCGCTTCAGAAGGTTTAAATCTACAACGTTTGGGTACGCTTATAAATCTTGACCTTCCCTGGAACCCAACTCGCCTTGAACAGAGAAAAGGCAGAATTCAGCGTATCGGTCAGATTAACGACACTGTTTATGTTTATAACATGCGCTATCTTGGGTCCGTAGAGGATCGTGTTCACCAGTTGCTTTCAGAGAGACTACAAAATATATTTAGCTTGTTCGGTCAAATTCCTGATGTTCTGGAAGATGTGTGGATAGATATTGCAATGGGCATGGAAGAACAAGCTAAGAAAGTTATTGATGCTGTTCCGGAAAAGCATCCGTTTGACCTTCGCTACGAGAAAATAGAGAGGATTGACTGGGAATCCTGTGCTCAAGTTTTAAGTAATAGTGTTAAAAAAGAAGCCTTGATGAGACCGTGGTAAAGGCTAATGATTTACGCCTACCCTATCCTTTATTTGTTCGCTTAAGTCATCTAATAAGCTGCACAGTGTTCTCTGACCGGTTGTGCCGGGCCCAATGCCCTTTTTACTCCACGTACGCGGATCTACCCATATAAAATTAGGGCATTTATTTTCACCTAGACATTTATCTTTACTATACTCACATACATGCCACCGTGCTGCTGCTTCTATAAAATCCATATTCACCCCCTTGAATAGTGTATTTACAACTGCTGCTTTTATTGTATCCCTAACTGAATAAAGTTGGAAGACTTTCTATAAGAAATTAGAGTGAAATCTTGAAACTGGACTAGTTTTTTAGGGCAGGTCATATTCATAACTGACTCTATTTTACTTACTAATGATCTCAGTAACTGCGTAGTCTTGAATTATTTTTGTTGGTAAACAGTGAATGACATGAGGCTTAGAACAATAGTTCTATTTGGCTCTTCTCCAAAGTTATTGATTAATAGATAAAGCCTATTACCCTTACTACTTACTAAGAGCAGTAGGAAACGGAACGAGGATGGGATGGAGGGATTGCTCCGCATTGCTCGCAGTAATCCTGTTACTTAGCTTGCAGAACAATGACGGTTATATTGTCCACTCCACCATTTTTATTAGCCTGTTCCACCAGGCGGTCACAGGCATCTTGAGGACCTGCTGCAGCGAGCAGAATGTCTCTTATCTGGTCGTCTCTAATCATTTCCCAGAGCCCATCGGAGCATAAAATAAGGGAACTGCCGGGTTTCAACTCCTCAGTGAACAGGTCGGCCTTTACCGCTGGTCCCGTTCCAAGACAACGGGTTACGATGTTCCGACGTGGATGGGTGTAGATATCATCGGGCTGTATTTTCCCTTTCTCCACCATTTCCGCTACCAGGGAATGGTCTTTGCTCACCCGCCTGAATTTGTTATCTTCCAGCAGGTAAACACGGCTGTCTCCTACGTTGGCAATACAGACGGTGTCTCCGACTAACACGGCTGCCACAAGGGTCGTACCCATGCCATTACCCCTTGCAATGCCCTGTAAGTAGATCTCGCTGTTGGCTGCTTTTACTGCTTCAGCCAGATGTTGAGAGATAAATTCAGCGGTCAAAACGGGGGAATTGTCGCCAAGTGATGGGAGGACGACGCTGTTTATCATGCTCTTTGCCAGTACCTTGAGTGCCAGGTCGCTGGCTATCTCACCGCCCTCATGCCCACCCAGTCCGTCTGCTACGGCATACAGGCCCGGGCATGAACCTTTCACGCCTCCGGCGATGGATAAATCCATGCATATAAGACTGTCTTCGTTATGGTCGCGAACTATACCGATGTTTGTAGCTGAACCTTTTTCTATTGTTGTTGACATAACAGTGTTCCCCCTTTCCAAAGTCCATTTTAGAGGATTATTTTATGATTTACCAGTCTTTTGTGGGAACATTCGCAGTAGCGAATACCCGGGTAGATTCCTGCTACCTGCTTTCGCAGGCACAGGTTTAGCAGGAATGACATGCTCCTACTTGTCATCCTTGAGGAAGCGACAGCGACTGAAGGATCTACCTGTTAGCCGGATTAAACATGATGAGATTCTTCGCTGCGCTCAAGAATGACATAGGGAGAGCAGGAACGCCAAACTCTAAATCCTGATGACTAAATACTAAACAAATTCAAAATACTAATTACAAAACCTGCAACCTCCCTGCCTTCTCCCCTTCTGGATTCCGACTTCCGTCGGAATGGGAAGAAGTTGGATTGCTACCTTTGCATCATACCACCACCCAGATTGCCGCGGCAGTAAAACTGCCTCGCAATGACAGGATAAGGGAGAGGGAACTATCCTGCCATGCAATGACGAGACAAGTGAGAGGAGAATATAGTTGAAATGGGTTTTCACCCACTCCCTAACCCTCTCCCTTATAGGGAGAGGGAATTGAAGACTGAATACCGAGGACGGCGGGTTACTGGCAGGATTCGATGACTCCGTCGTTCAGGCGGATTACCCTGTCTACGTATTTCTCGTCCTCTGCCTCATGAGTTACCATGACGATTGTTTGAGACAGTTCTTTATTCAGTTTATGGAACAGATCGAGGACGACTTTTGCGGAGGCTGCGTCGAGGCTCGCCGTCGGTTCATCAGCGAATAATATCTCCGGCTTATTGATAAGGGCACGGGCAATAGCAACCCTCTGCTGTTCGCCACCGGATATCTCATCGGGATAATGACTCAGCCGTTTACCCAGGCCAACCAGGTTCAGCATTTCCACCGCGCGTTTTCGATAAGCCTTCTGATTTGTGGAGCAAAGCGCCGGCAGGTAGACATTTTCCAGGATGTTCAGTTCGCCGAGCAGCGAGTATTCCTGGAAAACATAGCCCAGCTTTTCCAGCCGAAACCTGGCTCTTTCATTTTTGGTCAATTTCAGGACATCAACATTATCTATGTAAATTTCGCCACTTGTCGGTCTGTCTAAAAGGCCGAGGAGATGCAGAGCAGTTGATTTACCTGCGCCACTTCTACCCATAATAGCCACAAATTCCCCTTGCTTGATTGACATGTCCATGTCTTTCAGTGCATAGATAATGGCATCACCATGACCATAAGTTTTATTTATATTTCGTGTTTCAATCAATTAATTAATCAGACTCCCTTTATAATTTTCAAAATACTTTGCTTCATAATAGACCATGCCGGAATAATTCCTGCCAGGATAGCCGCAAGTATCAAACCGGAGGTAGAAGTGCCCAGTGTAAATGGCTGGACGGTCAGGCTCACCAGTCCCATTGGTAAATCAAGCGGGTTGCTGGTTGAGTATGGTATAAGCACAAAACGAACCATCAGCCAGCCAATAATTATGCCGACACTGGCGTAGAACAGTGCCTGGATGAGATAAGAGCCTATTATGGTACCACGAGCGATGCCGATGGCGCGCATGATGCCAATCTGCCGCTTTTTGCTTGCAACATTGACATAAATCACGATGAACATGATGATGGTTGCAACCATCAGTCCGACGCCGTTGATGAGCGAGCCAACGATTTCAAAAGTAGACATAGTGCTTCTCTGGGCGCCGCCATAGTCCTGCCAGCTTCTTATTTCCCCGCTGATGCCTATAGCATTGAAATTTTCAATAAGGCTGCTTTCCTCCACACCCGGTTCAGCTTTGACCAGGATATAGCTGGCCTTGTTGTCAAATATGTTTTTACCCAGTACCGATGCCATCTCAGTCCGGGTGACAAAAGCCTGGAAGTCCACTTCAAGGTGCCTGACTCTAAAGATTCCTTTTACCGTGTATTCCCGTTGAACACCGTTAGGATAGGTCAGCCGTACTTCGTCACCGATGTCCACTCCGCCCAGGGTGAGAAATGCCTCGGTTTGAGCGCTGTTGCCACCGGCAATCTCAACGCCCAGTATGATTTCATCACGGTCATCCGGATCCAGGTAAGTTCCCGCGATCATCTGGTTGTGAACATTGGTGACACCGGCTTCCTGTGCAGGGTCAATGCCGGTAATTTTATATGTGCCGCTTTCACCTTTATCTGCTGGAGACAGCTTCTCTTTCCACTGGTACTCAATGAAGGCGCCGCTATCCAGTCGTGCAGCGACTCCTGCCACGCCGGGAACCCGCACTATCTCATTTTCCAACTGGCTCACACGGCTGATGTAGTATTCATCCTCCTCGGGGCTGATGACCACATTGGAGTACACGTCATCAACCAGTTGCTTATCCAGGGTGCGCATTACTCCGGCGATGACGGATGAGGTAAAAATCAGGTTGACAAAGCTGAAGGACATCACCACGACGAGCAGAATCGGCACCCAGTGGTTGCCCCTGGTGATGGACTTAAAAGCCAGGAATGAGGCTATTAACACATTCCCCAGTATTGATTTAACGGAGCGATATTTCATGTTCTGCCGGATGCCGTCTGGCTATATAGTTGTGTTAAGCTGTAGACGGCAACCCTTAATTTTAGTTTGTGTTTTCTTTTATGGATGATGCTATTTTGTTGATGAGGGCGAACAGGGTATTTCGTTCGTCATCTGTCAAACAGTAAAGCAGCTGTTGAACCCGTTCAGCGCTGCAGTTCTCGATAAAGCGGTGGATCTCTTCTCCTTCATCGGTGAGAGCCACCCGTACCACTCTTCTGTCGGTTGTGTCGGATAGCCTCTGAATGTAGCCCCTGGCTACCAGGTAGTCAACCATCCGCGTTGCTGTGCTGAATGGCAGGGAGAGGGCATTACTGAGCTCTCCCATTGTGGGATTTTCCAGGAGATGGATGCAACTGCTTATGCGATAAACGAGTTCAAGAATGGCATTGGGAAGCGGTTCACCGCAGGTAGTATTATCCCCCCCGCTGTGATTCGGCAATTCAAGCAGTTTGCTGTGTAACATGGACTCGAATTTTATCCATACCTGTACGAAATTCCGCACGATTTCGGATATCTGTTCAGCGTAGTTTTCCTGTTTACTTTTTCCTGTCATATATTTTTACAATGCAATATTTCTATAATGGAAATATATCATGAATGTGGGTGGCCTGTCAAACGTCGTCATTGCGAGGAGTCGACAGGCGACGAAGCAATCTGGGAAGGGAAGGATGACGGAGGACAGGAACGCCAAACTCTAAATCCTAATTACTAAATACTAAACAAATTCAAAGCACTAATTACAAAACCTGCTGCCTCCCTGCTTTCTCCCCTTCTGGATTCCGACTTCCGTCGGAATGGTAACGGGAGACTGGATTCCTGCTACCTGCT
>CAZZHQ010000087.1:0-10492 GCA_964654015.1 uncultured Dehalococcoidales bacterium | reverse complement strand
AGTGGGTAGAACTCCCCTCGGTGGTTGATACCGAAAACCACATTGTTACGGCAACGGTAGACCACTTCACTATCTTTGGCATTGTCGTACTGCCGGTTGAAGAAGAGGAAGAAGTGGCCTCTGTAGGTGAGGAGGAGGAAGAGGAGGAAGCGGCCCCTGTAGGTGAGGAGGAAGAGGAAGAAGTGGCCCCTGTAGGTGAGGAGGAAGGAATTGCCTGGTGGGTGTGGTTGGTTGTGGGGCTTGCTTCGGCAACAGTGGTCGGGCTGCTGGTATACTTCTTATGGTGGAGACGACGACTGGCCTGATTTGCCAGTGATGAGCGGCTGAGAATAGGAGAGGCACCACCAAAGCCAAACGGTGGTGCCTTTTCATATGCAAAGACGGCGCCCCTTGTTCTGCTTGGAGCATTGCCAAACTGCTAGTGCGGGAACTGTGTGAAGCCATGTTTGTATATCACCAAACAGCCTGTCGCACATAGGTAAGTCCGAGGGCTAATGTCTGTGCTGCCTTGACCGTGAAAATGCTGTGGCTATATAATGGGCGGAGTAAGAGGTCTATTCTCTTGGATAAAACAAAAATACACCGCTTGCTTTGGTGAATTTTAATCACGGCTTGAGGACAGGTTAGGCACGAAATTGGGCGGTTAGCTCAGTGGTTAGAGCACTTGCTTCACACGCAAGAGGTGATAGCTCACGCTTGGCGTTTTGCGATTTAGCTACGAAATTTGGGTGACGAAGCAAGAGGTGTATGTTATTATCCTCGTTACTCCATAATGTGGGTTCTCTTTGCTCATGCGCAACCTTGTGATTTTGCACTTTCATTCTTCTGCCAGGTAATACCTGGCCCGGTCTTTTCATTGGCTAACCTCCTTAAGTATATTTTTCAGTTCCTCTTCCGTTGGCGGCTTAGCGCCGAGGTAACGGATAATTCGCTGTCTTACCTTGGTACCCTCGCGTTTATTTTCTACAAGGTAATAATATGATTTCTGACCCCTGTGCTTCGCCCTCACAAATGGCATCTTACCCTCGACCAATATTGTAGTGCCTACATCAAGGAATGTCAAGTTGCGATTGCACAACCCTTGCACTGCCAGCTTTGCACTCCCCTGGATTACTCTATCATATAGGGGGGAGGGGGGGTCACCCCATTGGGCTCTCTTCTATCTTGTTTTTTACTACCCCGGGTCACTGGAGGGTATAGTTGTGCAAAGCAAAAATTACCGTACTCAATGGTTGCTTTGGTCTTGTCCTGGCGTATAGATAGAATAGGTTGAATGGATTGAATAGAATAGACGGCTGTGACTTATAGCTGCATATGAAGTGAATTATCTTCAAAAGTAATTAAAAGATGAATTGTTCATCTTGGGTATTAGACACAATTATCTCCTGATGATTTTCAACCTAATTTAGGCAAATCCGCTTGCCTTAGTTGCTTGACAAGTTGGAGGGAACTTGCTACAGTTCTCGCAAATTAAATATGGAGCTCTTCGACCTGCTCTGCACCTAAAACCGTCGGGTCATGGTCAGCAGACGATGGGTTGAATAACCCCATGAGGGTATAGGTGGAAATGTCTACGCCTCCCGTGTTCGGAAAGGAGAGTGTGTGTCATGGCGACTGTGAATACTGTGCTGGGACCTCTGGATACGGGTAACCTTGGGTTTACTCTCTCACATGAACATATTGTGTGCGCTGGCGGTGGGGTTTTTAGGGATTACCCCGGGCTTTTTGGCCCTAACCCGGTGGAACGTGCGGTTAATGACCTGAAGAAGGCGAAAGCAGGTGGGGTGGACACTATTGTTGATGCTACGCCCCTTGATCTAGGTCGGGAAGTAGGTTTGCTGGCTGAGGTTTCTCGTCGCAGCGGGGTCAACATTATTGCCGGCACTGGCTGGTGGCTGGATATGCCTCCCTTACTTTTTGCCAATATTTCTGCCGACCAGCTGGCTCAGATATTTACCCGGGACATTGAGCAGGGTATTGCTGACACCGGTATCAAAGCGGGGATACTCAAGTCGGCCAGCGATATGGCAGGGGTAACAGCGCAGGAAGAAATCGTTCTGCGCGCTGTGGCTCGAGCCCATCTTAAGACCGGCGTTCCGATTGTGTTGCACTCCTACTCACTGGGTCAGGTGGGTCGGCAGCAACTCGTTATCCTGAAAGAAGAGGGCGTAGACCCGAAGAGGGTCATGATGGACCATTCTATTGACACTACTGATGTCGAGTATCTTCTCTGGTTGCTGGAGCAGGGATGTTACCTGGGCGTGGACCGCTATCCGGGGCACAATACAAGCCCGCTAGCCCGCACCCGAACAATGAGGGCGCTTATTGACGCCGGGTACGCAGGTCGTCTCTGCCCCTCCCACGACAGGATAATATTGAATGTTATTTCAGCCAATCCAGCAATAGAAGAGGACAGGCTAAAGCGCAATCCCCACGGTTTCCTGTATATCAAAAAGGTAGTGTTCCCCCAGCTTCGGGAGATGGGTGTCTCCGAAGAAATAATAAATAGCCTGTGTGTCGCTGGTCCGCGGAACTTCTTTGAAGGCGTTTAGTAATATAAAGTGGGGGGTAACCGAGTGGACTATGGTGACGGTCTTGAAATCTGTGAGCGGATGTCCTCAAAGGTCATTTTACGCTCAAATTTATTCTATTACGTAAATTGCCATAAACTTGTCTTGAGCTTAGAATACCAAATTATACCAGTGCGTTTAATTCAGTCCGTTAGCTAATTATTAGCTATTGTGAAACAAAGTAGCAAAACCTGGAGAAGAACCACCAGCGGTCTTGAATCTATAATAGCTATGACTTCTTCTGGCAACTGAGGGCAAGTCGCTCCATAATGTACCGACTACTTCTTCGCAGATACTACCGTAGACGCTTCTATAAAGAGACACTTTTCCCTTGGAAATATTCCTCTTCGTTATCTCGGGGATTATAACCCAGTATCTCTTTCGTTTCCGTAAGGTCAAACATTGGATTCCTAGTATTGCTTACCCCATAAACTGCGAGAAAGTCCGCTTCTACCTCGAGGGTCTTTATAAATAAATCAACACAATCCCTCTGACTAAAGAACAAAGCACGGAGATACATTTTGTTATCTTTTCCACCTCGCATAGGAGGGACCGTTTTAGGCGCCGCCCACCCAATACGCACTGAGACAAACTCCAGACCGTACACCCGGGAGTAGTATCGGCCTAAATCTTCTCCAAACAGCTTTGAAACACCGTAATATGAGTCAGGAGCAGGAGGGTCCGAAAGCTTTATAGGTCTTCCACTCTCTATAAAAGAAGGGGCCATTGAACAAATTATTTCTCCCATAGCATAGCCAGCTTGCACATGATTGGAACTGGCGAAGATAACCCTTTTTACACCAGCACGCTGGGCCTCTTCAAGGACATTGTAGGTCGCCACTATATTATCCCGTAGGACGCTTTACTAGGAAGCTTGCTCACTGCGATTGGCTGCCATATGAAGAACAGCATCCAATCCCTCAAATATACCTCTTACTTCCTCTTCTTTAGATAAGTCTACCTTCACTATCTTAAGGTTGCGTGAAGTATCCGGCCGGGTATTCCTGAAGAATAGTGTAAGTTCGTACTTGTCAGCGAGGCCCTCGGTCAGGGTCCTTCCCATATCCCCTCCTGCTCCAGTGATTCCAACTCTGGTGATAGCCTTTCCTTTATCTTTCATGGCTAATCCTTTCTATACCTTTCATGTTTTAGGCAGTACCGATGACCTGCCCCCGATAATGGTACGGTACCACTTGTTAAGTCGTTGCCATAGTTAAGATAGCCTCAGGCGCCGGTCTGGAATAGCACTACCAAACATCGTCGTAGAAAGACCGATTATCACCCAATCCCAACACGACTGGATTGGCGTACCACTGGTTGACCCACCGAGGCTAACTGGTTGGTTTTCAACCACTAGAAAGACCCTTGAATCGTAGCTAATTCCGCCTCTACCCGGGTCACCCCCTTGAAGCTATGAAGACCGGGAAAAGCAAGCTCATTTACTTGGTTAAATAGACCAGTAAATACGTGGTGGCAATGTGGTAGCAAATACGTAGCAGTAGATACGAGGATAGTGAATACGAGCCTATTATTTAAGGGTGGTTATTAAGGGGCCGGGGGGGTCACCCCTCCCTATAGCTGGGGATACTATGCGCTGCTGGTATTCCAAAGTCGCTGGTACCAGTCTCTATGCTCATCACCCGATACCTTGCGGTATTTCATAGTGGTAGCAATACTCTGGTGACCAAGGTGTTCTTGCAGCAATCTCAGACCATCATTGGAGCCATCAAGCTTTATGGCATGAGTAGCAAAGGCATCACGCAATCGGTGAGGGCTGATACCCCTGACTCCGCCTGTGTTGGGATTAACAAGCGAGTCCAATCCTGCTCTAGTAGCACAGTTCCTGACGAGTAACCAGGCATATTCACGAGTCAGTCCAAAGAGCAACCGATGATCGTTTACGCCTACTGGGCCACCACGGGTGATGTATTCCCTCAGCATGTTTAGGGTATCATTATCTACAGGAAGAACCCGATGGCATCGGTGTTCTCTCTCATTGATTACTGCTTGTTCTACCATTAAGCCACACCCCGGACAGAACCGGGCGGTTCTACTTAATCTCTGCTTGCAATTGGGGCAGGAGAGGTTGATTCTCCTCTTAAGATGCACAATAGTGACCGTACCCTGTTCAAAGTCAATATCACTGACTGTAATACCCAAAGCCTCAGAGACTCGGCAGCCAAGATGGGCTAGCAGCCTGACCAGGAGTTTATCCCGCAGGCACTCGGCTGCTTGCTCTATCTGGTCTACTTCCTTTGGCTCAAGGTATGTCTTCATCTTGTTAGTTCTTAAAACATTTGATTTTTTACTTTTTGTATTTTCATTGTGTCACATAAAGTCAATAAGTAAAATTTATAGAAATAGCTTGTTTATCATCCCCTTCCCGGTCCAGTTCGAAAGTTGAAAATGAACTTCCTGCGGTAAGAAACTTGTCAACGGCGTGGCAAGGGAACTAGAATGCGAACATGACTGCATTTATCTCATGGGGTAAGTGGCTACTGTTGGTCTTGGTAGCTGTAGCGCTTGGAACTCTATCACTAATTACCGGCTGCACGCTGTTCATGCATTCGGATTCGACGTATACTCCCAAGGCAACCGATGATGGCTCTGGTGGCGCCATAGTCGTCTATCAGGACGTTAAGGGAAGCAAGCGAGATTTCTACGTCCAGAGAATTGACTCCGACGGGAAGGGGCTATGGGGAGACAGGGGAACATTAATTGGCAGCACCCAAAGTGAGTCAAATAGCTTTCCTGTTCTTGACATTGTAGGAGACGGTGCCGGAGGTGCTATTGTTGGCTGGCCGGACCTTTCGCCAAACCAATTCAGAAGCACAAGGTATGTCAGTAAGATAAGCTCTGAAGGGAATGCGCTGTGGCAAAGAGATTTCGTGTCTTTCGACAAGTTAATCAGTGATGGTACCGGCGGCGCCATTATTGCTTTCGACCATACTGTCGGGGCCGACGTTACCGAGTATGATGAGACATCTTTCGTCTTGGTGAGGATCGATTCTCAGGGAAACTACCCTTGGGGACTGCAGGGAGTCAGCATACCACGGAAAGGATACTGGCCTAATACACTACGAGTGATTAGCGATGGTGCCAGCGGGGTAATCGTTGCATGGGAAGAGATGGAGTCTCAAGCTGGGCTAAACCCACCGAATGCCACGTATACCTGGCGCATAATGGCTCAAAGAATAAATACCACAGGCAAAGTGTCATGGGGCGATAACGGCGTTATTCTGAGCACCAACCCTGAGAACACGGTCATCGAAGAACCCAGCATCACAAGCAATGGTTCTGGAGGAGCTATCGTTGCGTGGCATCAGTATCCATCGGGCAAGGTAGTCGGCGGTTCGCCTGAATGGTTTCTGCAGGATATATTCGTACAAAGGATAGACGCCGGTGGCGATATCTTGTGGCAGCGGGGTGGCATTCCATTGGGGATCGTCCAGGTAGCTGAGACAGCTTCTCCCCATACTCCCCTACTAGTGAGCCAAGGTTCAGAAGGAGCCATCGTCATCTGGGAGGACCTGCGCAACGGTCTTGCGAGCATTTACGCGCAGAGAGTTGCTGCCGACGGCACACTGAGCTGGCAACCCGGAGGAGTTGAGGCCTTATACGTAAAAAGCAATGCCAGTCTTGCCTTCCGCCAAATAGTTGCTAATGGCCAGGGAGAGGCGATTGTTTCCTGCCGCTTCAACGAGGCGGGAACCGGCAAAAAGGGCATCCTTGTGCAGAAACTAGACTCTGCAGGGAAGCTTATGTGGGCGGGTAGCGGAATAAGAGTCATCAATGGAGATACCAGGAACTATTCATTATCATTCGATGGACAAGGTGGCACCATCGTTAGCTGGGGAGCCGGGGCATCTGGTGAGTCATATATTCAGAGAGTCAGTGCCGGAGGCACAATCATCTGGAAAGACAAGGGGATCAGACTAAGTCCCTGAGTGCGGAAGAAAAGGTAATTTGCAAAATCTTCTCACGATTCCGCTTGTGCGTTCTAATCTAGTCACATGTACTCATTTTGTTACCTCACCGCAATTAGAAAACCTTACGTTGCTGACGCAGGCCAAATCTCTATGGAACAACACCTTGAACCTAAGTAAGCATGTCAGAATCATGTGCCGCGTTGGTGTCGGGATTCATTTGATGTATAATACTGATTGCTAATTGTATTTGTATTTATGGCAGAAAGGAGGATATAGACAATGCAGCGAACGTTAAAAAACGAAAAATCTTATCGGAACCTATTTCTTATTGCAGCCTTATATGATTTCATTCTGGGTTTTGGCTTCTTTGTTTTTTTGAACTTTTTTTTCAAAGACATTTTTAAAATCTCCCTACCTAACTATCCGGCGTTTTTTCAAGCAGCGGCCGCATTCGTTTTTGTCATGGGCGTCGGTTTTTTCTTTGTATACCTTAATATGTACCGAAATATCGATATAGTTAAGCTTGGAATTGTTTTCAAGCTTGTCTATACCGGGCTGGCATTTTATTATGTCTTCGTCGAGAAATTCCCCTGGATTTTCTCCGTTTTTGGCTTTGCAGATCTCATCTTTATAGTATTTTTTGTTTTCTATTTGCGGGCCGTTAGAAGAGAGATACAAGCATGATTCTAGGAGAAATTAATATCCTGTTTGGTTGGGCCTGGATGTGTGTTGGCTTCGTTTCTGGAATGACTCTCGGAATGTGGGCAGAAGGGGAAAAATGGCTTGGTGGATACGCTTCTGTCACACGCCGCTATCTCAGATTGGCTCATGTAGCGTTTATCGCCCTGTCTGTGATTAATATCCTCTATGGGAAAGAACTGGGCTCCCCTGATATTCCTATTTATGTCAAAAGCATCGGCTCGCCCTTAATGATTTTTGGAGCTGTGGGCGTTCCCCTTGCCTGCATTTCGGCAGCATTTTTTAGAAAGGCAAAGTACTTCCTCCCTCTCCCGGCTTTGGCGCTCCTGATTGGAACCGCTATCCTAGTCATAGGCATGATATTCTAGCCACAAGAGTTGAACTATGAAGATAGCCCTCGTTTCTCCTAAAAGTCCCCCCTTGAGCCGAAATGCCGAGTTTCAAGATTTCCTTAAGCAATCGCCAGAAATGGAGTTCTATAGGCAATATTGGTCTGGCCTCGGCTCAGGGTTGCTGGTTATAGGTGCTTTAACACCAGATGATGTTGAACTCGAGTTGATTGACGAAGGTATTGAAGAGATAGATTTCAGCCGAGGTTATGACCTGGTTGCTATTACTGCAGTGACTCAGCAGGCTAGCCGGGCATATGAAATTGCCAGAAGATTTAGAGAGGAAAATATTAAGGTTATATTGGGAGGAATCCATGCCACCGTATTACCTGATGAGGCTAAGCTTTACGCTGATAGTGTTGTCGTTGGAGAAGCTGAAAACTTGTGGCCGAAGTTATTAGACGATTTTAGACACAATAGATTAAGTCCCATTTACGCCTCTCAGCAAGAAGTCGACCTCAAAGAATCCCCAGTTCCAAGGTATGAGCTATTAGGGAAAAAACCATGTAAGATTGTCTGGGTGCAGGCTACCCGGGGTTGTCCGCACGATTGCAGCTTCTGTTGCGCCTCAAGAGTATATGGGTCTAAGTATCGGCACAAATCAATTGACCAAGTCATTAACGAGATTAAGAAGATACGCCAGATAAAGAAACATGCTCTCATCGGTTTTGCTGATGATAATCTCCTGTGCGATAAAGATTATTCCTGCCAATTATTAGAAAAGGTTGTCGACCTAAAAATAAAGTGGATCGGGCAATCAGATATATCAGTTGCTGATGACAATGACCTACTCAGACTCGTTAAGAAAAGTGGCTGTGTCGCTCTACTGATAGGGTTCGAAAGTATTATTGAGGATAACTTAATGGGGTTAGATTCGTCTAACTGGAAGTTCAAACATCTAAAAAACTATGTCGAAGGTATTAGAGCAATACAAGGTAATGGGATAGGCATCATTGGGACATTTATAGTTGGTTTTGATAATGACGATAATTCAGTTTTTAATAAACTGACTGACTTTATAATTGACAACCATTTAGCTGGAGCACAGATTGCAGCCTTGACCCCTTTCCCGCACACAGAAGTCAGAAAAACCTTGCTTAGTGAAGGTAGGGTTTTGAATACTCCTTGGGAAAACTATACTCTCTATGATGTTAATATAAGGCCCAAGAAAATAAGCCCCCACGAGTTAGAAAAGGAGATCCTTAATACTTTCAAAAAAGTGTATTCACCTGGTGCTGCTATTGAAAAAGGTAATTATTTCAAAAGTATCTTCTTTGAATTAAGCCAGAAACCTAAGTGAAGCTTTTTGGACATAACAACAGGAGGTAATCATGAAAGTCGGTTTGATGGCATTAAGTGGAGTGAGAGTAAGAAACGAAAAGCTTGCAAAGCTAGGGGTGACTCTACCTCAGTTTGTCTCAAGGGGGAAAGTTATTGCTCAGCTACCCAGTCTCTCTCTCCTAATAATGGCTTCTGTAACCCCTGATGATGTCGAGGTAGATTATGTTGAGGTTCCGGATGTAAGCCAGGTTAAAGAGTTGAATCCTAGCTATGACTTGGTGGCGATAACTTCTTATTCGGCTCAGATTTACGAAGCTTATGAGCTTGCCGGTAGATATAAAGAGGCCGGGATACCAGTAGTTATTGGAGGAACCCACGTAATAGCTGAACCGGAGGAAGCCAAAAGATACGCCGACAGTGTTGTCATTGGGGAAGCTGAACCTCTCTGGCCTAAGATAATAGAGGATTTCAAGAATGGTTGTCTGCAACCGTTCTATAAAGAAGAGCACCCTGGAACTTATGATCTCGTCAATTCTCCAATGCCAAGATATGATCTGCTCGAGCCGAAGAACTACAATAGGCTGACTGTCCAGACTTCGAGGGGGTGTCCTCATGATTGTGAGTTTTGTGCCGGCAGTAAGCTCTTCGGGAGCGGCTTTAGACAAAAACCGGTTGCCTTGCTAGTTAATGAAATCAAAAAGATAAAAGAGGCATGGCTAAAACCTTTTATAGAGTTTGCCGATGATAACACTTTTGTTGACAAGAAGTGGTCAAAGGATTTTCTAGAGAAGCTAATACCGCTTGAAATCAAGTGGTTTGCTGAAACAGATATTTCTGTAGCCGATGATGAAGAGCTCTTGAAATCGATGTATCGTAGCGGATGTTATCAGCTTTTAATTGGTCTGGAAAGCACGAGTAAAGATAGCCTGGATGGAATCGATGTTCATAACTGGAAACTGAAGCAATTAGACAGGTATTTAGAGGCTATTGACAGAATACAATCAAACGGCATAAGCGTAAATGGCTGTTTCATTGTTGGGCTTGACGGCGATACACCCAGTATTTTTAGAGACATTAAGGACTTCATTGAGAAATCCAAATTACTAGAAGCACAGGCCACTGTTTTGACACCTTACCCGGGTACTCCACTGTATAAAAGGCTTAAATCTGAAGGTAGACTGCTAAAAGATACGTACTGGGATCGATGTACCATGTTCGATATCAATTTCAGGCCTAAGAATATAAGTATTGAAGAATTGGAAAAGGGACTTCTTTGGCTATTTAAGGGAATCTACAACGAGAAAGAATATCTCAAACGGAAAAGACACTACATGGATATTGTTAAGAAGCTACCCAGAAGAGTGGAATGATGAATAGATTAGAGCAGGAAATTCTCGATACCATAGCTGAAGAAGGAGAGATAGATAAAAGGGAGATAACACTAGATTCTGATCTCTATGATCTAGGTATCGATTCGTTGAGCTCCTTAGAAATCTTGGTAGCACTAGAAAATAAGTACGATATTAGAATTGCACAAAATAGGTTAAAGAACGTAAACAGTGTAAGGGAAATCGTCAGGGTTGTTTCAAGTGAGCTTAAGAAGAGGCAGAGGAAAGACCATGTC
>CAZZHQ010000086.1:0-10544 GCA_964654015.1 uncultured Dehalococcoidales bacterium | reverse complement strand
AGGGGCAAAGTCCCGAATAGCTGTACCACTATTCTCGATGTTTACAATATCTCCATTAATTGTGTGTAGGCGACAGATTATATCTTTAATCCGCCAAGGGTTGCTAGTTGGCCGAATCAATACAGCGACTTCAACATCGTGTTTCAGTAACAGCCGCACCAAATGTGAACCGATAAAGCCAGTACTACCCGTTACAAAACACCTCATAGTAACCTCGCTGGTATTTCATGAAAAATCTTCAGGATATACTCTAGTACCTCAGAAGATAGCCCAGGATATACCCCAATCCAGAAGACTTGATTCATTACAAAGTCCGAGTTTGTTAAATTGCCTACGACTCGATATCGAACGTCGCGATACGCTGGTTGACGTACCAGGTTGCCGCCAAATAATAGACGAGTAGCAATTTTATGCTCCTCCAAGTATTGCACCACCTGATTGCGGGTAAAAGGTGCTTCGGGGCGTATAGCCAGGGGAAAGCCGAACCAATTTGGTTCACTACCTTGTGTTGCTTCTGGTAAGATAAAAAATTCCTGCAAATCAAGCAGCCCTTCATAAAGGGTTTTGAAATTATGTTTTCGTGCTTTAATGAATGATGGCAGTTTTTTAAGTTGAGCTACGCCAACTGCTGCTTGCATGTCAGTCAGTTTAAGGTTGTATCCAATATGCGAGTAAATATACTTATGGTCGTAGCCATAGGGTAAGTCACCTAGGTGCCAGCTAAAACGCTTCCCGCAGGTGTTATCATTACCTGGCTCACACCAGCAATCTCGTCCCCAGTCCCTAAATGAAGCCACCAGCTTGTTAAAAACAGAGGAGTTCGTGAGAACTGCTCCTCCTTCACCCATTGTGATATGATGAGCAGGATAAAAACTCACAGTAGCTAAATCGCCAAACGTACCTACTTTTTTACCGTTATAAGTTGAGCCAACAGCATCACAGCAGTCTTCTATTAGCCACAAGCTGTGCCTCTGGGCAAAGTCTACCACAGCAGTTAAATCAAACGAGTTTCCTAATGTATGGGCCAACATTACAGCACGTGTTTGCTCAGAGTAAGCTTCTTCAAGCTGTGTCACATCAACGTTGTAAGTAGGTATTGTTACATCTACAAAAACTGGGACTAATTGGTTCTGGATAATTGGATTGATTGTTGTAGGAAAACCTGACGCAATAGTGATGACTTCATCACCGGGTTTCATTTGACGTGCACCAAGCTTGGGTGAAGTCAAGCAAGATATTGCCAGAAGATTGGCAGACGAACCAGAGTTAACCAGGAGGGAATGATGCAGACCGAAGTAATTGGCGAATTCACGCTCAAACTGCGCAGCAAAACGTCCGGTTGTCAGCCAGAAATCCAGCCCTGCCTCGACCAAGTTGACAAGTTCTTCGTCATCAAAAACCCGACCTGCGTAGGGAATGGAACTCTCCCCGGGTATGAACTCACGTGTGGGGAAAGCAGCTTTGTAGTACTCACGAACTAAGTCGTCAATCCGTGTTCTCAGAGTATCAGCCGCATTGCTCATGGGCAAAAAATTCCGTATACCAAGAAATTGTTTGTTTCAAACCCTCGTTTAAGGTAAATAAAGGCTGCCAACCTAAAACTTGGCGTGCCTTTTGTGCATTTAAATATTGTTTACGGATTTCATTACTAGCTTCATTACGGATGACCGGCTTTAGGTTAGATCCCATTAATTGCAAAATTCGTTCCACAAGCTCAACTACCAATACTGGAGACTCGTTGGAGAAGTTAAATGCTTCACCAAATAAAGCTGCTTTATCTACTAGTTTTTCAGCCAGCAAAATATAGGCGGCAGCCCCATCCTCAATATAAAAGTAGTCTCGTATATATTGGCCATCAGAGCGTATTACAGGTTGTTGACCACGCAGCACGGAACGTATCGTTCCTGGTACAATACGATTCCAATTTAGGTCGCCTCCGCCGTAGAAGTTTCCACATCGGGTAATTGTAACCGGCAGTTCGTAAGTTATAGCATAAGCTTGGGCTAATAGGTCTGCACATGACTTGCTTGCATCATAGGGATAGCGACCTTGCAAAGGGTTGTCCTCACTATATGGTAGTTTTTGCTGGTAACCATAAGCTTTATCGGAAGAAGCTATTACAATGCTCCTAACTTTGGGACTACGGCGACACGCCTCAAGTATTGTCCAGGTACCGCGGATATTTGATTCAAAGGTTGAAATTGGGTTTCGGTTAGCGATTCCTACAATTGTTTGTGCAGCAAGGTGTAAAACAGTATCGATTTCATATTCCCCTAGTATTCTTTCTAAAAGTGCCTGGTCACAGACGTCACCCCGAACAACTTTCACCTGTTCAACAAGCTGAGTATGACACAGTTCACTTTGTGGCACCCAATCACGCACCAGACAAACAATGTCGGCATCCAGTTTAACAAGTTTATTTATCAGCCAGTTACCTAGAAATCCAGTACCTCCGGTTACCAGAACAGGCCTGTCTTGCCAGAAAGTATCTTTTATTTCCATTTCTTCCATGGTGTTTGTCCTTTATCCCACAAATCATTAAGAAATTTATAGTCGCGGTATGTATCCATAGTATGAAAGGAGCCTTCATGTTTATATGCCATTAGCTCTCCATCGTTTGCCAAACTTTCAAGAGGTTTACGTTCCAGAAAACAATCATCGCCTTGTAGATAATCAAATATTTTACGGTTGAACACGAAAAAACCAGCGCTTACCCATTCAGTTGCTTGAGGTTTTTCAGCAAAGTTGAGAATTGTTGATTTATCATCCAGTGTAATGATGCCAAAACGTGAAACAGGGTGTACCGCTGTTAGCGTAGCCAACCGACCATGTTGATAATGATATTTCACTAGTGCCTGAATATCTATGTCAGCTAACCCATCACCGTAAGTCACCATAAAAGTATCACTATCTATATATCTCTCTACCTGCTTTATTCGACCACCGGTCATTGTTTCTAAACCAGTATCAGCCAGGGTAATTATAAAGTCTTGTTCCTTATGGGCATCATTATAATTTAAGGAGTGTTGATGACCAAGGCGGATGGTTAAATCACCACTCATGGCTTCATAGTTTAGAAAGTAGTCTTTAATCATTTCTCCACGGTAACCAAGACAAAGCACGAACTCGCGAAAGCCATAGTGAGCATAGCTTTTCATGATATGCCACAGTATAGGCCGACCACCTATTGAGATGAGCGGCTTTGGACGGAATTCAGTTTCTTCCTGCAAACGCATCCCACGCCCACCACAGAGAATAACGGTCTTCATATTGCCCCAGCTTCCTTCGATTGATTCATTCTCGCTTGCCTACAGCTCTTCTGATTAAAGCTACATCCTCCCTATCTATTCCTCTAGCCACATATAATACTACAAAATATAGCAGCACTGATAATGATATTAACACTATTAGATTTAAGCTATAAAAGTACCTAATAAAGATGCCCATCAGGACGCTGGCGATTATGACCTTGAGCACAATGCCCGCAAATCTTTTTTGAAAAATGCTATGGCCAATTTTCATACTCCAAATAAGAACAAGCAATAAGCCAAGAAAGCCAGTGACTACCGTGGTAGCACTTGCTGCAATATAGCTATATTTCGGAATAAAGATTAGATTTAAGATCACATTTAATGCGACACAAATTCCAGCTATCTTAGTTATCAGCATCTGCTTATTTGAGGATTCAATCAAACGCGAGGGGGAGCTGCTCATATAGGTGAATACCATCGCCCAAACCAAGATTTGAAGGGCAATTGTGGAGTTAGTATATTCTGCTCCAAATATTAGCGAGATAAATCTAGGTGCTAAAAGCGTTGTACCTACTCCTATGGGAATGCCAAGTATAACCATGTACTTAAAATATTTTTCCATAGATAATTGCAAGGAACTTTGAGAAGTTATATAAAATCTTGACATAATGGGGAAAATAGCAGAGTTGAAGGCAATCGGGATAAATCCCAAGGCAAGCACCATTCTATAAGCCGCGTTATACCAGCCGACCGCTGCATCTCCTTTCATAAAAGAAAGCATTACTGAGTCTATCCAGTAAGATACCGTAATGAAAATCACCGTTAGCCCAAATGGCAATGCCTCCTTTATTGTCGGCTTCCAGAAGCTCCAATCGAATTCTATGACCTTAGCTGCTAAGGCTGATGCTGGATTAGAAAATTTCAGTTTCATTACAGTAAAGCTATATCCTAAACTTATAATGCTAGCTATGACATATAGAGAGGCGAAACCAACAACAGTGAAGCCGTTCTTTATGGCAAAGATAACTCCGCCAAGAATAAGGGCTGCATTTAACATCCCGTTTATTGCCTGGAATTCCATTCTCTCAAATGCCCGAAATATGGAATAAAACATTTGAGTGAAAGCGGTGAAGGTAACTGACAATGCTAGGAGATAGACAACTTTTATGGTTTGCTCAGGGTAGCCTAAAAGGTTTATGGTGAGCGCAATCAAGCCGAAGGTAATAGCCACCAGAATTATCTTCATCAGGCTAACATTGGCGAGATACTTTGGGGCTACTGCTTTATCTCTGGCAACTTCTCTTACCATGAGTGGGTCAAGACCGAGATTAGCAAAAACGGCAAAAATCCCGGTAAAGGCGAAAGCAAAGGAGAGGATGCCAAAGCTTGCCGGGCCTAGATAGCGGGCGGTATACATCATATAGAAGAAAGCCAGCAGATAGCTTGCAACTTGAGCTACGAGCAACACTGTGGTATTTTTGGCAATTCTTTGAACGGTGCTCATAAAGCAAATCTCTCAGGCGTTTCTTGATAAGGCGGGAAGGAAAAGTTTCAGCGCTTTGAAACCCTGCTGCTGTTTTGTTACTTCCGTGCCCTTACCGATAATACTATCAGCCAGGCGCTCTATATTAAATATACGACAACCCTGCAAAATCACTGAGTGTTCTATGGAGGAACTCTCAATCGCCGTGCCAGCACCAATACTGGTGAAGGGACCAATGAAGGAGTTCTTAACCTGGCATTTCCCAGCAATGGATACTGGTCCTCGAATAGTGCTGTTTTCTACTTCTGTTTCTGATCCCACTTCAACTCTGCCGATCACCTGGCTTGCGGCGTCAATTTCGCCTTTTATATCGCGCTGGAGGAAGTCATCAAGAACAACTCTGTTGGCTTCCAGAAGGTCATCCTTTTTGCCAGTATCAAGCCACCAGCCCTCCAATATGTGACTCTGGACATCCTTTCCGGTATCGATAAGTTGCTGTATGGTATCAGTAATCTCCAACTCACCTCGCCATGATGGTTTAATATGAGCAATAGCTTCATGGACAACAGGAGAGAATATATATACCCCTATAACCGCCAGATCGCTTTTAGGATTTTTGGGCTTTTCCTCGATATGGCATACTTTTCCTGCCTTATCCAGTTCAGCAATGCCAAAGCTGGAAGTTTCCTGCACTGATTTCAGTAAAATCAGTGCATCGGGAGAGTTCTTATTAAATTGCTCAACAACTGTGGATATACCGCCCTGCAAGAGATTATCACCCAGAAACATTAAGAATGGTGAATCATTCAGATATGCCTGTGCTGTTTTAACCGCATGAGCCAAACCTAAAGCTTCAGTTTGGGGTATATAGGTAATGGTGGCATCCCACTTTGAGCCATCGCCTACGGCTTCCCTTATATATGGACTGGTCTCAGGAGAGACGACAATGCCGATATCTGTAATCCCCGCTTCTCTGATCTGGTCCAGGACATAAAACAAAATAGGCTTATTAGCTACGGGGAGCAGTTGTTTAGCTATTGTATTTGTCAGAGGCTTCATCCTCGTTCCTTTTCCACCTGCTAAAACTAAAGCTTTCATCTCAATTACTCCTTTATCGGCGCACCATTTTTATCTTTCTGGCAATCTCTGTTGCTTGTGCTTCAGTTAGTTCTGGGTACATAGGGAGGGAGAGAACCTCATCCTGAGCTTTTTCGCTTATGGGGAAGTCACCTTTCTTATAACCCCATTGCAAGTATCTTCACAATCCTCTCCCTTTTCGATTGATATTTTATAGTTCATATTTTAGTGAATATCCAGTTGTATTTTGAGAGCCTCCTCAATCTTGCGCATATCTTCCTGAGAAATAATGTCTACTCGGCGAAATAGTCGTTTCTTGCTGACGGTAGCTAGTTGGTCCACCATAGCCTTACTTTCCTTCCCTTCAAAAACCACTACTGCCTCGCTAGGATAAAGCCTGTCCGTCTTGCTGGTGAGAGGGACAACCTGAACCCGATTTAGAAACTTATTCGATGAATTGTTACTGATGATTACGGCTGGACGCTTCTTTTTGATTTCCTCACCGACGGAAGGGTCAAAATTAACCCACCATACCTCAGACCGTTTCATGGTCTATGTCCTTAAAAGCAAGCTCAGCCCACTCCATAGCTTCCTTCTCCCTCCCCTTGTCTCTCGCCATTTCAGCATAGGCTGATTCCATATCAGGGTGAACAACGTGCGGTCTTACCAACTCCTCAATGAACTTGCTTATTTTTCGTGGACCTATGATTTTATAAAGGCCATCGTATACTTCTTTATCAACCGTCACAGTCAGTTTCTTTCGCATAACGCACTTCCTTATACGTGTATTCTACGTATAGCCTTCTAATATGTCAATATGACTGCAAATAAGCAAAATGGAGTAGCAATATTCTGTTATCATGGAAGACTCCAACTCCTCAATAATAACCATTTTGAATTCTTTATTAATTTAACATATTTCAAATACTGACTGGACTAGTTTTATTGGCCACAATCTCCACAATCCTCTCCGCCGTTCTTCCGTCCCAGAGTTCGGGACAACTTCCTTTCTTGCCCTTGCCGTCCAGTATCTTGAAGAGCCAGGAGTAGTTCGTTCCCCTGCGTCATGCTGCTACTTCAATGGAAGTGGCCTCAGTAGAAGGGCTGGGAATAACCATCTTTTCTATTCTCAATCCTTCAATATGAAGCTCTATGGCTTGCTTCATTCTTTGGGTTGTTTCTTCCACTGTAGAGCCAGTGGCAATACAACCAGGTAGGTCAGGGCAATAAGCGGAGTGGTTATCTCCTGCCTTTTCAATAATTATGGTATATCTACGCATCTTTCCCTCCTTCTTCCAGGCCAGCTTGCTTTAAAACACTCTTTAAAGTTCCCTTAGCGACATCATCATTCAAATGCCCGGCAATAGTGTAACTAAACCGGTCTTTAAAGAATGCTTATATTGTCTGTGATCGCCTTTAGTCCTCGCTAAATACCAGCCATCCTGGTTGATAAGTTTTATCACATTCCTTACTTTCATTCCAAATTTTTCACCGAATTATCGGTCCTCTTTGCCTGGCATCTCCACAATCCTCTCCGCCGTCCTGCCGTCCCAGATTAGCGAGTAGCGTGTAGCGGGTAGTCTCTGAAAGTAAGCTGCTATCACACTTCAATGCTTACCAATTCCTGCTCTTCCTCAGTCTCAACGGGGACCATAAGCAAGTCCTCAGCCCCAATCCTCAACGACTCTAACAATTCCTCCCTGGTTTTTTCCTGGGCATTTACGCCAGGTAAATCTATAAGCCACCCAATCCACCAATCGCCACTTTTTTTGATCACAGCTCTAAACTTCATTGTATCACCTCGTTTACCTCATAAAAGAAATATTCAAATCCTTACAGATTTTCCTTGCAAGCTCATCAACTATCTCCGCATGCCTTGGAATTTCAGTTCTATATTTACCCCTTCAATATAGGCTATGTCTACGACCTTCTCTTAAAAGAGATGCACCTTGCTGGGTTATGTGCTCTATAAGTTTCCTCCTTTTAACTGATTATAACCTTCCTTTGCCTAATACTTCCACAATTCTCTCCGCCGTCCTGCCGTCCCAGAGTTCGGGACAGCTTCCTTTCTTACCTTTGCCATCCAGTATCTTCAACGCTTCTTCTATAATCTTCTGAGTGTCATTCCATACCAGTATATTAGTCCCCTGCGTTACGGTTATTGGTCTTTCTGTTGTGTTCCTCAATGTAAGGCAGGGAATATCCAGAACAGTCGTTTCCTCCTGGATGCCACCTGAATCAGTCATCACAAAACTGGCATTCATTTCCAGGTTAAGAAAATCAAGGTAGCCAAGTGGCTCTATAAGATAAATGCCCTGCTTCACGTTCGTTGAGTTAGATGAGTAGTTTGAGACTGCCACATCGCTTCGCTCCTCGTAATGACGGGATTGCTGAGAGCCAGTAATCAAAAGGTTTTTAAAGTAATACTCCATGCCAAACTTTTTGAGTTGCTTACGTGTGCGCGGATGTGCCGGAAAAACTATGGGTATCCTCTGCGATATCTCCCTCAGGGCTTCAACAATTCTTGACAGGCTCTCCTCATCATCTACATTACTGGGCCGATGAAGGGTAAGCAAAGCATACGGTAGCACCATGCCACCAGTTTCATGAACCAATCCCAGCTTCTGCAGAATAGCAGATTCCGAAGCCTTAGCCTTATTATGCAGCAGGCTGTCCACCATAATATCACCGACCAGAAAAACCTTCTCTTTGGCAATGCCTTCCCGTTTCAAGTTTTCATCAGCATCAGAAGAAGGAGTAAATAGATAATCAGATATTGCATCAGTGAGAAGCCGGTTTATTTCCTCGGGCATGTCCCTGTCAAAAGACCTGAGCCCCGCTTCAACATGTGCCACTGGTATATGCAGCTTAACCGCCGCCAGAGCAGCAGCGACCGTGGAATTGACATCGCCAACCACTACCACCAAATCAGGCTTTTCTTGAAAAAGAAGCTTCTCAAATTCAATCATGACCCTGCCGGTCTGCTCGCCATGTGTTCCCGAGCCAATATTCAGATGAAAATCGGGCTTGGGCAGTTCCAGGTCCTGAAAAAAAACCTGCGACATCTCAAAATCGTAGTGCTGCCCTGTGTGTACCAGTAAATGGTCAATGGTAACCGATGATTTGTGATTGGCGTTGTGCTTTTCTATTGCCCTTACCAGTGGGGCAATCTTCATGAAATTGGGCCTGGCTCCCACAACGCTAATTATTTTCATCTTCCTTTATATATCAACCCTGGACTCTGTCCTCTCTATAGGTTTTAACCCATTGAGCCAAAACGAAGTCCTCCATGAACATAATATGTGTCCCCAGCCAGTGCCTCGTTTCGATACAATTCAACAACCAGTGATGCTACCTCTGATGGCTCAACCAGGCGACCAATCGGCACCTGTTCCAGCAATTTACCAAGAATATCTTCTCTCATTCCCGCCAACATATTCGTGTCCACCAAGCCCGGCGCTATAGCCACACAGCGAAGCCTATGCGATAGTTTCCTCCTGAATAGCTCAGCAGTCAACACTTTAGGCATCACTGCAATGCCTGCCTTGCTCGGCCCATAATTCATCTGGCCAGCAATGCCCAGAGAGGCCACAGAGGAAATAAGGCAAAACAACCCTTTGCAGTTAAGGTTAATCATCTGTTCAAGACATTCCCTGACCGTAAGGAATACTCCGGTGAGATTTGTATTGATAACAGATTCGAACTGCGATAGTGGCATCTTCGATTTCGCCATACCTGTTTCCTTGTCTAACGAAACAAGAAATCCGTCCCCAATAATACCAGCAGCAGGGACAACAAGATTGATTGCACCAAAGGTCTCCACAGCATACTTTGCCAATGCTTGATTGTCTTTCTCCTTTGTCACGTCACAGGCTATGCTCACCACCTCTACCCCTTTCGCTCGAAGTTCATCCTCCGCTTTAAGTAGTCTATCCTGCGTTCGAGCGGCAAGCACAACTTTTCCTCCCTTCTCACCCCAACTCCTGGCGACAGCCATGCCAATACCACCGTATCCACCTGTTATTACTGCCACAGCTCCTTTTATATCAAGCATCGCTTATTTCCTCCAGGATTACCTTGATTCAATTTTGGCTATTCCCTAAACCATTCTTAATACCTTTATCTATATTTTTTATCTGTCTCCCGGTAAGTTCAGGATACATTGGTAGCGAGAAAACCTCATCCTGTGCCTTTTCACTTACTGGCAAATCGCCTTTCTTATAACCCAGATGATGGAAAATCTCCTGAAGGTGCAGAGACAATGGATAGTAAACTGCGGTGGCAATGCCCTGGCTGGCAAGATATTCCCGCAGCTTATTACGATTTATCTTAGTGCTATCGATTCGGACAGTATAATAGTTGAAGATATGCCTGGTATAGGGGGCAACTTCAAGAGGCTCGATTCCTTCTATTACCTGTAAATAATGCTGGTACAGCATGGCTTTTTCACGGCGCTGACTAATCCACTCATCAAGATGTGCCAGTTTTACATTGAGTATAGCTGCCTGGATTCCATCAAGATGGCTGTTGAAACCAGGAATGAGGTGGTAATACTTCTGCTTACAACCATGATTCCGCAGCATCATTAGTTTCTCGGCAATGCTTTCGTCGTTGGTAACCACCATGCCACCATCTCCATACGCTCCAAGTACCTTGCTGGGAAAAAAACTGAGACAACCGGCATTGCCGATGGTTCCGGACTGTTGCCAGTTTGCTTTATTCTTTGAGATTAC
>CAZZHQ010000085.1:0-10550 GCA_964654015.1 uncultured Dehalococcoidales bacterium | reverse complement strand
TACTGCAGAATACGCCCGAATTCACGGCGCCTGAAGTAGAAGTTGCGGAAGAGGTCATCGATAGCTACCTGCGTGATGGCAAGAGCTCAGGATATTATGTACTGGTAGTCGAGGATAACTCAGTTGTCGCTGGCTATATTTGTTATGGGCCTACCCCGTTAACCGATGGTACCTGGGACATGTATTGGCAGGCCGTAACCCACGAGAAGCAGGGACAAGGCCTGGGTACTGCTCTCATGGAGGCAGCAGAGAAAGAAATAAGGCAACTGAAAGGAAGGATGACCATCATTGAGACCTCCTCCACTCCAGATTATGAAAAAACGAAGCGCTTTCACATCAATCACGGTTACAAGTTAATCTGCCGCATCCCCGATTTCTACGCCCCTGATGACGATAAGCTTATACTGCAAAAGCTACTGTGATGATATCATGTGTTTATAGTTTAGAGGGAGTTGACTTATGTTTAGGATTCGCCGGGTCTACGATAACATTACTCCAGCCAATGAGGGAGCAATAGCACAGGTTCAGAATATTTTAAAGACCCAGTTCCCAGGCCTGTCAAAAAGAGATATAGCAAAACTACCCGAACAACTCAGTAATCCAATGAAGTATCGTTTCCGCTCTATTCTCTTTGTTGCCGAAGGCTCAAAGGGGAAAATAGATGGATTCGCCCTCCTGTTCCATGTGCCGGCCTTGAAGTTCTGTTACCTCGATTATATTTCCACCTCCAGAAAAAAGATGGGTGGTGGTATTGGCGGCGCTCTCTACGAGAGGGTGCGTGCTGAAGCACTTGACATGGGTACTATCGGCCTTTTTTTTGAAAGTCTTCCCGATGCTCCCCTGTTAAGCCGCAACCCTGAAATCAGAAAACAAAACGCGGCACGGCTGCGCTTCTATGAAAGATATGGTGCCCGCCCTGTTGTAAACACCGCCTATGAGACCCCTCTACAACCTGGTGATGATAACCCCCCTTACCTGGTCTTTGATGACCTGGGGCAGGATATTAGGCTGCCCCGTGATACCGCCAGGGAGATTGTCAAGGCAATACTCGAGCGGAAATATAGAGGCGTATGCCCCCGTGCCTACGTTGAAATGGTGGTTGATTCTTTTCAGGATGACCCTGTACGCCTGAGAGAGCCCAGGTACGTGAAAAAAATCCCGCCTCCTCTAAAACGTTCCATACCGGATGACAAGCGTATCATGCTTGTCATCAATGATCGCCATAGTATTCACCATGTGGAAGAGCGCGGTTACGTTGAATCCCCTGTGAGGATAGACTCGATTTTGCAGGAGCTTGATAAGACCGAACTATTTCAAAAGGTGGCTCCCCGGCATTTTTCGGAAAAATACATCAAGGCAGTCCATAATGCGGGGTTTGTTGACTATCTGAAAAGGGTATGTATCAATCTTGAACCAGGGACGTCTATTTACCCTTACGTCTTCCCTGTTCGAAACCGGGCACGCCCTCCAAAACTGCTGTCAATACGCGCCGGGTATTACTGCATTGACACCTTCACGCCGATAAACGGCAACGCCTATCTGGCAGCCAAAAGGGCGGTGGACTGCACATTGACCGCGGCGAAAAAGCTCCTTGAAGGCTATCGCCTGGCTTATGCCCTGGTAAGGCCACCCGGGCATCATGCTGAGCCCAGCTCCTTTGGTGGCTTTTGTTATTTCAATTCCGGCGCTGTTGCTGCCGAACACCTTAGCCATTACGGTAAAATTGCCATCCTTGATATTGATTACCATCATGGTAACGGCCAGCAGGAGATATTCTACGAACGTTCTGACGTGCTGACCATATCCATTCACGGCCATCCCAGCTTCGCTTACCCTTATTTCAGCGGCTTTGTCAGCGAAAGAGGAAGAGGTAATGGGCAAGGTTACAATATAAATATTCCTCTACCTGAAAGTGTTGATGGCGAAACTTACCGGAGCTTTTTACGTGATGCACTAAAGCGTGTTACCAGGTTCGAACCCAGGTTTCTTGTTGTCCCTCTGGGATTGGACACAGCTAAAGAAGACCCAACCGGCAGTTGGAGCCTGGAGGCTAAGGACTTTGAGTCCATCGGTAAATTGATCGGCTCCCTCAGTTTCCCGACCCTCGTCGTGCAGGAAGGGGGGTATGATACCAGGGTACTTGGCGTTAATGTCTGCCAGTTTCTTACTGGATTATGGCAGAGCTCTTATTCATTATAAAGATTGCAGGGGTTGGTTAGCGAGGTGATCCTCTTCAATAGCAAGCTGTACCTGTGCAAATGCATCTATACCAATAGCTTTAGCCGCCTGCAACGCGCCCTCAGTCGCTCTGGACACGGCTAATATTTCGGATAAGCCAGTTTGTGCTGCTACTTTCTTTGCCGCCGCTATTGTCTCAAGTGTAGCTACACCAAGGTCTATCTTTACTTCGGCTGCTCCCTGGATGATCCCCTGGCTGGCTCCAAATATGGCATCTGCAGGATCTACTCCTGCTTTACCTACGATTTTTACCACTCCTATTACCACCATATTCTCCATCTGCTTTATATCGAGACTTTTCTCATCTACTGCGTGAATCGCTCCGCGTGCCACCTGTCGCGCAATCTCAATGCCATGTATTTTTACCTTTTGCTTATCCTGCCAGATCATAGCCAGACCGTTTTCAAGTGTTTTAGCCAGTTTGCTCGTCACTTTTCGACCACGTACTGCAGCCAGGGTGGCTACCTTTGCCATCTCAGCTATTTGGTAGATAGTAACACCAAGAGCGACATCTAAACCTGGCACCAGTACTCGTTTCAAGTTACCGAAAGGGAAATTGCCCCAGAGGTTAAATGCCGGTACGGAACTCATCGGGCGTGATAGTTCTCTTGTTGGTGTCATTAATGACTCCAACACTACTTCACGGCTCACCTCTCCTTCTTCCCGGATGGTTGCCAGGGTGCTTAAAGTAATCACTCCTATAATGAAAGCAATGCCAAACAGAAAATCAAACCCTATAATACTCAGAGCCGGAATCCGAATAGAGCCCAGCGGGTCAATCCAAGTAAACGTCAAGTTGAGCTGGCGAACACTAAAATAATCCGCCAGGTATCCTCCTAGAAGGGGCCCCAGACCAGCACCAAGGTTAGTAGCAATCGATGCTCCTGCCAGGTAGGGTGTTGCCTGTCCTGAAGGCGATAGTTTCAAGCCAATAGTACCTACTGTTATTGTTATTCCAGCAGTTGCGATTCCAGCAAATATATGTAATACAATTAGGAGAGGAACGGTAAGAAAATATCTCTCCGGCATTGTGGTGAATATCCAGCCCAGAATAACTAAGAGGTATAATGAGGCACAAAGTGAGAGGATTGCCTTGTTCCCAAATCGGTCAACAAAGCGCCCCCATACACGCAGAAAGAAAAGGTTAAACATTTGGCCTAAAATGCTCAAGGCAATAACCCATGATAATGGGAATTCCAGACGCTGAAGCATGTAAACCGCGAAGAAAGGGATAGCTAGATTTGACGCAAAGCCCCAGAACAGCAGGAATTGTATTAACTGCCGAAAGTTTTTATCTCTCAATGGTGCGGCCAGTCTCGTTAATATAGATGGCTGCGATTCTGGTATTGGCATCATCAGCGGTTCAGGCATGAGTGACATAAATATAGCGCTGGACATTCCCAGGAATAAGGCACCAAAGAGAAGCACGTACGTATAACCCAGTATCATATTTTCGACAGGCGCTTGGGTGCGCCAGTAATCAATAAACGTGGCAGTTCCGAGGCTGAAAATTATACCAGCAATGGTTGCAAATATCTGTCGTCTTGAGAAGAGGCGCCCGAGGATATGTTGCGGTATTAAGTCACGAAGCCAACTATTCCAGCTACAATTCGTAACGGAAGTCATTACACCACGAATCCCCATCAGAAGCAGAAGTAAAGATATTGCTCGACTGCCCGGAGTCTGGATAAATATAGGAATAAGTGCAATAGGGAACCAACATGCCTGTGCCCAGAACCAGGAAGTTATGGCAATTGCTTTACGCCGTCGAACTTTTTCTACCAGCCAGATTGCTGGTAATTGCAGTATTTGCATAATGAAGGGGAGTGCTGCTAAAACGCCAATATGGAAATTACTAGCACCCAAAGCCAGCGCATATGCGACGAGGAAGCCACTTGTAGTAATACTAAATAAAGCTAAAGAGGCTGTTCCTTCTAACGTAAACCAGCGTAGACCTGTAGATAATTCTCGCTCAGAAATAGTTGGGCGAGGGTTTAAAAAATTGAAAATATGCATGCACTACACGTTCGAATTATGACAAAAGAATTTAAGGCATGATTATATCAAATTGTTTTATGAAATTCATAATCCGTGCATAAGTTAACTTATGGTTGTTAATGCTAAATCAAATTCGTGAACCAATGCGACAGAAGGAAGCCCCAACCGGCAGTTGGAGCCTGGAATCTAAGGACTTTGAGTCCATCGGTAAATTGATCGGCTCCCTCAGTTTCCCGACCCTCGTCGTGCAGGAAGGGGGGTATGATACCAGGGTACTTGGCGTTAATGTCTGCCAGTTTCTTACTGGATTATGGCAGAGCTCTTACTCGTTATAAAGATTGCAGGGGTTGGGTTAATAAAGCCCATAGCCTTGCTCATTTTACGATTGTCTGTTTCATGCAGTTTAAGTAATAATAGCTTGAAAAATAGTTATATTCATTGCTATAGTTTTATAGTTTCTCCAACATGGGGAATTCCGATTAGAATAGTATAAGAGGAAGAACATGCCTGGCAGAAAAGAGGAGATGGAGGTACGAAAACACCGGGATGACCTTATCGGCGAGCATAAACTTGGCGACGCCGGACAGGCGATACTTGCGTGTCTGTTTTTCTCAGTCTGGATAGCTGACTCATTCTTTCTCGAGTACACAACAGCGCTAAACGGCATTGTTCCGCTTGGATTCAGACTCCCTGTTGGAATCATTTTGCTGGTACTATCGGCCTACCTGGCACGAACAGGCCTGTCCATCGTGTTCGGCGAAAAGAGACAGAAACCCGCTGTGCTAAGGAAAAGCGTTTTCGGCGTCGTTCGCCACCCAATCTACCTGAGCGAGCTTCTGCTCTATCCAGGTCTGCTGATGATGAGTATATCCCTGGCTGCTGCTGTGGTTTGGCTTATCGGTATAGTATTTTTACATTACCTCTCGCGCTACGAGGAAAAATTACTGCTTGCGCATTTTGGCAAGGAGTACCAGCAATATATGAGTGAAGTGCCAATGTGGGTTCCGCGCCTGCGGAGAAAGTAACTGACGGTTCCTTTCCACCCCTAACATTGCCACAGTCAGTAAGGAAAAAACTAAACATAGAGGAAGGTGACTTCCTTAGTGTACAAGTGAGGAATGGGGAGATTATGCTCAAGGTAAAGAAACTGGTAGATAAAGAGCAGGCCTGGTTCTGGACAGATCGATGGCAGAAAGGGGAGCAGAAAGCTGAAGAGGATATCCGCACAGGGAATGTTCAGCGTTTCCCTGGTGCTGAAGACGCCATATCCTTTCTTCACAAAAACAGTAAAAAGAATCCAGATAGTAGCGCAGCAATAGACAATGCCCATTGAAATCACCAGTCACTTTTCGCAGCAGTATACCCAAGTTTCTAAAAGTATACAGCGGAAAGTAGATAAGACATTGAACTCTTGAAATAGAGAGTGCCATAATGATTGATAAGCGGCTTGCCTCTATTAGCGTTTACGAGGTTTATTGTGGAATTCGGACAAAAACCTCGGAAACACATTGGGGATGCAGATAATAAGATACTTTAGTTATACAGTAAATATGTTCCATTCCGTTGAAAAACGGAATCCAGTTAACAAATGAGTAACTATTAATTCTTGCAAGCAAGCGCAACGGGACTCTCTATGTGGGTTTTACTAGTAACCTTCCGCAACGTGTTTATGCACATAAAAACGATTTTGTAGAGGGGTTTACCAAGAAATATGGTGTTCACATGCTTGTTAACTTTGAGGAATGTATTGAACGTGAAAGCGCCATTCAACGTGAAAAACAGATTAAGGAATGGAAAAGGCGCTGGAAGTTAGAATTGATTGAAAAAGCCAATCCAGAATGGCAAGATTTATACGCAGAGATTTTATCATGACTGGATTCCGACTTCCGTCGGAATGGTTGTGTAGGTAAGGTTTTTTAACCGCAGAGAAAGGATGTGCTGAAGGTGAGAATAAAGTCATCGACATGACAGATTATATGTTCCGATGAAACATTGAAACTTCTCGATACAGATTTTCGGCACCCGGGACTACGTAGCCATCCAGTAGAGGGAGCGCCCGGAATTTATGAGGCATATGTCGACAAAAAGTACCGCATGACTTTCGAGCGCCATGGAGATACCCTCACCATGCGCAATATTGATAATCGTGATGAATGTCTACGCAACCCGTAACTCATGGCTCATTGCGACTCTTCATTATTGATCCAAATTCTGGGAAAATACTAAACACTAAGTTCTAAACTCTAAACAAATTCAAAGTACCAAATTCAAAACAAGCCGTAAGTACCAAGCCCTAAATCCAAATCTTAATGACTCCGCACCATCTCATCCCGCTTCGCCACCCAGATTGCCACGGCAGCTAAGCTGCCTCGCAATGACGATGGTCACTCATGGCTCATTGCGACTCTTCATTATTGATCCAAGTTCCAGGAAAATACTAAACACTAAGTTCTAAGCTCTAAACAAATTCAAAGTACCAAATTCAAAACAAGCCGTAAGTACCAAGCCCTAAATCCAAATCTTAATGACCCATGCCCATCCACCGGGTAGATTCCTGCTACCTGCTTTCGCAGGTACAGGTTTAGCAGGAAGGACATAGAAAGTTAAAGATTACTGGGAAGGGGAGAGGGAAGGCGATTTCAAAGAGCAGAATCTTAAAATGTGCATTTTTCATAAGAATACAGTACAATTACTTTCTAAATGACAGTTTCCCAAGCCTATTATGCTGTCCTTTGGGAGGCTGGAAGGAATGGTGATTTATGCCACGAAGGACCGACATCAAGAAGGTAATGATAATAGGCTCAGGTCCCATCGTTATCGGCCAGGCATGTGAATTCGACTACTCCGGCACACAGGCCTGCAAGGCATTAAGGGAACTTGGCTACGAAATCGTACTGGTCAATTCAAACCCCGCCACCATAATGACCGACCCCAAAACGGCAGACATCACCTACATAGAGCCGCTCAACCTGGCAACCATGACCAAAATCATCGATAAGGAACGACCTGACGCTTTGCTGCCAAACCTCGGTGGACAGTCAGGACTGAACCTCAGCGCAGAATTGGCCCGCGCGGGTGTGCTCGACAAGTACGGTGTCAAGATAATAGGCGTGGAACTCGACGCCATCACCCGCGGTGAAGACCGTATAGCCTTCAAGGAAACCATGAACAGCCTGGGCATCGACATGCCTCAGAGCGAAGCGGTATACAGTGTCGAAGCGGCAGAAGGGGTCGCTTCACGACTCGGTTACCCGGTGGTTATCCGTCCCGCTTACACCATGGGCGGTACCGGTGGAGGCCTCGTATATAACCTGGAGGAATTACGTACCATTGCCAGTCGTGGCATCGCAGCAAGCCTTATCAATCAGATACTTGTAGAAGAATCGGTGCTGGGATGGGAAGAACTTGAACTGGAAGTGGTCCGCGACTCAAAAAACCAGATGATAACCGTCTGTTTTATCGAAAACGTGGACGCAATGGGAGTGCATACCGGTGATTCGTACTGTACAGCTCCCATGCTGACCATCTCCACTGAATTGCAAAAGAAATTACAGGAATATTCATACCGCATCGTGGAAGCCATTAAGGTCATCGGGGGTACCAACGTCCAGTTCGCCCACGACCCCAAAACTGGCCGCGTGGTAGTAATTGAAATCAATCCCAGGACGTCACGATCATCCGCCCTTGCATCCAAGGCTACAGGCTTCCCTATTGCTCTGATTTCTGCCAAGCTCGCCGCCGGATTAACCCTCGATGAAATCCCCTACTGGCGCGATGGAACCCTCGAAAAATATACGCCATCGGGCGACTACGTTGTGGTCAAATTTTCCCGCTGGGCATTTGAGAAATTCAAGGGAGCAGAGGACAAGCTCGGCACCCAGATGCGAGCCGTGGGCGAAGTAATGAGCATTGGTAAGACATATAAAGAGGCTTTCCTTAAGGCAATCCGCTCGCTGGAAACAGGACGCTATGGACTGGGCTTCGCTAAAGACTTCCATCAGAAACCACTAGAGGAATTGATGGAGTTGCTCAACGAGCCAAGCAGTGAACGGCAGTTCATCATGTACGAGGCCCTTCGTAAGGGAGCAGATGTGCAGGATTTGTACCGCAAGACCTATATCAAGCCCTGGTTCATACAGCAGATGAAAGAGCTGGTTGAACTGGAAGAGGAAATACTTCAATTCAAGGGGAAAACTATTCCTGATGAATTGCTTACTAAAGCCAAGAAGGACGGTTTCAGTGACCGCTACCTGGCGCAATTAGTTGGCGTGCCTGAAAATGAAATACGCGAAAAACGAATTCAGCTTGGCGTGGTTGAAGGATGGGAGCCTGTACAGGTTAGCGGAGTGGACAATGCCGCCTATTATTTCTCAACGTATAATGCTGTCGATAAAACCAGCAGCAGCAATAAGCGAAAGGTCATGGTGCTTGGCGGCGGACCCAACCGTATCGGCCAGGGAATAGAGTTTGATTACTGCTGTGTCCATGCCGCTTTCACACTGAGGGACGAGGGTTACGAGACCATCATGGTCAATTGCAATCCCGAGACCGTCTCCACGGACTACGATACCTCGGACAAGCTCTACTTTGAGCCGCTAACAGTTGAAGACATACTTAGTATCTACGAAAAAGAAAAACCTGAAGGAGTAATAGCGCAGTTCGGTGGGCAGACCCCACTGAACATTGCCGCTGAACTGGAACGTGCCGGGGTCAGAATACTGGGAACTTCGCCCGAGACTATCGACCTCGCTGAAGACCGCGACCGCTTCCGTAACATAATGAAGAAGCTCGGCATCCCAATGCCAGAATCAGGTATGGCTATCAACATCGAGGAGGCATTGACCATAGCCAGGCAGATAGGTTATCCCCTGATTGTGCGCCCTTCATATGTACTGGGCGGACGTGGCATGGAAATTGTGCATGACGCTCAAATGCTCGTGGAATACATGGCCGCCGCCGTGGGCGTCACGCCAGACCGTCCCATCCTGATTGACAAGTTCCTGGAAAATGCCCTTGAGTGTGAGGCGGATGCCATCGCTGACGGCAGTGATGCCTTCGTGCCCTCAGTCATGGAGCATATAGAATTTGCCGGAGTACATTCAGGCGACTCAGCCTGCGTAATTCCGCCAATAAGCATTTCACCACAGCACATCGAAACCATCAACACCTATACTAAAAAAATAGCAAAAGAGCTGAACGTGGTGGGACTGATGAACATGCAGTATGCCATAGCTAAAGATATGGTATATGTGCTGGAAGCAAATCCCAGGGCTTCACGGACAGTGCCGCTGGTCTCTAAAGTTTGTAACATATCCATGGCACGAATTGCTACCCAGGTCATACTTGGCCGTAAACTTAAGGACCTTAATCTCACCCACAAATCCATCCCGCACTTTGGACTTAAAGAAGCGGTGTTTCCATTCAACATGTTCCCCGAGGTGGACCCCGTTCTGGGCCCGGAGATGCGTTCCACCGGCGAAGTGCTGGGCATCTCCGATTCATTCGGACTGGCATTCTTCAAGGCGCAGGAGGCAGCACAGCAAATGCTTCCGGATAGTGGCACAGTGCTGATAACTGTCTCCCTCAAAGATGATCCCACTCTGCTTGATGTGGCACAGCAATTTAAAGAGCTTGGCTTCAGGATTAAAGCCACCCAGGGTACCCGCGAGTTTCTCAACAGTAAAGGTATTGAATCCGAGTTTATCCTGAAGATGCACGAAGGACGCCCCAACATAGTAGATGGCATAATGAACGGGGAGATACAACTGGTAATTAACACTCCTGTCGGTAGGCTGAGCCAGTACGATGATTCATATATCAGGAAGACGGCTATCAAGTATCGGATACCCTATATCACCACACTGGCAGCGGCCTCGGCAGCGGCAAGGGGCATCGCCGCCCACCGCAAGGGAGATTCCGCGATCAGGTCATTGCAAAGCTACCACGCCGATATTAAATAAGGCTTAAATCATGGCTCAAGGCTTTCGTTCTATGCCATGCTTATTATCGTCATTGCGCAGGAATGACAAAGAGATGCAAGAATGCAAAACTCTAAATCCTAATTACTAAATACTAAACAAATTCAAAATACAAAATTCAAAACAGGCTGCCTCCTTTCCTCCTCCCCTTCTGGATTCCTGCTTTCGCAGGAATGGTAACGGGAGACTGGATACCTGCATTCGCTGTTGCGAATACCCGGATAGATTCCTGCTACCTGCTACCGGCTTTCGCCGGCACAGGTTTCGCAGGCACAGGTTTAGCAGGAATAACACCCTGCACTGTCATCCTTGAGGAAGCGCAAGCGACCGAAGGAT